>CAVCAV010000174.1:0-6464 GCA_963600165.1 Christensenella sp. UBA1685 | reverse complement strand
ATAAGAAACCGGCACCTTACTCATCCTGCAATTTGACCTATAGAACAAAAGGTGGAAAAAAACATCCTGCAATTTGACCTATACGCCGAAATATCTTGCCGTGCAACTCGTAGGCTCCGACATGTGGAGCATTGTCAACGTGGAAAGTGGCGAAATAGTCCTCAAGGACGAATTCAAGAACCAGCCGTCGCTCATTGTCGACGACATCTTCTACGTAGAAAACGGCGAAGGCAAGTACGACTACTACAACGTCAACGACGCCAAGAAGCCCATCAACAAAACGTCCTATCTCGAAGCCTCCGTCTTCAGCGGCGGTTATGCGCTTGCCGTGGAAGAAGGAAAGTGCATCAGCGTGATCAACACCGACGGCAAGGTGGAAACGCTCCTTCCCGCTTCCATCAAGGCCTGCGGCGTGTTTCGCCAGGGCATAGCCACCGTCATCTACAGCGATGAAAAGTTCGGTTTCATCAAGCCCAACGGCAAAGAACTCATCGACAAGAAGTACGATGCCGTTTGCGCCGAATTCAACGACGGACTCGCCGTGGTGGGAAAGAAAGGTGCCGACACCATCCAGAAGTACATCGTCATCGACGAGTCGGGAAAAGAACTCTTCAGCAAGAATGCCTCCGAATACAAAGGCGTATGCAGCGTGGGCGACGGCATCGTGGTGATGCGCAAAGCCGACAAATGCGAAATGCTCGACAAAGAGGGCAAGAAGATAGCAGAGCTGGGCGAGGCATACCTAACCGACCCCGTAAGGGACGGACTGGCCGTTTACACCGACGGCGAAAGCTACGGCCTCAAGGACAAGAAGGGCGAAGTGGTGATGCGTGCCAAGTATCAGCAGTTGACCTATAATGCTCCCGTTGCGGCACTCTACGATGTTCCGCAACTCTATACTGCCGAGAAAAACGACAAATACGGCATCGTCGACAAGGACGACAACGAGGTCATCCCCTTCGACTACGAAGTGGCCCTGCCTCTTACCGACGACCGTTTCCTCGTAGGTGAAAGAAAGAGCGTGTCCATCCAGGACAAGGAGAAGAAGGACGTCAGCAAGGACAACTTCAAAAGTGTGAGCTCGGTGGCATGCCTCTTCGTGCGCAGCAACTACTTCGATGCCGAAGGCATTGCCAAAAACTATGCCGCCCACATTTCCGGCGCAGCTTTCTTCGGCGTGAAGGCCGGCGAAACTTTTGCCAAATACACCTCCCAAGCCTCTTCGCCCGAGTCGTGCGAATACCGTTCGAGCATTGACTTCTACGAAGACGGCTACAAAGTGACGCTCTTCTTCGATGCCAACCTTGCCATCGGCACGCCGCGCTACTCCACCTACACCGACTGGTGGGGCGAAACCTCCCGCTACCAGAGCGGCTACGACTACAGCTACAACGAGAGCGCACGCGTGAAGGGAGCCGCCGTTGAACTCTCCGTTTCGGAATATGCCGTCGACTCCGAATCCCGCTTCGTTAAGGCCCTTGAAAGCGAACTCAAGAAAGCCGGCTTCACGCAGGCCTCGCCCGGCATTCTCAAACACAAGTCGGGCGCCGGCGTCACCATCGGCTACTCCGGCGGCACCATCAACATTTGCTACGCCTTCAACGTGAAGGACATCACCCAGGCCGCCGAGCGCAAGGACCGCAAGGCAAAGACCGACGTAGAGTCTTCGTCAAGCTCCTCTTCGGCTTTTGAGGACTATGCAGATTCTGCTTGTGACACTGCTTGTGTTGCTTATGACTGCGATTCGGCAGCCGTCGATTCGGTTTGGTAACGCATCAAACTTTCAGTAACCTCTACAAAACGATATGCACTGCCTGTGGGCGCAAATGAACGAAAGTATGCGCGGCATGTGCACCTCCTATGGGGGCGACGTTTAAAACGTCGCGTTCTACACGGCAAACACATGTGTGTGTGAAAAACCGCACAATGGCTGCGTAGAACGCGACGATATCGTCGCCCCCATTGTTCATGCCCCTAGAACGCGCAATCATGATGCCTTTGCGGAGAATATCCGCGCTAATCTCCGCACATTCTGCGGAGATTAGCGCGGATATTCTCCGCAAAATTTGCGGAATCGGCGGAAATCCACTAACATTGCAGCTAAAAATCAATCGTATGGCAAACTCTGCGGCAACTTACATATGGCAATGCGACCAATGGCCCAAAATGGTTTGGGACGAATCGGCTCTCCACGAACTCCTCTCCGAAGTCAATTTCCTCAGAGGAAAACTCTTGGGGCGCATTTCCATGTTCGGCTTCGAAGAGCAGAACCTCTCCGTGCTCGAATCGCTTACGCAGGAAATACTCCATTCGGCCAAGATTGAAGGCGAGGAACTCAACCGCGACAGCGTGCGCTCCTCAGTGGCGCAACATTTGGGACTACTCTCCGCTGGTTTGCCCTCGGCCGACCATTATACCGAAGGCGTGGTGCAAGTGATGATGGACGCCGTAAAACGCTGCGGTGAGCAGGTCGATGCCGAACGCCTCTTTGCATGGCACGCCGCCCTGTTCCCTACAGGCCGCAGCGGACTTTACCAAATCACCGTAGGCAATTGGCGACAGGGCGAAGAGCCCATGCAAGTGGTGTCCGGTCCCCTCGGAAAGCAGAAAGTCCATTACGAAGCTCCGCCATGCCAGGCCGTACCCGCTATGATGGACGCGTTCTTCCATTGGGTGAACACCACGGACGCTATCGACCCCGTTGTAAAGGCTGCCGTGGCACATCTGTGGTTTGTCAGTGTACATCCTTTCGACGACGGAAACGGACGCATCTGCCGCACCCTCACCGAACTCCTCCTCTCGCGCGCCGACCAAACGTCGCAACGCTATTACAGTCTTTCCTCCGAAATACTCCGTCGCCGAAACGACTACTACGGCCATTTGGAACAGGCCCAAAAAGGCAATCTCGACATCACCTCTTGGGTTGCGTGGTTTCTCCTCACCATGAAGGGCGCCTTGCAAACGGCTCTCTCACGCACGGAGAACGTAGTGCGCAAAATGCATTTTTGGGACCGCCATCGCACCACTGCACTCAACGACCGCCAGCGCAAAATCATCAACATGATGCTCGATGGATTCGAGGGAAAACTCAATTCTTCGAAATGGTACAAGATAAACCATTGCTCGCAGGACACCGCCAACCGCGACATCAACGACTTGATTAGGAAAGGCATATTGCAGCAGACCGAAGAAGGCGGACGAAGCACCAACTACCGGCTTTTGACGGACGATTGACGCCCTCCCTCCGCCGCCCCCTCCCAAAATCAGCCGCACACCGCACCCCGTTACTGACATTTTTTCCGTAAGTTTGCACCAACTTCCATAGGTTTTCGCCCGGCAAAAGCCGTTGCCGCGAAAGCCACGTAAACGACCGACACAAACCGCATTATGAAATTAGCACTCATCGGATATGGCAAAATGGGCCATATGATAGAAGAAATAGCCCGCAAGCGCGGCCACGAAATAGTAAGCATCATCGACGTCGACAACCTTTCCGACTTCGACTCCGACGCTTTCCGCAGCGCCGAAGTGGCCATAGAGTTCACCAACCCCACAGCCGCATACGGCAACTACCAGCGGGCCTGGGCACAGGGCGTGAAAGTGGTCAGCGGAAGCACCGGATGGCTCAAAGACCACGAGGCCGACGTGCGCCGCGAGTGTACCGAAGGCGGACACACCCTCTTCTGGGCGTCAAACTTCTCGCTCGGCGTGGCCATCTTCTCCGCCGTCAACAAATATCTCGCCCGCATCATGAACGCCTATCCCGACTACGACGTGAGCGAAGTGGAAACCCACCACGTCCACAAGCTCGACGCTCCCAGTGGCACCGCCATCACGCTCGCCGAGCAGGTCTGCGCCGAACTCGACCGCAAGGACGGATGGACGAAAGGCGAGGTGTACAATGCCGACGGCACCGTGAGCGGCACCACCGACACCCCCTCCAACCTTCTGCGCATCGACGCCGTACGCGAAGGCGAAGTGCCCGGCATACACACGCTCACCTACGACTCGCCGGCCGACATGATACAAATCACCCACTCCGCCCACAACCGCAGCGGATTTGCCCTCGGGGCCGTGCTCGCAGCCGAATTCACCGCCAACCACAGCGGACTCCTCTCCACCGACGACCTTTTCAATTTCTGATTTATCACTTACCTTACGCCACATGGCACAAGAAAACAATACGCAAAACGAACACAAAGCCGCACCCGACAGCAAAGGCAAGCGCAGTTGGGTGAAGTTCGGCATCTACACCTTCCTCTACTGCCTCTTCCTCTTTTGGGTAGGCTGCTGGTGGGGCATCATCGTCGTCCCCTTCATCTACGACCTCTGCATCACGCACAAAATAAAGTGGGGATGGTGGCGCGAACCCGAAGTGGGCCCCGCCACGCGTTTCATCATGGGATGGGTCGACGCCATCGTGTTCGCACTCGTGGCCATCTACTTCATCAACCAGTTTTTCTTCCAAAACTTCGTCATCCCCTCATCCTCGCTCGAGAAGACGCTCCTCACGGGCGACTATCTCCTTGTGTCGAAACTCTCCTACGGTCCGCGCATTCCGCAAACGCCCCTCTCCATGCCCCTTACGCAGCATACGCTGCCCGTGGTCAACTGCCGCAGTTATCTCAACTGGCCCCACTGGGAATATCGCCGCGTGAAGGGTCTCGGCCACGTGGAACTCAACGACATTGTGGTGTTCAACTATCCCGCAGGCGACACCGTGGCGCTCAACCAGCAAAACCAGGACTACTACCGCATGGCCTACCAGATGGGCGACCAGCT
This sequence comes from Christensenella sp. UBA1685, assembly GCA_963600165.1. Classification (GTDB taxonomy): domain Bacteria; phylum Bacteroidota; class Bacteroidia; order Bacteroidales; family Bacteroidaceae; genus Alloprevotella. The sequence continues at coordinate 1,682 of CAVCAV010000174.1, read as the reverse complement.
CCTCGGCACTCCCGGCGAACAGCCCACGCTGGCCTCCTCTGCCATCACGCCTTCCATGAGCTACGAAGAGCAACAGGCCATCTACCGTAAAATCTACGCCGCCGGCGCAGCCTATATGCGCCAGGCCACGGAGCAGTTCGGCGAAATAGTAAGCCGGCCCACCGACCGCCGCGAAAACTACGTGAAACGTTGCGTAGGTCTGCCCGGACAGACCCTTCAGATACGCAACAACGTAATCTATCTCGATGGCAAGGCCAACCGCGAACCCGAAAATTCGCAGTATGCCTACGAAGTGACCTTCAAACAGGAAATGCCCGTCGACCTCAAGAAGGAACTCGGCATCACCGACGAAGACCTCTACTCCGTGAGCAACGGCAACACCACGTGGATGCCCCTTACGAAAAAAGTGAAAGAGGCCCTCAGCCGCCATCCCGAACTCGTCAGCTCCATCAAGCCCGCCGAACCTGCGTCCGACTGGCTCTATCCGCAAAACATGGCGAAGACGTGGACCACCGCCAACTACGGTCCGCTGTGGATTCCGAAGCGGGGCGCCACGCTCCAGCTCACGCTCGCCAATCTGCCCATTTACGAACGCCCCATCCGCGTTTATGAAGGCAACAAACTCGAAGTGCGCGGCGGAAAAATCTACATCAACGACCGTCCCGCCACGTCCTACACCTTCAAGATGGACTACTACTGGATGATGGGCGACAACCGCGACAACAGTGCCGACTCCCGCTTCTGGGGTTTCGTGCCCGAGGACCACGTGGTGGGAAAGCCCCTCTTCGTCTGGCTCTCCCTCGACCCCGACTACGGATTCTTCGACGGCGGAATGCGATGGAACCGACTCTTCAAGCGCGTTTGGGACATCAAGTGACCCCGCGCTGAGGCTCCCGTTTCCCCGTTCACACCACTATCACGACAGAAGCCATGAAAGCTTTCGTGCGAAAAATAGCATTGCCCGTGCTGCTGGCCGCAATCATGCTGCTGGCAGTGCGGTTTTTGCTTCTTTCGCACATGACCTTGCCTTCCAAAGCCTGTCTGCCCGGCGTGCGTCCGCGCCAGCACACCTTTGTGTCGCTCACGTGGTACGGCCTCCGGTTGCCCGGCGAGAGCGTTTGGGGCTGTCGCCGATGGGGCTACCGCCAGCCCGCCTGCGGCGAACTGCTCGTATACCGTCTTCCGGGCTCTTCAGCCAACGTGGCCGCCGTGTGCCGTGCACTTCCCGCCGACACCGTGTGGATCGACCCCGTCCGCCGCAAAGTGCTTCCGGCGCGCACCTCGCCCGATGCCCAGCCCATCGTGGTCCCCGCACGCCACAAGCGCCTCCGCGTCACACCCTACAACGCTTCGCTCCTTGCCTGGCTGCTCCGCACTTACGAGCACAGCCGTGCAAGCGTAAACGCGCGAAAGCAACTGGAGATAGACGGCCACGTCCTTCCCTCCGTGGCCCTTTCAAAAGACTATTATTGGCTTGAAACCGCCCCCGACATCTACGAGCTCGTTCCCCACGACGCTCTTGTAGGCAAATGTTTCCCCATCGAAACCAAGTGGCTCGACAAAGTCTTTTAGCGGTGTTCAAAGGATAACTTACCTACATTCTTTAAGTGCAGAAAGCGGGCTGAAAGCCCAGCACAACATAGCCCAGGGCAAGCGAAGCGACACCCTGGGTAAATGCGCCC
>CAVCAV010000173.1:4475-6472 GCA_963600165.1 Christensenella sp. UBA1685 | reverse complement strand
TATCAGGCACTTGACCTATTTTAAACTACTAAGTATAGTTAAAGATAAACGATTAGTAATCAATCACTTACGTCCGATTTTACCGGACTATTGTTCTAACTTTGCAATCAACAAGGATGTCACATCCGGCAATTAATTTTGGAAATCATGGCAATTCATTTGTTATTCACTGACAAAGATAGAGGTATTCATATTGCTCCAACAAGGATTCGTCAATAAAAATGGCCGTAAAACATAAAAAATCATCCTTTTGGGTGATATATGACAAAAAGAAAATGTGCCATGATGCAAGAAACATCAGGCGCATTTTGGTTCTATGGTTGATTATAATTGGGCAAGCATTTTTTAGTTTCGGATTAAGAATTGTGCGTTGTAAACCCAGCGGAAATCTGGCCTATAACCAGATGTTCACATAAATCCTCGTTTAGACCTAAACAATGCTTCTTTTCTGCAGATGATAGTGCGCGACGAGCGGCCTGAAAGGCCACCACCCGTAAGCCCAGGTCACGGAACGAAGTGACGCGGCCTGGGTATATATTCTCGGTAATATTGCGGGCTGAAAGCCCACCACATCAACCGCATAAGAGTTTGTCTTGGCGCATGTGGTGGGCTTTCAGCCCGCGGAGGTAGATTGGGTGTTTAACCCAGGCCGCGTCGCTCCGCTCCGTGACCTGGGCTTACGGGTGGTGGCCTTTCAGGCCGCTCGTCGCGCTTAACAATTTTGGCACGTTGTTTTTTGAACATTCTTAAATCCGAAAGTTCAGGATTTTACTCTTTGACCAACTGCACGTTGCCGTCGTACTTTTTGTCAACGATGAGCAATTGTAGCGGACGGATGGAATAAGAGCGGGTTTCACCTTCCACAAGGCGATAATACACCTTGAGCGTACCCTCTTCCTTACGGATGGAAGTCGTGCGGATTTCAGTGTCCACGTTCGTTACCGGCTGCGATATAGCCACAACAAACTGGCGGGAAAAGTCAATTTGCGTGGGCATACCGTCCTTGCCCATTACGGCGGCAGCACCGAAATATTTGTCGAAGTCCTGCTGCGTAGCAATCTTGGCGGGCACCGCACCGGTTACGCTGTTGTTTACAAAATAGCGGTTCGCCACTTGGTAAGCGACCTTCTTGCCAGAAACTGACTCTGAAGAACTTTTGCAACTGGAAAATGCAAAGCACATGGATAGTGCCACAAATACGGCACGAAAAACTAATTTGTTCATAGCTTTTATTTTTCTAAGATGAATCTCAACCCGAGATTGAAATTGAAATTTAATGGTTTCTGTTGATAAATGGTTTTTACGCTTGAGCCGTCGTTGAAATAATAGCTGATGCCCGGTTCCGCATAAAGTGCAGCACACCTCACGAACTTGTACTGAACACCCGCCGCAGCATTCACAGAAAACTGCCAGGGTTTGGAGCTAATCGTCTCTTTTTCCTGTCGGTGCGGCTCGGCGTCTATCACATAATTCTTCTGCAATTGGCCATAGATGCGCTTTTCCGTCAGCAGACCAGCTGTTCCATAAAGCGAGAATCCGCCTTTGTGCACCAATTCACACTTCACATTTACAGGAACACCAATGTAGTGAAGGGTTTGCTCGCCCGTATAGTAAAACGAAACCGTTCCCTCGCGCATGTCTGAAGCCAAGCGCGTATAGGTCAAACCTGTTTCCAAAGCAATGCGCTGCGAGAGGACATAAGAAAACGTCAAGCCAAAGCGCACCGGCTGGCGGTGGTGAACGGTGGTTTCCACGTTTTGCTTCTCATTGCCCGCCGCGACGCCAAAGACCAGACTGTCTTCCTCGGCAGACGCCCCAGGCGCCATCACCATGTAGTTGCCGCCATCACCGGAAGCATTGCGCAACTGCGAGCCCAAGCCGCCGGAAGAGAAAACGTTTAAAGCAAAAAGCCGTTCATTCTTCGCAGCAGATTTTTCGGAAGATTCCTTAAAATCTTTAGGTCCATAAACCGGCAAATCCTCAACGGGAGAATGCTC
>CAVCAV010000173.1:0-4465 GCA_963600165.1 Christensenella sp. UBA1685 | reverse complement strand
GAAGGCGAAAGAACACGACTGCTATCTTTTTTCTCCGAAGCGGGCAAGTTGCTGCGCTTCTCTTCATTGTTTTCCGAAAGAAGAGGTGCGGTGCCTTCTTTAGCTACAGAAGGAGAAGAAGTTTGAACGTCCTGAAGTCGTGCGGCAAGGGCGTGAGCAGAAGGTTGCGCATTTGGCTTTGGGCTTTCATCACCTTTTGCAAGCACTGTATTTCTTTGAGTTTGAACATTGGTTGCAGGCTCATCGCTCATCGCATGGCTAGCCATGTTCTTCTCCTGAGCAGAGTCGCCAGAGAAGTACCATTTGCCAACCACGGCACATGCGCAGACTACTGCAGCCACGCAAGCCACACGTTTGGACCACGTCAAGAAAACCGCAGCACGCCGTTTGGGCCGCAAGACGTGCTGTGCAGACATCTCACGTTCCAAACTTTCCCACAAGCCTTTCGGTGCATCCTCTTCGTAAGAATGCATCCGCTCACGGATATCGTTTAACCACTTGTCGCTCATATGCCTGATTAATAAACGTTTTCTTTACGATACTGATTGATTCGCTTGGCCAAAATGGCTTTAGCCTTGAAAAACTGCGAGGCGGAAGTGTTCACCTTGATGCCCAGCAGCTCTGCGATCTCTTTATGGCTCTTGCCTTCCACAACGAAGAGGTTGAACACCATGCGATAGCCGTCGGGCAGTTCGCGTATATACTGATGGATTACTACTGAAGGAATGTCCTCCACGGAGGGCTCGTCTTCCGGGTCTGCAACCGATTCGTCAAACTCTGCGAATGAGGCGCGCCCGTTGTCACGGACAAACTTCAGCGACTCGTTCAGAACGACGCGCGCCATCCAGCCTTTCAGCGAACCCTCGCCACGGTAGACAAACTTCCCGAGATTGGAAAATATCTTAAGAAAAGCATCTTGCATAATGTCCCTCACATCCTCGTCGTTAGCTACATAACGCGAACAGATAGCCGTAAGGTAGCGCGAATACTGCCTGTAGAGTTTCGGCGCAGCGCTCTTGTCGCCACGCGCAAACTCTTCCAGCAAGTCGTGCTCGCTAAAAGGCTTGTTCTTATGGATGCTGAAAAAGGACATTCGCTTTGCTTTAACGGAAAGATTATCGGGGAGGGAACGCACCCCTAAAAGTGCGTTCCGCCCATATAAATCATAAACCCTTACAATACAATTATTTTACGATGACACTGATGGTGCCAGAAAGGCCATTCTTGTCTTTCACCGTTATCGTTGCCGTACCTGCAGCAACTGAAGTGACAGTAACGGTGCTGCCGGAAACTGTAGCCTTTGCCACCTTCTCGTTCGACGAAGTTGCCGTATAAGGAGCGGTGCCGTTCTTTACGGCTATTTCCGTGTTGGTGCCAACCTTACACGACACCGAGGTTTTGTCTAAAGACAGTGCGGAAACCTTGTCGCTTACCGTTACGCTCAAAGTCTTGCTGACCTTGTTGGCGGCGTCGGTAACGAAAAGCATCACTTTTCCTGCTTTCACACCGGTCACTGTGATGATGCTCTTGGCCACAGTAGCCTTGGCTACGGCGTCGTTGCTCGACTTCACGGTATAGTTTCCCGAACCACCGGCTACCTTAACGTCTGCCGAAGAACCGGCAAAGAGCGACACGGAACTGGGATTGAAACTGAGCTTAACGGAGTTGTCGTCGTCGTTGCTGCAAGACGCTACTGCCGTTGCAAGAAGAATAGTGCACACGGCGAGAAGGGACTGCTTGAAAATCTTGGATATCTTCGTAATCATTTGTTCTTAATTTTTTGATGTGAGTAGATGTTGTTTTGGAGCGCTCACATTATAGTAAATCCCCGTTCGCCGAAATCTTGCCCATGTTCAAAGAAAAAACCACAAATCTCGTGAGATTCGTGGTTTACCGATGTTCAATAAATACTTTACCTAGATTTCTGTAGGGTAATATTGAGCGGCGAGCGGCCTTTCAGGCCGCTCGCCGCGCTTTACGCATTTGCACAAGTTCTTTTGTGAACAATACTTATTGGCTAATCGCGGCCTTTATTCAATGACAAATGAAAGTACGGTGCCATGGAGCGTGCACTTGGCCACGGACTTGCCCTCTTGGTCGTTGCATTTCAAGCTGAACGTCATGTTGCGGGTGCTGCCGCACTTCACGGCAATCTCCTGCAAAGCTTCCATGTATTGCTTGAACTTCGCCACGGCAGCCTTCTGGCCTTGAGCCTGCGTATAGGCATAACTGTAGAAGTCGCTCTTGCACGAAACGCCGACTTTCTCCTTGATGGCAGCGTCGTTCGACCAAAGCCACTGGCTGTTTGCATTGTTTGTAGCTCCACTCTCGGTACCGACAAGCGTAATGAGATAGGGCTTTCTGCTACGCACAGGCTGGGGAAGGTCGATTATATAACTATTGTTGGCTGTTGTAGCAACGTAAGTATCATTGTTGCAAAATTCCTCAAGTACAGGGAAAACGGTCGCACGGAGTCCGTAGGTATGTCCCTCCTTCGGATTTTTCACCTCTACGGTCCAGGTCATGTCCGTGCTCCAGTCGTTACGTTGAAAGCCTTTCACGTCTGTATGTTGTGTCTTTACAATGGCTTTTTCAATTTGGTCACCGGCATAAGTCCAGTCTACAGAACTGCCGCCCTGAGGCACATCGACGTATTGCACAATGAGCGCTTCGTTGTCCGACAACGTTTTGCTGGTATGATAGGAGAAGCTGCGTCCAAATTCCGTCAGACTGATTTGGGGAGTAAAGAGATTGACGTGATCGGAAGAGAAGTCCAAACCGACCACCGGTTTTACCGAAGTGTTCAGACAGTTTACGGGTTTCGCATCGGAAATCGTAATCTCTTCGTCGCTCGCACCGGAGGGAACCACATCCATTCTATAGTTGACACCCCTCAAATAGGGACCTGCCCAATAGTTATGGTAGACCGTCTGATAATACTGGTTTGTCGATTTGTAACTCTTGTCAATAACTTTGCCGTTACCGATGGACACGGCGTGGTTAACCGCACGCCACGATGATTCTGTATAATTCAGTTTTGAATTCTGGAACTTGGAATTCAAGTGAATGAGATAGGTGTCCTTGTTGCTGTCGGTATTGTACAACGGAATGATTTCGTAGGTCAGAGAATAATAAGTCTTGCTTCGCAAAGCGGCAGATGGACCAACGCTACCGTTGACGGTTACCACATGGATGCCGTTTTCGTCCATCTCTGCATTGGCACCGTCGTCCAAAGCATCGCTGGTTTTCATCCAATTAATCAAGTTGTCGGCCGAAACACCATAGTTGTAGGCATTGGGCTTCTCGCCATCAAGTTCAAAAGCGGTTTTGATGGTGTCGCCGTTTTCGTTGACCACCGACGATTCTCCGCTGCGGTTGGAAGCATCGTCTGCCTCGTCGCTGGCGATGTAGGTAAGGTGCTTTTGGCAGGCCACGGCACCGAGAATCTTCTTGTCGGGTTCGTTGGGAGCACCAAAAGTTTCCAAGCTACCTATCAAGCGTCGGCAAACCGCTGAATCATTGCCCAATCCCTTAAATTCGTCAAGGGCGTTCTTCAGAGAGTCAAGCACAGAGCTTTTGCTGAAATCTGCGGGATCCACAACAACAACAGAAGCGTTGTTGGCATAGGCGAGAAGAATGTACTTTGCCTGTTCCATAGACAAATGCACGTCAACACCTTTGGTAAACACCACAGCATTCAAGTCGGCAGAAGCTACCGTCGTAGGATTCATGATACGGGAAGCCACCGCGCCGTTCAAGTCCGTGCGGTCGGTACCAAGCAGCAAAGTCTTGCCGGTATACACCACTTCCTTCTGGTCGGTAGTCACCGCAGGAATGGAATCCTGAAAATTGGGGTCAACCGTCACAGCGCCCGAGTTGTCATCACTACAAGCTGTGAACGTCGCGCTAACGGCTGTTGCAAAAGCAGCCAAAAGAATTGGCTTTGAGAAGAATCTTTTACTATCCATAATTGGTGAATTTAGTTTATGTTTGCAAAGGTACAAAGGTTTCGGTAGAAAGTGAAACAATTCGTTAAATAACAAGGGCGAACAATGGAATGAACAATGGGGGCGTAGCGAATGGGGGCGAAGTCTCCTGACTTCGCGCTCTACACGGCTGCGCCTTCTATGGGGCGACGTTTGAAACGTCGCGCTCTATACGGTGTTGTACGAACGATGGGGGCGAGCTCTCCCGAACTCGCTTGCGCGAGGTAAGGTATTATCGTGTAGAGCGCGACGTTTCAAACGTCGCCTCCATGGAGCGGGTAAGGGCCGCGCATGCGAGATCGGAAGACCTCGCCCCCATCGCTCGCCCCCATGCGCTTGCGCCCGCATTCGCCGTGTAGAGCGCGACGTTTCAAACGTCGCCTCCATAGAAGGTGCAAAGCGCAGCCCATTTGCCCATTTGCATATTTGCACATTTGCACATTTTGCGCAGCAAAAAAGCGTCCGCGGCACGTTGTGTG
>CAVCAV010000172.1:0-6482 GCA_963600165.1 Christensenella sp. UBA1685 | reverse complement strand
GGTTACGGACAGACCAGCTCGCTCGACGGAAACATTCAGAACCTCAAGGAGTTTGGCGACTACGCCCGTTCAAAAGGTGTGGAAATAGGTCTTTGGACACAAAGCGACCTCCATCCCAAAGAAGGCATCGAACCCCTCCTTCAGCGCGACATCGTGAAAGAAGTGCGCGACGCCGGAGTGCGTGTGCTCAAGACCGACGTGGCTTGGGTGGGCTGGGGCTACAGCTTCGGCCTCAACGGCGTGAGCGACGTGGGCGAAATCATGCCTTACTACGGCAACGACGCACGTCCCTTCATTATCTCACTCGACGGATGGGCCGGCACGCAGCGCTACGCCGGCATCTGGAGCGGCGACCAGACCGGAGGCGACTGGGAGTACATCCGTTTCCACATTCCCACCTTCATCGGTTCCGGACTCTCCGGCCAGCCGAACATCACCTCCGATGTCGACGGCATTTTCGGCGGAAAGAACGTGCCCGTCAACGTGCGCGAATTCCAGTGGAAGACATTCACCCCCATGGAACTCAACATGGACGGATGGGGCTCCAACCCCAAATATCCCGAAGTGCTCGGCGAACCTGCCACAAGCATCAACCGCTCTTACCTTAAGCTCAAGAGCGAACTCATGCCCTACACCTACAGTGTGGCACGCGAGGCCGTGGACGGCAAACCCATCATCCGCGCCATGTTCCTCGACTATCCCAACGACTACACCCTTGGCACAGGCACACAGTACCAGTTCATGTTCGGTCCGTCGTTCCTCGTAGCTCCTGTCTACAAAGACACGAAGATGGACAAGGACGGCAACGACGTGCGCCACGGCATCTATCTTCCCGAAGGACGTTGGGTGGACTACTACAGCGGCGACGTTTACGAAGGCGGACGCATCATCAACGACTTCGATGCTCCCATTTGGAAACTTCCCGTATTCGTCAAGGCCGATGCCATCATCCCCATGACGAACCCCAACAACAATCCCTCGCAAATACGCAAGGACTACCGCGCCTATGAGGTCTACTCCTCAGCAGAAGGCGAGAACCGCTTTACGGAATACGACGACGACGGACAGACCCAGGCTTACCTCAACGGCAAATGCACCCGCACCGAAATACTCACCGAGGCCAACGGCAAGGGCAAGCTCACCGTTACGGTACAACCCACTTCAGGCTCGTATGAAGGCTTTGCTTCTGAAAAGGAGACCGAACTGCGCATCAACGTCAGCAAAGCTCCGAAGAAAGTAAGCGCCCGTGTGGGAAAGAAGAGTGTGAAGCTCACCCAGGTGTCCACACTCGCCGACTTCGAGAAAGGCACCGACGTGTACTTCTTCAACGAAGCTCCCAACCTCAACCGTTTCTCTACGGCCGGAAGCGACGCTGCAAAGAAGGCGATAACGAAGAATCCGCAGCTTCTCGTCAAACTTTCCAAGGCCGACGTCACCGCAGCTGCCACGGAAGTGGAAGTGAACGGCTTTGAATTCTCGCCTGCCGACAAGCTCCGCACCCACAGCGGTTCGCTCGCAGCACCGAAGGCCACCATCACCGACGAAGGCACCGGTTGCTTCGCCCTCACTCCCTCTTGGGACAAGGTCGACAACGCCGACTACTACGAAGTGGAATACGACGGCATGCTCCATTCCACCATCCGCTCCACTTCCTTCACCTTCGACGGCATGCAGCCCGAAACGGCCTACACCCTCAAGGTGCGTGCCGTAAACCGCGACGGCCACTCCGACTGGACCACCGTGAGCGCCACCACAAAGGCCAACCCGCTCGAGTTTGCCATCCACGACATCAAGGCGCAGACCACTTGCGAAAACCAGAGCGGCATGGGCGTAGGCAAACTCTTCGACTTCGACGAGAAGACGCAATGGCACACCAAGTGGGGCAAGGGCGAAGCCGTTCCTTCCGACATGACCATCGACCTGCGTTCCGTCAACAAGCTCGACCGTCTCGAATATCTCCCCCGCGAAGACGCCGGCAACGGCACCATCCTCGCCGGTACGTTCTCCCTCAGTACCGACCGTCAGAACTGGACCGCTCCCGTCAGCTTCTCATGGCCGCAGGACGGCACCACAAAGACCTTCGCCTTCGAGGGCAACCCCGAAGCACGCTACGTCCGTCTCCATCTCGACAAGGCTGCCGGCAACTTCGGTTCCGGTCGCGAGATGTACGTGTTCAAGGTGGCCGGCAGCGAAAGCTATCTGCAGGGCGACATCAACCACGACAAGCGAATTGACGAAAACGACCTTACCTCCTATATGAACTACACGGGTCTGCGTAAGGGCGACAGCGACTTCGACTATGTCAGCGCCGGCGACATCAACAAGAACGGACTCATCGACGCTTACGACATTTCCTGCGTCACCATTGAGCTCGACGGCGGCGTGCGCAACTCCAACGACAAAGTGAGCGGCTCCCTCGTGCTCACCCCCAACAAGAAGACGTTCGCCGCAGGCGACATCGTGGAGGTGAAAGTGAGCGGCAAGGCTCTCCACTACGTCAACGGACTCAGCTTCGCACTTCCCTACGACACGCAGGAACTTGAATACACCGGTACCGACCTCATTGACATGAAGGAAATGGTGAACCTCACCTACGACCGTCTGCACACTAACGGCCAGAAGGAGCTCTTCCCCACCTTCGTCAACCGCGGCAACAACTTCCTCCTCGAAGAAGGCGACCACGACCTCTTCGTCATCAAGTTCAAGGCCAAGAAGGCCGGCAAGTTCAACCTCAAAGCCAAGGACGGCATCCTCGTAGACCGCAACCTCGGCACGGTTAGCTTCTAAACCGGCAGTACTCCCAGACACAGCGCCCGCTGCGCAGCCAAAAGGTTGCACAGCGGGCGCTGCTTATGTATGGTTGCTGTTTCTCTACTTCCCGTTAAACATTCCTTACTTCCTTGTGCGCCTAAAAGCAAAGTTCTATCTTCGCAGAAACAACTCGTAAACGCATCACGTTTTTATGAAACACCGCGCCATTCCTCTCCTTATTATTATAATGGGTATGCTTTTCGTACATGCAGCTTATGCGCAAAGCGAAAAGCCCGTTCTTCGTGCCGACTCTGTTGCCGTGGAGAGCGCTTCCGATTCGCTCGGAACGCTTCCGCTTGCCGGACGTGCCGCACAATTTGCACTCGACACGCGCGCCTTTGCACCTGAACTTACGATTGGTGGATACGGACTCGGCGGACTCTCACCGTGGTCCACTGCATTTGACGGCACCTCGTGGCGGCTTCACGAAGGCTTCAATGCCCAGTTCGGTATGAGCGTTAGTGCGGGCATTGGCAAGCATTCGCCCAAAGGCGTTGGATTCGGACAAAGTGCGGCCTTTGCCTACGTATATCCCGTCACGCCAAAACTCTCTTTCGCCGCCGGACTCTTTGCCACGAACTACGACTGGGGTTCGTGGCGACGCACCGACGTGGGCGTTGCCGGCATCGTCGCTTATGAAGTGAACGACCGCATCAACCTTTACGCCTACGGCAGCAAGTCGTTCCTCCCGAAAAACGAAGGATTCCGCTTCCGCCGCGACCCCTTCCCCGTGTTTCTCGAACAGGCACGCGACCGCATCGGCGCTGCTGCCGAATTCAAAATAGGAAACAATGCCATGATTGGCGTCAGCGTAGAACGCGCAAGTTATTGACGCCCCCTCCTTCGCACAACTCACAGTGAATGACACACACACTCTCTCTTGAACGCCAGCTCCTGCTGCTCCGCAAAGAATATGAAGCCGAAAAGCAAGCCTTTCAGCGCGACACCGAACTCAGCGGCATAGAACGCAAGGTTGCACGCGGTGACTGCTGGTACCCCATCACGGTCGGACGAGCCTACTACAACTCGCTCGACCGTTTTGTGGTGGAAATAACCCGCACGGCCGACACCGACGACGACCACAACTTCGAGTACGGACGGCAAGTGTGCTTCTTCTCCCGCGACATGTGGGGAAAACTCACCTACCTCACCTTCCAGGCCACCGTAAGCTTTGCCGACGCCGACCGCATGGTGGTGGAACTTCCAGGCGAAGCCGCACTCTCGCAACTTCAGGCCCTGACGCACCCCGGCGTGTTGCTCCACTTCGACGACTATTCCTACCGCGTGATGTTCGACGCCCTGCAGACCACCATAGCAGCCAAGAACAACCGCCTTGCCGCCTTGCGCGACCTCTTCCACACCTCCGCCCCCGTGGCGTGGAGCGCAGCCCCCGCCTTTCCCCTTTCGCTCCCTTGGCTCAACAGTTCGCAGCAGCAAGCCGTGCGCGACGTGTTGCGCGCCAAGGATGTGCTCGTCGTGCACGGTCCTCCGGGAACGGGAAAGACAACCACCCTCGTGGAAGCCGTGGACCAAGTGTTGCGCCGCGAACCCCAAGTGATGGTCTGCGCTCAGAGCAACACCGCTGTCGACTGGATCTGTTCGCAACTTGCAGCGCGCGGCATCCACGTCCTGCGCATCGGCAACCCCAGCCGAGTCACCGAAGAAATGCTCGCACACACCTACGAGCGCCAGTTTGAGTCGCACCCCGACTATCCTACGCTTTGGCAAATACGCCGCACCATCCGCCAGCTCTATTCGCAGCCCCGCAAAAGCCGCGGCGAGAATTTCCACCAAAAGATTGCCCGCTTGCGCGAACGCGCTGCCGAACTCGAAGGCCGCATCCGCCACAACCTTTTCGACCAGACCCGCGTGGTGGCCTCCACGCTCACGGGCGCTGCCAACCCGTTGCTCACGGGCCGCCGTTTCCACACCCTCTTCATCGACGAAGCCGCACAGGCGCTCGAAGCCGCCTGCTGGATTGCCCTCCAAAAGGCCGACCGCGTGGTGTTTGCCGGCGACCATCAGCAACTGCCGCCCACCATCAAATGCCAAGAAGCCTTGCGCGGCGGACTGGGCCGGACGCTCATGCAGCATTTGGCGGAAACAAAACCCGAGGCCGTGCGCTTGCTCCGCGTGCAGTACAGAATGAACGAGGAGTTGATGAAATTCTCCTCCGAATGGTTCTACCACGGACAGCTCCAGGCTGCGCCGGAAGTGAAGCACCGCTCGTTGCTTGACGAACTCGACGAGCCCCTCGTGTGGATTGACTCGGCAGAAGAAGCTCCGCAAGAGCAAACCGTAGGCAGCCACTGCGGACGCGTCAATAAGGAAGAAGCCCGACTCACCTTGCGCGCCCTCCACGACTATGTGCACCGCTTCGGTCGCCACCGCCTCATAGAAGAACGTGTCGACTTCGGCGTCATCTCCCCCTACCGCGCCCAAGTGCAGTATCTGCGTTCGCTCATCAAGCGCGACGAGGTGCTCCGCCCTTTGCGCCGGCAAATCACCGTCAACACCGTCGACGCTTTTCAGGGACAGGAGCGCGACGTGATTCTCGTCAGTCTTGTACGAGCCAATGAGGAGGGACAAATCGGTTTCCTCAACGACCTCCGCCGCATGAACGTGGCCATTACGCGTGCACGCTTCAAACTCATCATTCTTGGCTCATCCCTTACGCTTTGCCGCCACAAGTTTTACCGGAAACTCTACGAAAGCTGTACGAAAATAACCCTCGAGGAAGAAAAAAACGACTAAAAAACTCTCCGCCCCTTGCAAGTGAAAAAAGAACTCTCTATTTTTGCAGAAAATTCAGAGTTGTAATAATTACAAGCCCATGAAACTGAAAAGTCCAGCCGTCATGAAAGTGCTTTCGCAACACCAGATAAAGCCTTCGCTCCAGCGACTTGGTGTGATGCAGTACTTGATGGACCACCGAACGCATCCTACCGTAGAAGAAATATACAAAGCGCTGCATCCCTCCATTCCCACGCTCTCGAAGACCACTGTCTACAACACGCTGAAGCTACTCGTGGACCAGGGTGCCGCCCTGCAGCTCACCATCGACGAAAAGAAGACCTGCTACGACGCCGACACTTCGCCCCACGCCCATTTCCTTTGTGCCGAATGCGGCAAGGTGTACGACGTGCCCCTCAAGAATCTCCAGCTTGAAAACGATGCCGAGATGCCCGAAGGCTTCCTGTGCGACCAGGCCGACCTCTACTTCCGCGGCGTCTGCGAAAAGTGCAACCACTGACTCACCCGCAGCGACGGACGCGCAGTCCCAAGCTACGACAAGAACACTACATAACAACCTCTACAAACTCAACTCCACATGAAAAAGAAATTCATCTGCACCGTATGCGGCTACGTATACGAAGGCGAACACGCTCCCGAAAAGTGCCCCATGTGCGGCGTCCCCGCATCCAAGTTTAAAGAACTCGACGACAGCAGTGCCATGGAGTTCGTGGCAGAACACGAGCTCGGCGTGGCCAAAGGCTGCGACGAAGAAATGATAAAGGACCTCAACTCCCACTTCAACGGCGAATGCACCGAAGTGGGCATGTACCTCGCCATGAGCCGCCAGGCCGACCGCGAAGGCTATCCCGAAGTGGCTGAGGCTTTCAAGCGCTACGCTTGGGAAGAGGCCGAACACGCTGCCAAGTTTGCCGAAC
>CAVCAV010000171.1:0-6540 GCA_963600165.1 Christensenella sp. UBA1685 | reverse complement strand
AAGCGCCACGGCCATGAGCGCCACGGCCATGGCGGTAAGCACGGTGAGTTCGTGAGCCACCTTGTCGATGCCCACGCCCATCACCATGAGTTTACGGATGGCGGAAACGTAGTAGCGCGGGGGCATGACGGCCGATACGTACTGCAGCACTTCGGGCATGCTTTCTATGGGAAACATCATGCCGCTGAGCAGAATGCAGGGCAGAATGAGCATCATGGCCGAAGCCAGAAGGGCCGCAAGCTGCGTCCGGGCCACAATGCTGATGAGCACACCGAGCGACAGGGCCACGGCGACATACACGCCCGACACGAGCACTATCCACCCCAACGCTCCCGACACGGGCACACCGAGCACATAGCGCGAGATGAGCAGAATGAAGGCGAGAATGCAAAAGGCCAGCACGAGATAGGGTATTACCTTGGCGACAATGATGGTCCACGGACGCACAGGACTGACGAGCAGCACTTCCATGGTGCCGCGCTCCTTCTCGCGCACAATGCTCACGCTCGTCATGAGGGCGCAGATGAGCATCATGAGCATGCCCATAATGCCGGGCACGAAGTTGTAGCTGCTGCGCATCTGCGGATTGTAGAGGAGCGCGAGGTTGATGCCGAAGGGGAGTTCTGCACCGTCGTTTGCAATGGTCTGCTCGAGATAGCGGGCATAGAGCTGCGCCATGTTGGGGTCGCTGCCGTCGGTGAGCACCTGCAGGTCGCCGTGGCGTGAGGCATACGACGAACTGAACACTACGGCCACGTCGGCCTGCTGGTTGCGGATGAGCCGTTCGGCTTCGGCGGGGGTATGCACCGTACGGACCACGTCGAAGTATTCGCTCTTGGCGAGCCGTTCGGTGGTGCGCTGCGTTTCCGCATCGACCGACGAGGTGACGGCCACCACGCGCACGTTTCTCACGTCGGTGGAAATGGCGAAGCCGAAGAGCACCATCATCACCACGGGCATGCCGAAGAGCGTGAACATCGTGCGCCGGTCGCGAAGGATGTGGCGGGCTTCTTTAAGGATGAAGGATATGAATTGTGTCATTGGGGATTGTATATATAGTGGAGTGCGCCCTCTATGGGGGCGAGGTCTCCCGACCTCGCTTGCGCGGATAGGGATTCATGAACATTTCTTGCTTCAGCAACAATAATTCATGAACAATTCATGGTCAATTCATGAGAATTCATGTGAAAGAGGAAGACATGAATAGGTCATGAAGAATTCATGCGTTGGCAGGTTCGCCAATGCGAGCTCGGGAGAGCTCGCCCCCATCGCTCGCTCAATCGTTCGCCCACTCATTGCCGTGTAGAACTCCGTGCGAGGAGGGTGAACACGCCGTCCATGTCGGGTTGGCCGAAGCGGGCCTTGAGTTCGGCTGGCGAACCGATGGCTTTTATCTTTCCGTCGACCATCACGGATATGCGGTCGCAGTATTCAGCCTCATCCATGTAGTGGGTGGTGACGAACACGGTGATGCCGCGGTCGGCAGCCTCGTAGATAAGTTCCCAAAACTGTCGGCGCGTGGCGGGGTCCACACCACCCGTAGGTTCGTCGAGAAACACCACTTCGGGATTGTGGAAGATGCTCACCGAGAATGCAAGCTTCTGTTTCCATCCGAGCGGAAGGCGCTTGACGAGTTCGTCGGCATGGCCCGCAAACTGCAGCCGCTCGAGGAGTTCATCCGTCTTGCGCCTGGCATCGGCGCGGTTCATGCCGTAGATGCCGGCAAAGAGGCGGATGTTTTCCCTCACGGTGAGGTCCTCGTAGAGCGAAAACTTCTGGCTCATGTAGCCGATGTGGCGTTTTATTTTTTCGAAATCCACATTGATGTCACAGCCCGCCACACGGCCTGTTCCTCCCGTGGGGCGGTCGAGGCCCGTGAGGATGTGCATGGCCGTAGTCTTTCCTGCCCCATTGGCACCGAGGAAACCGAATATCTCGCCGCGGCGCACGCTGAACGAGATGTCGTCCACGGCACGAAACGCGCCGAACGCTTTCGTCAAGTGTTCCACCTCTATGGCATTTTCTTCTTGGCAGACCGCATGCTGCGCGGCATGACTGATGCCGTCGGGACAAAACACCTCGCGAAAGCGGTGGAGTATGTCGTCGGGCCGTCCTGTGCCTTTCACCTCGCCCTCCTGAAGGAAGGCAATGCGGTCGCAACGGCGTATCTCGTCGAGATAAGGGGTGGAAGCCACTATGGTCAGCCCGCTCTTCTCCCTCAGTTCACCGAGCATTTGCCAGAATTCCTTTCTGCTCACGGGGTCCACACCTGTGGTGGGTTCGTCGAGCAAGAGCAAACGGGGCGAGTGGATGAGGGCGCAGCAGAGCGCCAGTTTCTGTTTCATGCCGCCCGACAGAGCGCCGGCGCGCCGATGGCGGAAGGGTTCTATCTGGCAGTATATGGCTTTGATGTTGTCGTAGCCGGCGGCCACGGTGGTGCCGAAAAGGCGGGCGAAGAAGTGGAGATTCTCCTCCACCGTAAGGTCCTGATAGAGGGAGAAACGGCCAGGCATATACCCCACCCTGCTCCGTATGGCTTTCTTGCCGGCCACCACGTCGAAGCCGTCCACCGTGGCCGTACCGCTGTCGGCAAGCACCAGCGTGGCAAGCAGGCGGAACAGGGTGGTCTTGCCGGCGCCGTCGGGACCTACCAAGCCGAATATTTCCCCCGGGGGCACCGACAGCGTCACGCCGTGCAGGGCCCGCACAGGTCCGTAGCTTTTGCTGATGTCATTTACCTTTATCATATGTCGTTCCTCCATACATGCCAATCTTGATGCGTCCGTCGTTGTTCACCGCCACCTTCACGGCATACACGAGGTCGGCACGCTCGTCGGCGGTGAGAATGGTTTTCGGCGTGAACTCCGACTTGGAGGAAATCCACGTCACCCGTCCGTCGTAGCGCACGCGCTCTCCGCCGCCGAAGTCGGCATAGACGTTCAGGTGCTGTCCGAGTTTCACATCCTTCAGTTGGGCGGAAGTGAAATAGGCTCTCAAATACATCCGGCGCGTGTCGGCCACCTTCATCAGCGGTTTGCCCACAACGGCATACTCGCCCTGCTGCATGTACTTTGCGAGCACCGTGCCGCCGACAGGAGCCTTCACGTGGCACTTGCGCAACTGGTCGGCCACCTGCATACGCTCGATGTCGGCCGTGTTCATCTGTGCCTGCAGCCCGTTGGTGGAGGTGGCGAGCGAGGAGAGCTGGGCCTCGAGCTGGCGCTGGAGCACGGCCACCTGGCTTTCGGCGTCGTCGAGCGTCTTGCGGTTGGCGGCTCCCGAGGCCACCAGAGCGGAAGCACGGTCGCGCTCCTGTCGTGCTTTGACGAGTTGCTGGCGCATGGCGGCCACTTGTTTATTGGTGTCGGGGCGCTGCGCGGCATACACTTCTTTCAGCGCTCCCACCTGACAGGCTTTGAGGTAGAGCTGCACGGTGTCTACCAGCGCCACCTGACGTCCGGCCTCCACTTCGTCGCCTTCATCGACGTCGAACTGCATGAGCACACCGTTCTGCTCGGCCGACACGGTGACTTCCGTGGCTTCAAAGGTTCCTGTGGCTTCGTATGCCGCATCGTTGTCGTTGCACGATGCCACGCCCGCCAAGGCGAGCATCATGCCTATGGTTACTTGGATTGTTCGTTTCATATCAATTCTATTATTCTATCTTCTTTGTTTTCAACGGCATTCGCCCTCTATGGAGGCGAACGATGGGGGCGAAGTCTCCTGACTTCGCGCTCTACACGGCGCTGCGCCCTCTATGGAGGCGACGTTTGAAACGTCGCGCTCTACACGGCGACTCCATTCGTTTAGAGCGAAAGAGAATAAAACTTTCAAAACATACAAAACGGGCTACGCCTTGAGTAAAGCAACTTTCAAAACAAAAGACTGCGTCTTTCATGCCGCAAGGGGCGCAGCTTGTTTTTTCAGTTGAACGTTTTATTCTATCTCCCCTCACTCATTGTTCAAATAACGCTGCCGATAAATCTCCTTCAACAGCTCAATCTCATGCTGCGCCTTTTGTGCCCTGGCCATGCTCACGGCATTGATGTCGCGCACAAGGTCATTTACGCTCTCCGTGCCAAGCTGCACGCGTGAGTCGCCAAGGCGGCGGATCTCTTCGCGAAGGCGTACTATCTCGTCGTCGTGTGCCAACTGTTTGCGGAGCGATGCCACCGCGCCGGACACTTCTTCGTTCTGAAGCCGGTTGTGGAAGAGGAAGGTGGCCCGCTGCGCCTCGTTCTGCGCCTGTAGCACGTCGAGTTTGCGGAGGTCGGACTTGCGGGTATACAGCGCACCGATGTTCCACGAAAGCGTCACTCCGCCAAAGAGCATTGCGTTCTGCAAAAGGCTGCTCACCCGAGTATGCGCCGTCCCCGCACCGAAAAGACTCACCGTGGGCCGCAGGCGCGCATCGAGTTGTTTGCGCTGGGCTGTGAGCAGTGCGTTCTGCGAATTGTAGAACGAAATCTCCGGACGGCGCTCGCCCCACGTTGCGCTGCTTGCCGCATCGGCAGGCTTTTCCAACGGTTCGTCGGCTGCCAGGTCGGTGCCGACAAACACGGAGAGCATTCTCCTGTACGACGTTTGCATGGCCGCAAGAGCCTCGCGCTGCTGACGGGCACGCAATTGCTCCACAAGCACGGCATCGAGGTCGGCCTGATGGGCCACGCCGCCTTGCATCATGCTTCGCACGGTTTGCTCGCTGGTGGACAAATCGTTTTGCAGCAGTTCGTTCTGCTTCAGTTGCTCGTTGAGCAGGAGGAGGCCGAAGAAGAGTTGGTCCACACGCTCATTGACGGCATAGACCGACACGTCGAGTTCGCGCGCCTGCACTTCGCTCTGGGCCGCTGCCACCCGTCGCTGCGCCGCCGTCTTTCCTCCGTCGTAAACGGACTGCGTCAGGCTGACGGTTCCGTTTGCCAAATAGTTTTTCACATCAATGCCCGCCTGCCTTGTCAGCGGACTTTCTTTCAGCACGTCGGTGAAGCCGTAGGCACCGGCCGACACGCTCACTTGCGGCAACCAGGCCTTCGCCACATTGGCAAGGGTGTAGTCGCGACTTTGGGCTATCAGCTGATACTGGCAAATGGCGGGATAGTTGTCGTGCGCCATCCTACGTGCTTCCGTCAGCGACAGGGCACGGACCGGCGACCACAGTGCGGCCAGCGCCCCGGCGAACAACATTGTTTTTACGTTCATAGTTGCTGGATTTTGTTTCTTCGGCAAAAGTAGCGCACCGCATCGCCCGCACCATTATCAAAAGAGTGGAAGGAATGTTCGTTTTGTTCGTATTTTCCACAAAAAGAACAGTGCAACCAAATTTGTCGTTACATTTGCCCAAAGAATCAAACAAAAAGAACATTCCCTTAGACAATACAGCATATGAAACAGCCGCAACTCCTCACGCTGCAAAACATGTTCGACACCCTGAGCAAAGGCAACAACCTTCCCACGCAGTCGTTCTTCAAAGACGGTCTGGGCGTGGTGGTAAACATGGCACAGTTTATCCAACCTTTCATCAACAGCAAGGCAGCCCCCTATCTGCTGGAAGACTACCGCATAGGCTACATCAAACGGGGAGCGCTGCACGGCATCATCAACTTGCAGGAATACACCATGACCGCCGGCCACATCGTGTTTGTCACCCCGGGAAGCATTGTGGAGCCGCTCGGGGTGAGCGACGACTTCCTGCTCGTAGGCATGGGCGTGCAGAGCGACCTGTTCCAACTCGCCCACAACGGCAACATGCCGCTTCTCTTTGGCGGAAAGCAGAAACACGGAAGCCTCGCCGTGACAGAAGGCCAGGCAACGCTCATAGAACATCTCTTTGTCATGCTCTGCGAAACCGTCAGCGCCCAGCAACACCCCTCCCCCACTTCACTCCATCTGATTGCCGCCATCACCTCCTGTTTCGACTCGCTCTTCGAGGGCCAGCCCAACGTGGCGTCGGCACACCGCACCACAGCCAACGACATCTTCGACCGCTTTATACTGCTCGTGAACGAGCATTGCCGCGAACAGCGCCAACTGGCATTCTACGCCGACCGCCTCTGCCTCACGGAGCGTTACCTCGGCACCATAGTAAGACAGACCAGCGGCGTAACCGCCAAAGCATGGATAGACAAGGCCGTAACCACTGCCGCCAAAGTGATGCTGCGCCACGGCAACCTGCAGATTGCCGAAATAGCCGGCCGGCTGCACTTCGCCACGCCCAGCTTCTTCTGCAAATACTTCAAACGCCTCACCGGACTCACCCCGCAAGAATACCGGCAAGGATAACGAACGATGCGGGCGAAGTCTCCCGAGCTCGCTTGCGCGAGCATTGTCAGCAAGCTAAAAAGCGGCAAAGCCATGCACATTTCATCACGCAAAATGCATGACTAATCTACAGGGTGGTTCTATAAATTACCACCGAATTATGGGCAATTTCGCTCAAATAGCGTTTTGTCATCTTTCGGACTCTTTTCCGCCCAAATTGCTTGTTCGCTCAGTCGCATAGCCCGCTATGCTCCTTCGTTCACAAACAATTTGAACGAAAAA
>CAVCAV010000170.1:0-6576 GCA_963600165.1 Christensenella sp. UBA1685 | reverse complement strand
TGCCGTGACCTGGGCTTACGAGTGGTGGCCTTTCAGGCCGCTCGCCGCACAAAATACGCTAAAGAATTGCGTAACTGATTCTTCACACATAAAACACTTGTTCGTTTCCCTATCCATTATCCCCTCAATCCTCTGCAAAAAGCCGTCCATAAGCCTCCGCCTTCTTCTCCAGCTTCAGCGGATAAGCCCGACTGCTGCTCGGCATGCGGTAGTGGCGCATAGCGCGGCCTTCAAAGGAAAACTCCACATAAGTCCCAACCGCAGGCTTTTCGGTGTGAAACACGGCGCACAACGTTTCGGTGGCCTTCTCTCCCGTAGTCACCACCTTGCTGCAAAGCGGCAGTTGGCGCAGCAAAGCCGCCACGTCCGTAGGTTCCACCACTTCCAGAAACTTGTCCGACGCATTGTCCTGCAGGCGGCGCACGCAGGTGGCCGTGTCAAAAAGCGCAATGCCCTTTTCGCGCAGGAAAGTCTCTATCAAAGGCTGGTTGAACCGCCGTTCTGCAAGGTCAACAAAGTGGTCACGGTCCGAAAAGAACAATAGCCCGAAAATGCGCCACATATCGTTTTGCATGTTCGGGTAATAGAAATCCATGGACCACCTCTTGCGCTGCGGCGGGAAACTTCCCAGCATCAGAATGCGCGCTTCGGGCGGGAGAAAAGGCTTGAGCGGATGACGCTCAACGGGTATGGAATTTGTCATAAAATCTGTGGTGTGGTTGCGCCCTCGATGGGGCAAACAATGGGGGCGAGCTTTCTTAGGCTCGCTTGTGCAAAAAAAAGATTCATGGATAATTTATGGTTTATTCATGACAATCCGTGTAGAAAAAGAAAAGCATGAATGTCCATCAAATTATCCATGAATCTGTCATAAGATTGGCTCTAAACTGCCGCCCTTAAAGGCTCTTGAGATAGCGGTCCACTTCAATGGCTGCCTTGCAGCCGCTTGCTGCAGCGGAGATGGCTTGGCGGTAGTGAGGGTCGGCTACGTCGCCGGCTGCAAACACACCGGGGATGCCCGTGCGGGGAGAGTCGCCCTCCGTGAGGATATATCCCGTTTCGTCCGTCTTTACCCAAGGCTTGAAAAGGTCGCTGTTTGGCTTGTGGCCTATGGCGAGGAAGAAGCCGTCGATGGGGAGGTCGTAGCGGCGCTCGTCCGTTTCGCCCTTGCGATATACTACGTGAGCACCTTCCACACCGCCTTCGCCGTAAAGGCCCACGGTGTTCGTCTCGAAAAGCACTTCAATCTTCGGATTCTCCATCACGCGGTCCTGCATCGCCTTTGAGGCGCGGAGGAAAGGCTTGCGAACGATGAGGTAAACCTTCGAAGCCAGTCCGGCAAGGTAGGTGGCCTCTTCGCAAGCCGTGTCGCCACCGCCCACTACGGCCACCGTCTTCTTGCGGTAGAAGAAACCGTCGCAAGTGGCGCAGGCACTCACGCCCGAGCCGCGGTATTTCGTTTCGTCGGCAAGGCCGAGATATTTGGCCGAAGCACCTGTGGCGATGACCAACGTTTGGCATTCTTCTTCCGTGTCGTCGTCAAACCACACTTTATAGGGACTTTGGCTCAGGTCTACCTTTACGGCAGCCGCCGTGCGTATTTCGGCACCGAAGCGTTCGGCCTGCTGGCGCATGCGGTCCATCAGTTCGTTGGCGTCTATGCCTTCCGGAAAACCGGGGAAGTTTTCTATTTCAGTGGTGATGGTAAGTTGTCCGCCGGGCTGCATTCCCTCGTAAACAACGGGCTTGAGTCCTGAACGGCCGGCGTAGATGGCTGCGGTGTAGCCCGCAGGGCCGGAACCGAGTATAAGGCAAGGTATCATAAGCGTTTGCTATTGCTATATTATATAATGGGTGATTCTTTGTAACGTATGGGGACTGCCGCTTCTGTAAAGCACGGCCTCAGCGCAGGTCTACCACTTCGATGCCGGGGTGCTGCTTGCTGTCGAACTTGAAATTGGAGTCTGCCCACTTCTGGTGGGTGCGAACGTTGGACACACGGATGCGCGACCAGTCGCCCTTATTGTTCTTGATGCGGATGCTCAGCGGATAGTGCGACTGCTTGTCGATGACGGCAATGAGCTGCTGAATGTTGCTCTGGCGCCCTTGCGCCGTCATTCTCACCTCGTGGCACTTGGCACCGTGGTACGTCACGTCGCGAAGGGAAAGCGTGTAGCCCTTCTTGTAAAGGTTCAAAAACGTGTAGGGATTGATTTGCTGCAGTTCGGCAGCCGTGGGATTGCTCACGTTCACCTCGTCGCTGCCGGTGAGAAGCGTCCATTGCGTGCGGCCGTCAAACCAAGTGGTAAGCGAAGAGGACGAAAGCTTGAACTTGTTGCCGGAAATCTGTATTTGGCCCGTGGCCGTACCCGTTTCCTTCGTTCCCTTGAACTGAGTGCCCTCGAAGGTGGCCTCTATGCCTCCGGCGCTGCGCAAGGCGGAGGAAGTTTGGCTGAGAACGCTCTGAGCGGTTTGGGCGCAGAGACTGACGTGGAATGCCAAGGCGGCAAATGTGGTGACAACGATATGTTTGAGTTTCATGTGGCTTCGGAGTTACATATATAATAATGGGAAAGGGTAGGAGAGGGCGCTTCCTCGCCGTCAGCAGCGTGGTCAATGGCTGATTTTTCTCTTTCCTTTTTGAAAAAACACGTGCAAAGGTATGCAAAGCGCCCGAAAGAGGCGAATAATGAAACATTGTTTTGCGTTTTGCAGCAAAGCTTTATGCGCAGAAATATGTCTCTTTTGTGAGCATCCACTTGATTCGGAAAAGAATAAATCCGTAACTTTGCATAAGTTTCACGCAGTTTGGAACAATCGCCCATTCCGGCGTGGACAAGCGTAAAGTGCTACTCTCAAACATGAACAGTTCTGCAAAGATTAACCTTATAGGTTCGGGCAACGTGGCTTCCCATCTCGGCCCCGCCTTGCAGATGGCTGGCTTCACCCTTGCGGCAGTCTGCAGTCCTACACCGGGCCATGCCGCCGCCTTGGCACAGTTGCTCGGCAACGTGGCCGCTGTGGACAAGGTGGAGCAGCTTCCGAAGGCCGACATCTACATACTATGCGTCAAAGACCGCGTGTTCGGCGAAGTGGCCCAAAAGTTGGCCCGCTCGCTTCCCCCTGAAGAGCGCGAGTCGGCACTCGTTGTACA
This sequence comes from Christensenella sp. UBA1685, assembly GCA_963600165.1. GTDB lineage: Bacteria > Bacteroidota > Bacteroidia > Bacteroidales > Bacteroidaceae > Alloprevotella. Next base: position 3,422 of record CAVCAV010000170.1, on the reverse strand, counting down.
TACCGCAGGAAGCGTTTCGTTGGAAGTCCTCGCTTTGTGCTTCCCCCATGCCGCCGTGATGTATCCCCTTCAGACTTTCTCAAAGGACGCTTCGTTTAATTTCTCCCAGGTTCCCCTCTTCGTGGAAGGACGCACCGACGACGACCTCTGTGCCGTCACCGCTTTGGCAGAAAGGCTCAGCCACCGCGTTGCGCCCCTGTCCAGCGAGAAACGGAAGCGGCTGCATTTGGCCGGAGTGTTTGCCAACAACTTCGCCAACCATTGCGTGGCCCTCGCCGAGGACATCCTCTCCCCAACAGGCGTATCGGTGGACGTGCTGCATCCCATGCTGGAAGAAACCGTCGGCAAGTTGCGCCACATGTCGCCCACCCAAGCACAGACAGGTCCGGCCGTACGATGGGACACCAACGTCATGGACGACCATCTTGCCATGCTCGCCGGCGAACCCGAGTTGCAGCAAATCTACCGCCTCATGAGCGAAAGCATTCATCACCACAACGAACACCAATGATCAACTACGACCTTAGAAAGATACGTGCCCTCGCCTTCGACGTTGACGGCGTGCTCAGCGAAAGCAACGTCCTCCTGCTCGACGGCGAAGACCAGCCTTGCCGCACGGCAAACACCAAAGACGGATATGCTTTGCAGCTCGCCGTGAAATGCGGCCTGCGCGTAGCCATCATCACCGGCGGACGAAGCGAAGCCGTGCGCCGACGCTACGAATCTCTCGGCTTGCAAGACGTCTTCAGCGGCGTGGCAGTGAAAATAGAACTGTTCCGTCAATGGCTCGCCGACAACCACCTGCATCCCTCCGAAGTGCTCTACATGGGCGACGATATCCCCGACTACGAAGTGATGAAAGCCTGCGGATGCTCCTGCGCGCCCGCCGACGCCGTCCCCGAAATAAAAGACGTGGCGCTCTACGTCAGTCATGCCAAAGGCGGACAAGGATGTGTGCGCGACGTGGTGGAACAAGTGCTGCGCGCACAAGGCCACTGGATGAGCAGCGCACGTGCCTTCGGCTGGTAACTCGCCAGGCTTCTTGAAAATAGAATACAACCGCTGCGCGGCACAGCGCCGCTGCAGTGCGACCTACGAAATTTACTGACTTTTTTGATATGCTTGAAAATCTAAAGAAATATGACGTGGTGCTTGCCAGCAACTCGCCCCGTCGTAAAGAACTCCTCCAACGCCTTGGCATCCCCTTTAAGGTGCGTACGCTTTTCGGTATTGACGAAAGTTATCCCGATACGCTCCGGGGAGAAGACATCGTACGCTACATTTCCCGCAACAAGGCAAAAGCTTACCGCAACTCCATGGGGCCCAACGAACTCCTCATCACCGCCGACACCATCGTATGCGTGGCGGGAGAGGTCATGGGCAAACCCAAGGACGCTGCCGATGCCAAGCGTATGCTCCATAGCCTTTCGGGCAATGTGCACCAGGTCATCACAGGCGTAACCATCGTGGCCGGCGACCGCATGGACAACTTTGCCGTGACGAGCCATGTGAAGTTCGCACCCATTACTTCCGAAGAAATAGACTACTACGTAGACAATTTTCTGCCCTTTGACAAAGCCGGAGCCTACGGCATTCAGGAATGGATAGGCCTTGTGGCTGTGGAAGAAATACGCGGCAGCTACTTCAACGTAGTGGGTCTGCCCGTTCAGCGCCTTTATCAGCGACTCAAGGACTTTTAATTCCTAAATCCCCATATGCTCAAGCTCTATTCCAAGAACAATCCGCCGGAACGGCTCGACGAAATCGTACGTGTGCTTAACGACGGCGGCGTAATCATCTATCCCACGGGCACAACCTATGCCCTCGGTTGCCATGCCCTTAAGGAAAGAGCCGTGGAACGCATATGCCGCATCCGACAGATAGAACCTTCGTCGCATCCGCTCTCGGTCATTTGCTACGACATGAGTGCCATCAGCGACTATGCCTTCATCTCCACGCCCGTCTTCAAGCTGATGAAGCGAAATCTGCCCGGTCCTTTCACGTTTGTCCTTAAGGGGAAAAACAAACTGCCCAAGATATTCCGTTCGCGAAAGACCGGTGAGATAGGCATACGTATGCCCGATTCGCCCATTGTGCGCGAATTGCTCGAACACCTCGGCGCGCCGCTCATGACAGCCTCGTTGCCCGAACTCCATCCCGGCGAAACGGAATACTTCACCGACCCCGAGCTCATAGAAGAAGACTTCTCCTCGCAAGTTGACCTTATTGTAGACGGAGGAACAGGCACGCTCGGCCAAAGCACCGTGGTGGACTGCACAGAAGACGACGAAGGCGTGGTACTGCGCCAGGGCGACGGCATTCTCCAATAAAAAGCGGCCATTCGTCCAATAATGCGCTGCAGCGTGCAATAATGCCCGTTGTTTTGAGTTTAGTCTTTGTCAGACGTATCCTGGGCTTTCCTCTTACGCAAAGGCTCAGCGTGGCAATTGCCTTGCGCACTCCCTCATGTTTCACCCAGTTCCTTCTACATCGAACAATGAAAATTTTCAGCAAAACCGCATCCCTTTTAGCCGTTCTTTGTGCATTGGTGCTTTTCGCCTCATGCTCTGAAGACACCGACAATCCCAAGTACCAGAGCCAGCCGCCCCTCATTTCCGACCTTACAGTCACTGTCAACGGCGAGCAGACAAGCACCATTCATGTCGGCGACAAATTCACCGTCACCGCCGTGCAGAAGCAAATAGGCCGTTTGCTCTACAAATCGAAATACGACTGGAGCAACGACTCCGGCTTCGAGTGGGAAGGAACCACCACGGCGGTCTACGACAAAGAGTCGCAAAACCCCAGCGCCACCTTCACCGCCAAAACTGCCGGCAACTGCAAGATCACCTTCACCGGCCGCTATTACGCCGGCGGGCAGGTAGTGGGATGGACCTCCAAGTACGGCTCCTCTTACTACGAGGAATTTGCCGACAAGAACGGCCGTGCCACATATTCCTTCCTCGGTTCCAACCAGTTCGGTGTGGTAGCCACCAAGACCGTAACGGTTCTTCCGTAAGTGTAGTTCATCTTTCTGAACAGGCGGCGGATTCACGCACCTGCCAGCCACTTTGCAAAGCGGACAATGCCTTTAGCCCGAAAAAGAGCAAGGCATTGTCCGCTTTTCTTGTGCTCATTTACAAATCTATGGCATTTTTGTGTATTTTTGCCCATGAAAGTTGGCGGCGCACTCATTAACCTACAGCCGCCGCTTGTTCTTCACCAACAACAAACGCACTTTATGTCCAAACGTTTACTCACACTTCTCGCCCTCACGGCGGGACTTTCCACAGCCTCGTTTGCCCAAGAACACATCTACTTGATAAAAGGCACCAACGTAGTGGCAAAATATCCTGTATCCGACGTCGACTACATGACCTTCCAGCTTCCCGACGGAGTAAAGGAGGCCAAAGACGTTGAAG
>CAVCAV010000169.1:0-6669 GCA_963600165.1 Christensenella sp. UBA1685 | reverse complement strand
GTTTGTGAACGAAGGAGCATAGCGGGCTATGCGACTGAGAGAACAAGCAATTTGAGCGGAAAAGAGCACCGAAATCTGACAAAACGCTAATTGAGTGAACTTGCCCATTATTCGGTGGTAATTTATAGAACCACCCTTTAGAGAAATGCGCCCTGAAGGGGCAGCATAATGTCTGTTTCTTGTTCTTGGCTTTTCAGGCAGCCTTTGCTCCAAATACGCCCGCCTTTTTACTTCTACTTCCCGTTGCGGTACGATATGGTGAGGTTGTTGTCGTTCACGCCCGTGTCGGTGGAGAGATATTTGCCGATGCGGCCCATGATGAACGCCCATTTCCATGAATGGCGTCGCAGGTGTTTCACGGCGGCGGCGAGCCGCTGGCGGAAACCGGCGGTAGGTGCTTCGTCGCCTGCGAGGTGCATGGCATAGGCTTCACCGAGAGCGTCGGCACATTCGCCCTTCACTTTGGCCGGCACCTTCTTCGGCACCATGCCTTCCATCACGCTGCCCAGGGCGCTGCGGGCATAACGCTCGCTCTTCTGCTCCAGACTCTCGCCGCTTCCGTTGAGCGAAGTGAGGTGGCCTATGCGTTCGGAGCGCACACTGAGGGTGCCGCTCTCGGTGTCGACGTCCACAAGGCGGAAAGGCTGCGGATGGCTCACGGTAGAGCCCGTCTCCATGTCGGTAAGGCCGTAACGCTCCGCCACGTCCTGTGCATGAAAATGGCCGGTGAAGCATACGCGGATGCCCATGCGGGCAATGGCTTTGGCCTCTTTCTTCCAATGGTCCACGAGATATTCCTTCATCACTTTGTCCTGCCATTTGAAGTGGCTCACCACGCCGTGGTGCATGGTCATCATCACTTCCATGCCCAAGCGGTGGGCTTCCTCCGTCTGGCTGCGGATGAACTGCATGGTTTCGGGTTTGATGCGTCCGCCCGTCACGCAGATGTCTTTCGCGAAGTCGTTGTCCTCGTAGCGGCAGGCGTCAACGGCAATAAGGCGCGTGTGGGGATCGAGCTGTACCACGTAGGAGAGCGAGGCTGTGTCGCGGGCGAGGGCTTCACCGTAGCCGAAGTCGCGGTAGATGTCGGCAAAGTCGGCAGCGGAAACGGTGGCGGTGCGCTGCGTATGCTCGCCGTCGTATATCTTGGCGTGGGGATTGTTCACATCGTGGTTGCCGGGAATGACGAAGAGGCGGATGCCGCGCGCTTTTGCGGGCTTGAGGTAGCGGTCGACGAGCATTTCGTGCGACACGCGTTCGCCGTCCTTGGTGAGGTCGCCCGTGATGAGTATGACCTGAGGCCCGTAAGCTTCCACACGGCGGAAGGCGGAGTCGAGCAGCTCGGGACTTTCGCGTAGCAGCTTGCGGTCCTGTGCTATGTAGTCGTCGAAAGCTTTGCCCGGCTGTTTGAGGAGTTCGGGTGCCATAAGGTGTACGTCGGAAAGGATGGCCATGCGCCGCAGCGTTTCGTTTTGGCCGAACGATGGGGAGGTTGTCGCAAGGGCAACGAGAAGAATTGCAAAGAGTCTGTGCTTCATGCGAAAGAGTAAATCTTGTTTCTGCGTGCAAAAGTACGGGCCTCATGTTACGACGTTGCTTCAATGGTGTGAAGAAGGTGTGGCCATCGCTCGCCCTATGACGTCGAAAAAACACCTAATTTGTGCCATTCTTCTAACTCCTTGATTTCCAATAATCTGCTGTTTCAAAACGAATGCCATGCTTTGAAACAAAAATTCCAAGCCTTGGAATTTAAATTTCAAGCCTTGGAATTTTAATTTCATGCCTTGGAATTTTTGCGGAATGCACAACCCGTTGAAGCTTGTCCGTTTCAAGCAGCCCGACAACCGCTTTACAAACTCTTTGAGTCGGCGTCTCTCTTTGCAAAGTGAAACAAAAAAGTGCCCCTTATACGCATCATCGCGCATAAGGGGCACTTTCCCTATCAAGTCTATTTTATCAGAACAAGAAGTTCCTGAAGTCATTGAATATGGCCAAGGCCATCAGCAACAGCAGCAATACCATTCCCACCGTTTGTGCACGTTCCATGAATTTGTCGCTCGGCTTGCGTCCCGTGATGACTTCAACGAGCAGGAAGAACACATGGCCGCCGTCGAGGGCCGGGATGGGGAGTATGTTCATGAAGGCAAGCATCAGCGAGATGAATGCCGTGAGTTCCCAGAAGCGGCACCAGTCCCACGAGGTGGGGAAGAGGCTGCCGATGGCGCCGAACGAACCTACGCTCTTCACACCGTCGGACGTGAACACGTATTTCAAGTCGTCTACATAGCCCGAAAGCACGTTCCATCCGTGAGTAATGCCGGCGGGGATGCTTTCAAGCAGTCCGAAGTTGACGGTCTGCGTCTTGTACGTGCCGTCGGCCATGGGGTTGGACCATTCTATGCCCATCTTGTAGTTGTCGTCGAGCTGCAGCTGGAGCGTGTCCTTGTGCATCGTGCCTTTGCGCAGTACCACCACGGTGGCAGACTTGAGGCGAACGCTGTCGGCATGCGTGCCGGCTTTCAGTACGTCGTCCTGAGTGCCGAGAAATACGTTGAACTCGTTGATGGTGCTGAACGACTTGCCGTTGTAGCCTACCAACTGGTCGCCGGCATGGATGCCAGCCTTGGCGGCACCGCTGCCTTCAACCACCGAATTCACTTTGGAAGGAAGTAGGGGCTCGATGAAGCGCGGGGCGGACTTGATCATCTCTATCATGTTCAAGTTGCCCGGCATGCTCAGTTTTACTTCTTTGCCGTCGCGCAGCACTGTGGCGGAGTGGGCTTCGGAAAGGTCGCGGTAGATGTCGGCGCTGAACTTGGTGTACGTCTTGTCGTCCGTTCCCAAAAGGATGTCGCCGTCGCGGAAGCCCATGCTCTTCGCCTGGTCGTTGAACTTGAAGCCTTCGCTCATGTTGCGGATGGGCACGAACGTTTCACCCCATGTGAAGAGCACGGCGGAGTAGAGTATGAAAGCAAGCACGAAGTTGACCAGCACACCGCCGATCATGATGAACAGGCGTTGCCACGCGGGTTTGGCGCGAAACTCCCACGGCTTCACGGGCTGCTTCATTTGTTCCACGTCCATCGACTCGTCTATCATGCCCGATATCTTGACGTAGCCGCCGAGCGGCAACCAACCGATGCAGTAGGTCGTGTCGCTCCATTTCGGTTTGAACTTGAGGGGGGTGAACCAGGGGTCGAAGAAAAGGCAGAACTTTTCTACGCGTACCTTGAAAAGTTTGGCGAAAAAGAAATGGCCTCCTTCGTGGAGAAGAATAAGCAGCGAGAAGCATGCTATGAGCTGTAGCGCTCTGATGAAGAATGTTTCCACTTTTTGCGGTAGATGTGTGAATGTTTAGGGGATGGGCGGCTTCTTTGATTCTGATAAAGAACCGCCCGTTTGTTTGCTTTTGTGTGTAAGAAGAATGGGCCTTCGGCTTATGCTCAAATAAGTTCTTCTGCCATGCGGCGCGCTTCGCTGTCGGTGCTGAAGAGGTCGTCGAGGGAAGGCTGGGGCAGGAATGCGGCGCGCTGCATCACTTCTTCGGCAATGCGCGGCATGTCCATGAAGCCGATGCGGTGGGCGCGGAAGGCTGCATTGGCCACTTCGCCCGCTGCATTGAGCACACAGGGCATGTTGCCGCCTTTCTCAATGGCTTTGTAGGCAAGGGCAAGACAGGGGAAGCGTTCCATGTCCGCCGGCTCGAAGGTCAGACTTCCCAGCTTGAAGAGGTCGAGCCGTTCGCCGCGGAGCGGAAGTCGCTGCGGGTAGCTGAAGGCATATTGGATGGGCAGGCGCATGTCGGGCACACCGAGCTGGGCAATGACGGCGCCGTCGCAGAATTCCACGGCGGAGTGAACCACGCTCTCGGGATGCACCACCACTTGGATGTCCTTCGGGGCCACGTCGTAGAGCCAGTGGGCTTCTATCATCTCAAAGCCTTTGTTCATCATCGTGGCAGAGTCTATGGTAATCTTCGCGCCCATCTTCCAGTTGGGGTGCTTGAGCGCTTGCTCAGCCGTTACGCTCTGCAATTGCTCTTTGCTGAACTTGCGGAACGGGCCTCCTGAGGCGGTGAGGAGTATGCGGCTGACAGGATTGTCGCCCTCGCCGTTGAGGCACTGGAATATGGCGGAGTGCTCGCTGTCGACAGGGAGAATGGGCACGCGGTATTCGGCGCAGAGCGAGCGGATGACGCTTCCGGCCACCACGAGCGTTTCCTTGTTGGCCAAAGCTATGGCTTTCTTCGCCTTGATGGCACTGACCGTGGGCCGCAGGCCGGCAAAGCCTACCATGGCGGTGAGCACCATGTCCACGCCGTCGGACTCTACCACCTGGCAAAGGGCGTCGGCTCCGGCATAGACCTTGACGGGCAATGCGCTCAAAGCCTCGCGCACTTCTTCGTAGCGCGATTCGTCTGCAATGACTACGGCGTCGGGTTGAAACTCTCGTGCCTGGGCAATGAGCAGTTCCGCATTGTGGCCGGCGGTGAGTATGGTGGCTTCAAACTGGTCGGGGTGCTGGCGGATAACGTCGAGCGCCTGTGTGCCTATGGAGCCTGTGGAGCCTAATATGGCGATGTGTCTCATGGGGAGTTCTTTAGTTCTGGTGTGGCATAAGGAGTCGCATAGGAGAGCCACAGGTCCTGTGCGGATATTGCATCAGTCGTTAAGGTCAATAAGGCCTTCGGGCAACTGGAGTACGAGCCGGCGCTCGCGGATGTCGTAGTCTACGAGGAAGTCGTCGTGGTAGGGCACCATGAAGTCTTCTCCGTTTTCTTTCTCAATGGTGAGCAGCGTGTTGGCCGATGAGTCGTCCACGTGTACGATGGTGCCGAGCGCGTGGCCCGCAGCGTCTTCCACGCTGAAGCCGGTGAGGGCTTTGTAGGACGACAGGCCTTCCGACTCTTCCTCTTCGGCCACGCAGGCTTTGGGGTAGTAGACGGAATGGCCCACCAGCGTGCGGGCCTTCGCTTCGTCGTCGATGTCCTCAAACTTGAGAATCAGCGTGTCGTCGTTCTTGAAGCGGTATTCTTCCCAAAAGAACGGGACGAGAATGCCGTCCATGTCGAGCACGAGGTAGTCGGCCGAACCCGTGTCGAAGCAGTCGTCTGTGAACGAGAGTTCCACTTCGCCGCGCAGTCCGCGGTGTTTGGTGATGTATCCTATTTTGAAAACGGTTTCCTGACGGATCATGTTTTGCGTTGAAGGGGATGGTCTATATATATAATATGGAGAAATGGCTGAATGCGTCAGTCTATGCGCTTGATGTGTGCTCCGAGAGCGGTGAGGCGGGCTTCGATGTTTTCATATCCGCGGTCTATCTGCTCCACGTTGTCTATCTGGCTTGTGCCCTCTGCACTGAGTGCGGCAATGAGCATGGCGATACCCGCGCGGATGTCAGGCGAAACCATGCGGTGGCCGCGGAGATGTATCTGGTTGTTATGGCCCACGACGACGGCGCGGTGCGGGTCGCAGAGAATAATCTGCGCTCCCATCTCTATCAGTTTGTCCACGAAGAAAAGTCGGCTTTCAAACATCTTCTGATGGAAGAGCACGGAGCCGTGGGCTTGTGTGGCCACTACGATGAGCACACTGATGAGGTCGGGCGTAAGGCCGGGCCAAGGTGCATCGGCGAGCGTCATGAACGAACCGTCTACGAACGACTCTATCATGTAGTGGTCCTGTCGCGGGATGAAGATGTCGTCGCCTTCAATGCTGAACTGCACGCCCAGGCGGCGGAAGGCTTCGGGAATGATGCCGAGGTGCTTTATGCCGGCGTTGCGGATGGTCAGTCCGTCGCCCACCATGGCGGCCATGCCGATGAACGAGCCGATCTCAATCATGTCGGGCAGTATGGTGTGGGTGCATCCGTGGAGACTTTCCACGCCGACAATGGTCAGCAGATTGGACGCTATGCCCGAGATACGAGCTCCCATGCCGTTGAGCATATGGCAGAGCTGCTGGATGTAGGGTTCGCACGCGGCATTGTAGATGGTGGTGGTGCCTTTTGCCATGACGGCGGCCATGATGATGTTGGCCGTACCCGTGATGGACGCTTCGTCGAGAAGCATGTAAGTGCCTTCCAACTTGTCGGCCACGATGTGGAACGTGCCGTTCTCGTTGTTGATGTGGAAGTGTGCGCCCAGTTTCTTCATTCCGTAGAAATGGGTGTCGAGGCGGCGCCGGCCTATTTTGTCGCCGCCGGGCTTGGCTATGACGGCCTTGCCGAAGCGTGCCGTGAGCGGGCCGATGAGCAGCACCGAACCGCGGAGCTTTGCGCAGCGGGCCACGAACTCGGGGCTGTAGATGAAGTCGAGATTGATGTGGGCGGCGCAGAAGGTGCAGTCGCCGGGGCCATTCCACACGGTGCTTACCCCCATCTTCTCCAAAAGGCCGATGAGGTTGTTGACGTCAAGAATGTCCGGAATGTTTTTTATGCGTACTTCGCTTTGGGTAAGGAGCGTGGCACAGATAACTTGGAGCGCCTCGTTCTTGGCTCCTTGGGGAACAATTTCTCCCTTGAGGCGGTGACCGCCTTCTATGATGAATGAGGCCATATGTTCGTGTGCTTATAGAACCGTCGGTGAGGAAGGACGGTCGGTGTGATTTGAGGTTTGTTGCAGGGGTGGGCCGTATGGATTGCCTCCTTATAATAGAAAGAAAATCC
>CAVCAV010000168.1:0-6723 GCA_963600165.1 Christensenella sp. UBA1685 | reverse complement strand
CTAGCGCCGACGCGGGCCGCGTCGCCCCCACTGTGAGCTAGCGTCGCCCCCACTGTGCAGCAGTACCCCCGCTGAGAATCGAACTCAGATCACTGCTTTAGGAGAGCGGTGTTCTATCCATTGAACTACGAGGGCAGATAAAACTTCGGGGTGCAAATTTAGTGCAAGGCGAGAGAAGAAAAAAGGAAAACCGATTTTTCTTTCTTTTTCCGCGCCGCAGCCTAAGTTTAAAGCAAGGCACGCAGCGAAAAAAGCAAGGCACGGAATTCCAATTCCAAGGCACGAAAATAAAATTCCAAGCCTTGGAATTTTTGTTTCAAAGAGGGAAATTCGTTTTGAAACTGCAGAGTGCTGTATTTCAGCTCATTGTAAAAAAAGAAAATGCTATCACTTGGGGCGAGCGATGGGGGCGAGCGATGGGGGCGAGCTCTCCTGACCTGGCTTAAGCGAAACAGGTATCTTTGAAAAGGAATGCTTTTATGCGCAAGCGAAGTCAGGAGACTTCGCCCCCATCGTTCGCTCTCCCGACCTCGCTTAAGCGAATCAGATATCTTTGAAAAAGGAATGCTTTTACGCGCAAGCGAAGTCAGGAGACTTCGCCCCCATCGTTCGCCCCATCGTTCGCTCCACGGGCGGCGCATATTTTGAAAAAAAACGCGCCACTTTTCCAAATTTTACCCCACCCCAACACGTTGGGCTCGCAGAAAGTTTTTTGCAAAAGTTTGCACGTCTCTCCCTTCACCTTTCCGTTACGAAGTTGCCGCTTTTCTCGCGCGCGTACGCGCATACACCGAAGTTTGTGCAAACTGCTGTCAGCCTTCAGCGGCGAGCTATGGGGGGCGAGGTCTCCCGACCTCGCTTGAGCGAATAAGGTATCTTTGAAAAGGAATGCTTTTACGCGCAAGCGAGGTCTGGAGACCTCGCCCCCATCGTTCGCTCCCATTGCTCGCCGCTGAAGGCTGACAGCAGTTTGCACAAACTTCGGTGTATACGCGTGCGCGCGCGTATACCGCATTAGTAATGCCCCACATCGCCGCCCAAGTTTCAAAAAACTTCTTACCTTTGCACATTCGGGACCACGGACATTTCCCGTCGCGTCCCCCTTTCATACCAACACCGACACATGGGTCACACACTCCGCAGCACACACTACGCCCCCTTCTTCGGCACGCGATTCCTTCCCGTGCTGCTCATGCTATGCGCCCTCGCCTTCACGGCACGCGCGCAGCAGGACCCCGCATTCGTCCACTACTGGCAACTCGAAACGCAGTTCAACCCCGCAGCTGCCGGACGTTCGCCGCAGCTCAACATCAACGCCGCCATACAAACCCATGCCGCAGGCTACGAAAACGGCGGGAGCACCATGTTTGCCGGTGCCGACATGGCCTTCCAGATAGGCCGCACGCGCCACGGCGTAGGCGCACTGTTCCAGAACGACGAGTTCGGACTCTTCTCCCACAAGCGCTTCAGCGTGCAGTATGCCTACCACCTCAAGCTTTGGGGCGGCACGCTCAGCATAGGCGCCGAAGCCGACATGCTCAACGAGAGCGTGAACGGCTCGAAAGCCGACCTCGGCGACGCCAACGACCCCGCATTCCCCACCACCGACGTGAGCGGATCGAAGTTCGACGCCTCGGCCGGCATCTTCTACGCCCACCGCCGCTGGTACGTGGGCATAGGCGCCCAGCACCTCACCTCACCCACCGTGCGGCTGGGCGAAACCAACGAATATCGCGTAAAAGCGCTCTACAATTTTACCGCCGGATACAATATACGCACAAAAAATCCGTTCTTCACTATAGTACCCTCCGCCATGGTGCGCTACAGCGGCGCCGACTTCCGGGCCGACGTCACGGCGCGCCTCGAGTACAACCACGGCAAGCGGCGCCTCTACGGCGGACTCTCCTACAGTCCGCAAAACAGCGTCAGCGGATTCGTCGGAGGCACCTTCCACGGGGTCAACCTCAGCTACTCCTACGAGGCCAACACCTCCGGCATGGGACTCGGAGCCGGACAGCACGAAGTGACCCTCGGCTACCGCCTCGACCTCAACCTCGGCAAAAAAGGCAAAAACATACACCGCAGCGTGCGTTTCCTTTAAAAAAACGCCTGCATCTCCACAATACAGACAACCACAGCACCAATGAAATACTCACTACTGACAATCGTCGCCCTCCTCGCCTCCTGCGCCATGCTCGGTTCGTGCATGGGCAGCAGCCGTGCCATGCAAAACGGCGGCGAAGTGACCGGTTCAAGAGCATCCTCCATCACCGAACCCACCCCCTACGGCATGGTGGAAGTGAAGCGCGGATACCTCAAGGTAGGACTCGAAGAGAACGACTCCCTCTGGGGAACCGTCACCCCCTCGAAAGACATCTCCGTAGACGGCTTCTGGATGGACCAGACCGAAGTCACCAACTCCATGTACCGTCAGTTCGTAGAGTGGGTGCGCGACTCCATCATCCGCGAACGCCTCGCCGACCCCGCCTACGGCGGCGACGAAACCTACAAGATAGAAGTGGACCGCAACGGCGACCCCGTAAAGCCCCACCTCAACTGGAGCAAAGCCATACCCTGGCGCAAGCCCAACGAGGACCAGGAGCGCGCCATCAACAGCGTCTACTACACCCACCCCATCGACGGCACACGCATGCTCGACGCCAAGCAGCTCATCTACCGCTACGAGATTTTCGACTACGAGAAGGCCGCCCTGCGCAAATACCGCCTCGACCCCAAGGAGCGCTCGCTCGACACCGACCACCCCACCGACCCCGATGAAGTGGTGATGATTTCGAAAGACACCGCCTACGTCGACGAGTCGGGCAACATCGTAAGGCAGACCGTGGAGCGCCCGCTCAGCAGCCTCTACGACTTCCTCAACACCTACATCGTGGCCGTCTACCCCGACACCACCTGCTGGGTCAACGACTTCCCCAACGCCCAGAACGAGCAGTACATGAAGCTCTACTTCTCCTCCGCCGCCTACAACGACTACCCCGTGGTGGGCGTCACTTGGGAACAGGCTCAAGCCTTCTGCGCCTGGCGCACCAACTACCTCATGCGCGGACTCGGCGCACAGGCACGCTACATTCAGCGCTACCGCCTGCCGACCGAAATAGAGTGGGAATATGCCGCCCGCGGCAAGGAAGGCAACCCCTACCCCTGGGAGGGCATAGAGTCGAAGAGCAAGGACGGATGCTTCTACGCCAACTTCAAGCCCGACAAAGGCAACTACACCGACGACGGCAACCTCATCACCTCGCGCACAGGCATCTACGGAGCCAATTCCAACGGACTCTACGACATGGCCGGCAACGTGGCCGAGTGGACGAGCACCGTCTACACCGAAGCCGGAGTGGACGCCATGGCCGACCTCAACCCACAGCTCTCCTACAACGCCGCACAGGAAGACCCCTACATGCTCAAGCGCAAAAGCGTGCGCGGAGGTTCGTGGAAAGACCCCCTCTCCTACATCCGCTCGGCATGGCGCACATGGGAGTATGAAAACCAGCCACGCTCCTACATAGGCTTCCGCTGCGTACGCTCCAAAGCCAACACCACCAGCGCCACAAGCAACGGCAAGAAGAAAAAGAAATAAAGCGCATTCCTCCGCTCCAACCAACAGAGAAGAAACATACACATGGCAAGTAAAATAAACCTCGTGGTACGCCTGCAGCACTGGATGGACAGCGTGCCCGGACAGACCTTCCTCAACTACGCCTACTCCTGGGGCGCATCCATCGTGATTCTCGGTGCACTCTTCAAGCTCACCCACCTCCCCGGAGGCAACATCATGCTCTTCATCGGTATGGGCACCGAAACCGTGGTGTTCTTCCTCTCAGCCTTCGACCGCCCCTTCGACAAGGAAGAGATAGGAAAGGAACTCCCCCGCGAAATGGAGACCGACGAAGAGATTGCCGCCCGCCTCGGACTCAACGACGAAGAAGAAGAGGAAGAAGCGTCTTCCGAAACTCCCGCCACGCCTGCCGCAGCACCCGCAGCCGCTCAGCACGGCACAATCGTTGTCGGCCCCGCCGTGGTACAGCCCGCTGCTGCCGCACAACCCGCTCAGCCTTTCGCGCAAGCCGCTGCTTCTGCAGCCTCAGTTTCGGCACAGACCGCCGCTCCTGCTGCAGCTCCTGCCGAAGCCGCCGCTGCCGAGAGCGGAACTTCTGCCGTAGCCGCCGCACAGGCCGCCATCGCCTCCCTCACTCCCGAGGGCGCAGCGCCCTTCGAAGCCGAAGCACAGCGTCTGGCCGAAATCATACGCATGGCCAACGACGAACTCCTCCACCGCGCACAGGCTGCCCTCTCGCCCGAAATGGAAGAGGCCACCCAGCAGTACATTGCCAAACTGCAGACGCTCGCCGAAACTTTCCAGAAGGTGGACGAGCAAAGCGCACGCCTCACACGCGACAGCGAAGAGATGGCCAACCTCAACCGCACCCTCACGGCCATCAACAAAACCTACGACCTCCACTTCAAGAGCATCAGCCAGCAGGTCGGTACCATTGAACAAATCAACGAGCAGACCCGCCGCCTCGCACAGCAGATCGAAGAACTCAACGGCGTTTACGGCCGCATGATCCAGGCACTCACCGTAAACATGCGCATGCAGCAGCCCGCACAGCCGCAGCAGTAAACGACGCCAGCGCCCTCTATGGGGGCGAGCTCTCCCGAGCTCGCTTAAACGAGAAACCCAATGCGAAGCACTATAGGGTATATATATATAAGTTACTACCACCCTATACCCCCCATAGAAGGCGAACCTCCCCAATCCCCCCAACGCCCAACAGCAAACTCCCCATATGTCCTCATCCATAAAGAAACGTCCGGTATCGCCACGCCAAAAGATGATCAACCTCATGTACATCGTCTTGATGGCCATGTTGGCACTCAACGTGTCGAGCGACGTGCTCAAGGGCTTCACCCTCATCGGCGACAGCCTCCACCGCACCATCGACAACGCCATGAAGGAAAACCAGGACCTCTACGCCGACTTCGCAGAGCAGTACAAGACAAACCCCACCAAGGTGAAGCCCTGGTACGACAAAGCCATGCAAGTGAAGCAGATGAGCGACTCGCTCTACAACTTTGCCGGACAGCTCCGATGGGCCATAGCACGCGAGTGCGACGGACGCGACGGCAACCCCGACGACCTCCGCGACAAGGAAAACCTCGAAGCCGCAAGCCACGTGATGCTCGCCACCCTTCACGGACAGGGACAGAAACTGCAGACGGCCATCGTGTCGTTCCGCAACCGCATTCTCGCCCTCGTGCCCGACCCCAAGCAGCGCGCCATCATCGCCTCCAACCTCTCCACCGACGTGCCCCGCACCGAGGACAACGTAGGGAAGAACTGGCAGCAATACATGTTTGAGGAAATGCCCTCCGTGGCTGCCGTCACCATGCTCGCCAAACTCCAGAGCGACGTGCGAAAGGCAGAGAACGAAGTGCTCCACTCCCTGCGCGCCAACATCGACCTCAAGGACATCCGCGTAAACGAAATCAACGCCTACGTTTCGGCCGAAGCCACCACGCTCTATCCCGGCGAAACGTTCCGCTCGCGCATCTTCATGGCCGCCGTCGACACCACGCAGCGACCCGAAATCTACGTCAACGGCAGACGCATCTCCGCCGACGGCAACTACAACTTCACCGTAGGCGCCCCCGGACAATATTCCTTCTCGGGCTACATTCTCATGCCCAACGCCGACGGCGACATCGTGCGCCGACAGTTCACGCAGAAGTACAACGTCATCGCACCCCCGCAAGGCGCCACAGTGGCAGCCGACCTCATGAACGTGCTCTACGCCGGCTTCAACAACCCCGTAAGCGTAACCGCAGCAGGCATTCCCGCCTCGCAGGTACACCTCACCATGAGCGGAGGCACGCTCACCTCCACCGGTCCGGGCAAATACACCGCACGCCCCGCACAGGTGGGACAGGACGTCACCTTCACCGTTAGCGGCACCGTCAACGGCAAGGCGCAAAACATGGGTTCGTTCACCTTCCAGGTGCGCAAACTCCCCGACCCCACGGCCTACATACAGGTGGGCAGCAACCGCTTCCGCAGCGGCAAGCTTGCCAAAGCCTCGCTCATTGCCACTACCAAGCTCAGCGCCGCCATCGACGACGGACTGCTCAACATTCCCTTCCGTGTGGTAAGCTTCGAAACGGTCTTCGCCGACCGCATGGGCAACCTCCGCCCCGAACCCTCCAACGGCGACAACTTCACCGAAAACCAGCGAAACCTCATGCGCGAACTGCGCCGCGGACAGCGCTTCTACATCTCCAACGTGCGCGCCATCGGTCCCGACGGACTCACACGCACACTCAACGGAGCCATGGAAGTCATCGTCAACTGATGCAACACGAGCCCGCACACGAAGCGCATATCTTATAGATAAAGGTCAAAAACTTCATCTGCAAATCCGCAAAGCGCGCAGAACGGCCTGAAAGGCCAAACAACATAGCCCAACACCATGTGCGCGCATAGCGGCCTGAAAGGCCAACAGAACATAGCCCAGGGCAAGCGAAGCGGCGCCCTGGGTTAACGACACCCCCTGATTGCACGCCCTGAAGGGGCAAAAGAATGTCTACAAATGTGCGGCACTGTTTCCGAAACAGATATTATGCTGCCCCTTCAGGGCGCATCCCATTTATCAACATCCTAACCCAGGGTGTCGCTTCGCTTGCCCTGGGCTATGTTGGCATTGGGCT
>CAVCAV010000167.1:0-6814 GCA_963600165.1 Christensenella sp. UBA1685 | reverse complement strand
GCGCTATGGGGGCGACGATTGAATCGTCGCGCTCTACACGAAAAAATAGAATGCTTCTATTGCGCAAGCGAAGTCTCCTGACTTCGCATGAGCGGCCCTTACACGCGCTATGGGGGCGACGATTGAATCGTCGCGCTCTACACGAAAAAATAGAATGCTCCTATTGCGCAAGCGAAGTCTGGAGACTTCGCCCCCATGCGCTTGCGCCCTCAATGTGCCGTGTAGAGCGCGACGTTTCAAACGTCGCCTCCATAGAGGGCGAAGCCGTGTAGAGCGCGACGATTCAATCGTCGCCCCCATGGAAGGGGCAGGCGCGCACAACTACGCTAATAGCCTTTTCACTTTAGGTTGTAAACATGCACAAGCCGTGTGCACACCCAAGCATGGTGTGAGAAATGCAAGGCATGGAGTGGAAAATGCAAGGCATGGAGCAGATGTGCGATGGGGCGTATTATGGGGGCGTAGCGTATGGGGGCGAATTCTCCTGACTTCGCATGAGCGGCCCTTACACGCGCTATGGGGGCGACGATTGAATCGTCGCGCTCTACACGAAAAAATAGAATGCTCCTATTGCGCAAGCGAAGTCTGGAGACTTCGCCCCCATGCGCTTGCGCCCTCAATGTGCCGTGTAGAGCGCGACGTTTCAAACGTCGCCTCCATAGAGGGCGAAGCCGTGTAGAGCGCGACGATTCAATCGTCGCCCCCATGGAAGGGGCAGGCGCGCGACACTTTTGCCCAGCTCCTCGCATTTTCCTCCCCGCCCAAAGCGTTGGGCTCGCAGAAAGTTTTTTGTATACGTTAGCATTTTGGATGGCGGTGCATTTCGGTAAAAATCCTCCGCTCTCGCGCGCGGGCGCACGCGCGTATACACCGAAGTTTGTGCAAGTTGCTGTCAGGCGAGCGATGGGGGCATCGCTTCGCGAATGTGCAAATGTGCAAATGTGCAAATGAGCTGCGCATGAGCGGCCCTTACACGCACTATGGAGGCGACGTTTGAAACGTCGCGTTCTACACGAAAAATAATGTTTTTAACGCGCAAGCGAAGTCGGGAGACTTCGCCCCCATGCGCTTGCGCCCTCAGTGAGACGTGTAGAGCGCGACGTTTCAAACGTCGCCTCCATAGAGGGCGAAGCCGTGTAGAGTGCGAAGTCAGGAGACTTCGCCCCCATCGTTCGCTCCCATCGTTCGTGCGGATGAAGGCTGACAGCAGGTTGCACAAACTTCGGTGTACGCGCGTACGCGCGCGTGATAAGCAGGAGAAAAGCGAGAAACGAGGAACAAGTCCGTGAAACACACTCGCCGCTGCCCCACCGCACCCGTTACCTCTTCTTCGCACCGCTGTAACACCTTTGTAACCTCCGCCCCCTACTTTTGCACCCAAAACAAACGTACTTGCAACATTCATACACACAACTCAAACACTATACATTCGCTATGAACTCGTTTCAGAAATGGGCAAAGCGCAGCCACGCCGCACTCCTTGCCCTCGCCCTCGCAGCCAACTTTGCATCAACCCCTCTCCGCGCGCAGACCGCCGTCAGCGTGCGGCCCGACGCCGTAGCCTCCTCCGCCGTGAGCGAAGAGATAGCACCCCTTCCCGAGTGGAAGCAGATGAAGGCCGACATCACCATGTACATGGCCAACGACCTCGGCCGCAACGGCTACTACTACCAGAAGCCCATTGCCGAGCTCATGGGATGGATGGCAGGCACCGTCGACCCCAAGTGCGTGCTCGCCGTGGGCGACATCCACCACTTCAACGGCGTGGCCTCCACC
This sequence comes from Christensenella sp. UBA1685, assembly GCA_963600165.1. Taxonomy (GTDB): domain Bacteria; phylum Bacteroidota; class Bacteroidia; order Bacteroidales; family Bacteroidaceae; genus Alloprevotella. The sequence goes on along the minus strand of CAVCAV010000167.1, from coordinate 5,038 downwards.
GCCGACCCCCTCTGGACCACCAACTACGAGAACGTCTATTCCCATCCCGACCTCATGCTCGACTGGTTTCCCGTTTGCGGCAACCACGAATACCGCGGCAACACCCAGGCCGTGCTCGACTATGCCAAGGTGAGCCGCCGCTGGATGATGCCCTCGCGCTACTACACCCGCACCTTCAGCAAGAAAGGCGTGAGCGTGCGCATCGTATTTCTCGACACCACACCCCTCATCGACAAGTACCGCACCGACAGCGCCGTCTATCCCGACGCCTGCAAGCAGGACCTCCAGGCCCAGCTCGACTGGCTCGACCAGACGCTCAAAAACGCCCGGGAAGACTGGGTAGTGGTGGTGGGCCACCATCCCATCTATGCCGACACCGACAAGAGCGCCGACGAGCGTACCGACATGCAGCGCCGCGTGATGCCCATACTTCACCGCTACGGCAACGTGAGTCTCTACGCCTGCGGCCACATCCACACCTTCCAGCATATCCGCATGAAGAACGACCCCATCGACTACGTGGTGAACAGTTCCGCCTCGCTTTCGCGCACCGTGAGTCCCATTGAGGGCACCGTGTTCTGCAGCGGTGAGGCAGGTTTCTCCGTGCTCTCGTTCACGAAAAGCGAGCTCCACATGTACATGGTCAACAAAGACGGACACATCATCCACACAATAGACAAAAAGAAATGAGGAAATCTACACTCCTGGCTTCCGCCCTCCTCTTCGGCCTCTCTGCCACCGCCACGGCGCGCGACCTTGAGGGAACGGTACGCGACAAAGCAACGGGCGAACCCCTCATCGGTTCCACCGTGCGCGTGAAAGGCGCCACCGCGGTGACCACCTCCGGACTCGACGGCACGTTTTCCCTGAAAGGACTGCCCGACGAGGGCCGCGTGACCCTCGTGGTAAGCTACCTCGCCTACACTTCCCGCGAAGTGGAAGTGAACCTCTCCGCCTCCGAGGCCCTCGAAGTGGAGCTTGAAGAGGCCAGCACCTCGCTCGGCGAAGCCGTGGTGAGCGCCCACCGCAACCAGCGCACCGAACTCGGCGCCATAGCCACCGTGCGCAACGCCGCCCAGGTGATGAACGTGATGAGCGCACAGAGCATCATGCTCTCGCCCGACGTGAACGTGGCCAACGTGCTCCAGCGCGTGTCCGGCGTCACCATGGAACGCGACGCCTCGGGCGAAGCCTCCTACGCCATACTCCGCGGTATGGACAAACGCTACAACTACACCCTCGTCAACGGCACGAAGATACCCAGTCCCGACGACAAGAACCGCTACATCCCCCTCAACATATTCCCCTCCGACCTCATGGACCGCCTCGTCGTGTCGAAATCCCTCACCCCCGACATGGAAGGCGACGCCACCGGCGGTGTGGTGAACATGGTGATGAAAGACGCGCCCGCCCGCTTCCAGCTCCAGGCCAATGCCGCCGTGGGCATGAGCGACTTTTTCCTCGGCAGCAACAAATACCTCTCCTCCGACCGCGGCAACTACACCCACACCGCACCCTACGAAGCCTTCGGGGCCGACTACAAAGCCTCCACGGCCGACTTCCGCAACGGTCCCACGCAGATTGCGTCGCGCTCCATGCCCGCACCCAACTTCGTGGGCGGACTCTCTGTGGGCAACCGCTTCATGGACGGCAAACTCGGCGTGATAGTGGCAGGAAGCGTGCAGAACACCTTCCGCGGCACGGAGCGCACCTACAACTCCGTGATGATGGCCCACGGCGAACAGGCCATGTACATCACCAAACTGCAGAAGCGAACCTATTCCATCCACGACTTCAATGCCGGCGCCCATGCCAAGGTAGACTTCACACTCGACAACCACAAGTTTGAGTGGTACAACCTCTACATCAACCAGCTGCAGCGCGGCGTGCGCTACAACGAGACGGTGGGCGTGGAATACGGCTACGACGCCGAGAAAGGCAACTACACCCAGGACGACGAAACCCGCTCGTTGGCGCAGACCCAGACCGTGCTTGCCACGAACCTCAAGGGAACGCACTACTTCACGCCCGAGTTCACCCTCGACTGGTCGGGCATCTACTCCCGTGCGACGGAGAAAGACCCCGACCGCACCTATCTCACCCTGACCAACAGCGTGGAGGGCAACGCCATTGTGAAAACCGTGCCCAAAAGCATGGAACGCCGTTTCCAGCACAACACCGACAAGGACTGGGCAGGCGCCCTCAATGCCGCCTACACCACCCACTTCGCCCGCCTCGACGCCACGTGGAAAGCCGGAGCGCAGTACCGCCGCAAGGAGCGCGCCAACCGCTACTACTCCTACCAGTTCTCGCCCGAGAACATCTCGCAGCAGCTCGCCGGCAACGGTTTTGACCAGTTTGGCGAAATAGGCTGGAAATGCGCCACCCCCTACAGTCAGGCATCGCAGCTCAACTACGACTCGAAGGAACACATTGGCGGCACCTACGCCATGGTGACCCTCCAGGCCGACTGGGGCGAAATAGTGGGCGGACTCCGTGCGGAACACACCAACCAGATCTACACCATGCTCACCAAGTTCAAGGGCATGGGGCAAGTGGGCGAACAGAGCTACTGGGACTACCTCCCCTCGCTCTCCGTGAAATGGAAAGCCACGCGCAACATGAACGTGCGCCTGTCCTACTACCGCTCCATCAACCGCCCCGGTTTCTACGAAATAGTCCCCTACCAGATTATGGGCGACGACTACATGGAACGCGGCAACCCCGAACTCAAGCGCGCCCGCATCGACAACGTGGACCTTCGCTGGGAATGGTTTCCCTCGGCCAACGAACAGGTGCTCGTGGGCGTGTTCTACAAATATCTGCAGGACCCTATCGAACAGGTGTTCGTGGCCCCCGACGGCAAGATAGGCAGCGGCACCGACGCTTACTACATGCCCCAGAACCTCGGCAACGCCACCAACTACGGCATTGAACTCGACGTGGTGAAATACATCCGCCACTTCGGCGTGAAGGCCAACTACACCTACACCCGTTCGCAGATTACCACCACCAAGCGCCAGTATGACCTCGGCGGCGCCGAACCCAAGCAGGTGAGCCAGACCCGTCCGCTCGTCAACCAGGCGCCCCACACCGCCAACGTGTCGCTCCTCTACCGCGACACCGACCACGGATGGAACGCCCAGCTCGCCGCCTCGTTCACCGGCAACCGCCTCGCCCTCGTTTCGCCCTACAAGGACGCCGACCAGTGGGACCGTGCACAGTTCTCGCTCGACCTCAGCGGCGAGAAGCGCTTCAAGAGCGGCATCTCCGTGTTCTTCAAAGCCAACAACCTGACCGACGCCAAGCGCGAGCGCTACCTCAAAACGGTCAACGAGTCGAACCTCACTTATAGCGGACAGCGCTCCGACCGCACCGTGGTGGGCACCTACCGCTACGGACGCACTTTCCTCCTCGGTGTGCGCTACAGCCTTTGAAACCCTTTTTTTTAAAAAAACAAGCAATGAAAACGCTTCACACAGTGGCCAGCGCATTGGCCCTCGCAGCCGCCATGCTCGGTGCGGCATCGTGCGAAAACGACAATATCAACCCCTACGACTACAACAACTCCTCTTCCGACAACACCAACACGGGCAGCAAGGACGTGGTGAGCACGGCCCTCGCCGAATATCCCGTAGGCTCTCTTGTGTGGTCGAAAGACACGCTCCTCAGCGAGTCGGTGGAGATTCCCGAAGGCACGTCGCTCTACATTGAGCCCGGCGTCACCGTCACGTGCAGTTCCTCGAGCAAAGTGCCCGTGGAAGTGGTGGTGCTCGGCAACCTCTACTGCATGGGAACGGCCGACAAACCCGTTTCGTTCGTGTCCGACACGAAGAAACCCAACGACTGGGGCGGCATCATCTGCGGTTACAACTCGGCGGAAGTGGTGCTCAGCTACACAGAACTTGCCTACGGAGGCGCCACGCCCACCGAGTCGTCCTATTCGTTCCAAAACAAACTGTTCAAAACCACCATTGACGGCGGTGTGCCCGCTTTCCACTTCTGCAACGTCAACGGCAGTTTCGTGATGGACCACTGCTTCCTCCACGACAACTACAACGACCAGGTATACTTCACCGGCGGCAAGGGCATCATTGCCCACAGCGTGTTTGCCGACAACGGCAATGCCACCGACGGCGGCGACGCCATCAACGTGAAGAGCGGTTGCCGCCTCGACGTGGCCTACAACCTCATCTACAACGCCTGCACCAACGCTTTCAAACTCTCCAACAGCGGCAACGACGAGACCCATCCCCTCACGGAAATGACCGTCTACAACAACACGGCCGTCAACTGCGGATGGCGCAGAAGCAAGAACAAGAAGGGCGGTTCCATCTGGCTGGAGAAGTCCATCTATCCCACCTTCGTCAACAACCTCGTCTACGACTGCCGCTACGGCATGAAGCAGCCCAAGAAGGACGGATGCCTCGTGGAGCAGAGCCGTCTGACCCCCAACTACTACTACGCTTCTACCCAGACCGGTCTGGAGCAGATGAGCGAGGGCGCCGACCTCATCATGATTTTCAGCGACGACGTGCGCAGCACCAGCGCGGGCGACAAATGTCCCAATTTCACGTTGTTCTCACAGAATCCGCTCATCAACGTCAACTGCGAGGTGGACGACCCCGCACAGGGCGCACCCCTTGCTTACGACACGACGTGGAACTTCGCCCCCTCGGCGGGCAGCCTTGCCCTTCAGGGCGGCGTGACGGACTTCAGCCGCATGTTTCCCGACGGCCTTCCCTTCTTCGGCGTGAAGAAGATAAACTGGCTTGACTCAGCCAACGACCGCAACTACTACTTCACCGCCCCTGCGCCGCAGACCAAGTTCGGTGCGTATTAAACGTTGGTTTCAGAAACAAGAAAACCGCTCATGGACAGGCTGTCCATGAGCGGTTTTCCCGTTTCTTAAAAGTGTTTTCGTATTGGGCGAACGATGTGGGCGAACGATGGGGGCGAGCTCTCCCGAGCTCGCTTGCGCGGCCCTTACGGAGGCTTTTACGTGCTGCGCTTGCAAACGTTAAGAATAAAACGTTCA
>CAVCAV010000166.1:0-6850 GCA_963600165.1 Christensenella sp. UBA1685 | reverse complement strand
GTGTCAGTGGTCTTGCAGGTGGAACGGGAAAGGAACATGTCGCCGTTGCTCATATCCTTGAATACTACGGGACGATAATTCTCAGGGTGAATACCTTGTTTCATTGTTTGCTATAGCTTGTTTGGTTTATCGATAACGAATTTGGTTGGTAACAACTTCGTGTAATGGTCTCAATTGCGTGCAAAAGTACGAAGAAGCGCACAAACTGCAAAGTTTTCTTTTGAAAAAGTGCGCTTGAGGGGCATAACAATTGCTGTTTCCATTTATATATTCTATCTTTGCGTTGATTCAAAATTGATTGTTATGCCAGAATTATGCCGCTTCTTTGGAATTATCATTGCGATGTTTTGTGATGATCATAATCCACCGCATTTTCACGTCCGATATGGCGATTATGAGGCCATCATTACCATTCAGGATGGAATTGTAAAGGGCGCATTGCCCAAAAAAGTGCTGAAGGACGTTTTCCGATGGATGGATTTGCATCAAGATGAGTTGGAGGCAAACTGGAAGAGGCTTCAGGAAGGTAAGGAAATCATTAAAATTAAACCTCTCAATTAATACGTTATGGCTGATATTGATTTGATAAGAGTAGTGGATGTAGATTACATCAAGGACTATACGATGGACCTTAAGTTCAGTAATGGCGAGACAAGGCGTGTCGATTTTCTTCCATTGCTGAAAGGAAACAAGCGCGAGGAACTGAAGGATATGAACAATTTCGTTCAGTTCGGCTTGAACCATTGGACGCTTGAATGGTATAACGGAATAGATTTCGCTCCCGATTTTCTCTACAAACAGGGAACAAAGCCCGCTTGAAAATGCCAAATCCGCAATTCTGCATAAGAAGTTTGCAGAGTTGCGGATTTGTGGTATTTGTGAGTTGGATTTTGCCGCTTCAGTTGGTTTGTTCCAGGTAGTTGCGGACGAATTCGGTGCGGTGGGCGTAGCGGAGCATGCGGGTGTGGAACGCTCTTGCGGGACCGAAGAGGGCTTGCATGAAGAGGCTGCCGCTGAGCGTGGGTTCGTCGAGCAGCTTGCAGAGTTTTTGGCAGAGCAGGGTGGGGACGAGTATCGCAACAAGAAGCAGAACGATGAAAGGTGCGTCCGTGTAGAGGCTTTCTGTCGCGTAGTATCCGCTGCCGGTAGCCTGCAGCGCGCGAATGGCGGCATAGCAGACAGTGGACCAGAGCAGCAGCTGGGCGGCAGTAGCTGCGAGGAAGGTGTGCCAACGGTAGGCCAAACTTTTGTGCAGCATGTGGCGGCGCGTTTCGGCGCGCTGCACGCGGAGGGTCTGCGAGTAGGTGCGCGAGGGCGTTTCCTGCGTTACCTTTATATCGGAGGAGAGGGGGAACACCGCTCTTTCGGCTTCGGCATGTGCGTTGGCGAGGATGGCTTCTTCGCCGAAGGGAATGTGGAGGCTTTCGGCGAAACCGTTGTGCGTGAGGAACCATGCCTTTCGGAATGCCACGTTGCAATGCTCGGCGCCGAGTACGCTGCCGCCGCAGCGGAACGCTTCGCACTCTGCCTGTCGCTGAAGGTTTTCGAAGATGGCGCGGCGCGAGGCACTGCTGTGGTCGTATTCGCAGTTGGTGTAGGCTCCGACGAAGTCCGTGGTGTCGGTGAAATAGTTCGAGAGGCTCTCGAGCCAGGAGGAAGAAGCCGGTTCGCAGTCGGCATTTACCACCACTACCCATTCGCTGTGGGCGGCACGTACGCCCAACGTGACGGCCAATTTGCGCGGTGCAATGTTGCGCGCCGTGGAGGGAATGAAGGTGGTACGGAGGTTGGTGTACTTCTCTTTCAGACGTTGGATAACGAGCAATGTGTCGTCGCTGGAATTCTCGTCCGCCACAATCACTTCAAACGTGCCCGAATAGTTCTGCTTGAGATATTTGGGAAGATTAGTTTCGAGGTTTGCGGCATCGTTGCAGGCAGGTATCACGATGCTCACTTTGGGTTTGTCCGCAGTCTTTACGTGTGCTTCTCCGTCAGCGGAAGCCGATAATGCCGCCTTTGCAGCGCTTACGGCCTTTCCCCAAACGCGCCAGCGTGTGGCGGCGAGGACGACGACGGCAATGAGCGCCACTCCCAAGCAGATGAAAGGGGCGGAGGAAGAGTTGACGATGGGGAGGATATAGTCAGTCAGTTCAAACATTTTGTGTAGACAGCCTATAATAGAAAGACTGCTTTTTTAATCAAGAATCAAAACAATGGTTTAGCACCTTCTTCTGAATTCACCGCAGATGATGGCCGTGGCCACCGCCACATTGAGACTTTCGCTCGTGTTGCGTCCCGAAGGAAAACTGGGAATGAGCAACCGCTTGTTGACGAGCTGCGCCACAGTGTCCGATATGCCGTTGCCCTCGTTGCCCATCACCACGAGGCCGTGGGTGGAGAGTTCGTTGGCGTAAAGGTTGCTGCCGTCGAGGAACGTGCCGTAGACGGGAGTGTCGGTTGCGAGCGAGGCAATGAATTGCGGCAGGTCGCCGTAGTGGAGATGTATGCGTCCGATGGCTCCCATTGTGGCCTGCACCACTTTCGGTGCGTAGGCATCGGCGGTGTCGGTCGAACAGAACACGTGTTCTATGCCAAACCAGTCTGCAATGCGTATGATGGTGCCGAGGTTTCCGGGGTCCTGCACGCCGTCGAGCGCCAGGCAAAGCGTTTGCGAGGGCAGGAGTGCAAGCGCTGCAGCCTCGTCCGTTTCTTCCTTCATGGCAAACACGGCCAAGGCCCCTCGGGGCGATTTCTGCGAAGAAAGGCGCTCAAGTTCCTGTTGGGTGACCGTTTCCGTTTCGCCGATGTTTGCCTTTGCAAGCAGTCCGTCTTCCCTGAATTGCTGAAGGCAATCCGCCGTGGCAAAAAGTTGTAGGCAGGGAAACAGCGGAAGCAGGTCTCCCACCACTTTCGGGCCTTCGGCAATGAAGGAGCGCGAAGCGTCGCGAAACTTTTTCTGGGAGAGTGAGCGTATGTGCTTGATGGTGTTCTTGGTGAGCATGGCTTGCAGGAAACGTGTGGCTGCGCGTGAAGCCTTAGGCTAAAATGCAATGAAAGAAGCCTGCTTCCGCAGCAAATTTAAAGCAAAGCTACAAAGTTATTTCTGATAATGGATTACCTTTGCAGTAAAAACGTATCGCATCCTCCTGTAATGAACCGTCTATTTAAGGTGCATTTGGCAAATATACGCCGCCTTACCGTAAAGCTCCTCGTGGCTCTTGTCGCCGTTGGGGGGCTTGTTTCGTGTAGTTGCGAGCGTTTCCTCAAGGAGGGCGAGAGCGTGCTTTCCGACGTGCGGCTGCAGACCGAAGAGGCACGGTTCAACGTGGCCCCTTACCGCAACTATGTGCACCAGCGCCCCAACTCCAAATGGTTCAGCCTGGTGAAAGTGCCGTTGGGCATCTATTGCTGGTCGAGTGCCGACAGCGTGAAAGCTTCCAGGGGGATGTCCAAAATATGGCGCAAATTGGGCGAAGCCCCTGTCGTCTACGACACCACCCTTACGGCCTATTCCGCCAACAACGTGCGCGAGGCTATGCGCAACGACGGCTACCTCCATGCCGCCGTCGACACCGCCACCCTCCGCCGCGGCCACAAAACGACGGCCATATACACCCTTCACCCCGGCCGGCAGTACTATGTGACGCGCCTGAAGTTTTCTTTCGACAATCCCGCCGTATACGAAGCCTTCCGTGCCGACTCCACCGAAACGCTGCTCCGCCGCGGCATGCCGCTGAGCATCTCGCGTATGGCAGAAGAGCGCTCGCGTGTGGTGAAAGCCCTGCGCAACCGCGGCTATTACTACGTAAACAACGACTTCGTGCGCTATGACGTGGACACGGCAGCCAATTCCGTAGAGGCCGGCGTCACCCTCCGCTTCTCGTTGCCGCAAGGCATCGACACGCTCCGTGCCCTTACGGTGCAGCGCTTGCGCAATGTGCACGTCTACGAAGACGTTGCTTCGACCGACGTGCTTGCCGACTCCACCTACTATCGCGGCCTTACCATCCACTACTATCCTTCGCTCAAGCAGACGCGAAGGCTCTATTCGTCTCACGTTTCGCTTCGTCCCGACAGCCTTTTCAGCGAAACGAAGGTGCAGAACACCTATTCCAACCTCAACGTCCTGCCCACCGTAGCTTTCTCCAACCTGTCCATGCGCCCCGTGGCCGACAGTTTGCTCGACTGCGAGATATTCGTGAAACGCTCGTCGCCCAACAGCATCAAGGCGGAACTCGAAGGCACCAACACGGCGGGCGACCTCGGTGCCGCCGTGGCCCTGTCTTATTCCAACCGCAATCTGCTTCGCGGTGCCGAACAGTTGACGCTCAAGTTCCGCGGAGCTTACGAAGCCATCACCGGCCTCGAGGGTTACAGCAACCGCAACTTCATTGAGTGGAGCGGCGAGGCCGGACTGCGTTTCCCCACATTGCTCCTTCCCTTCGTTTCCCTCGAACAGCGTTTCCGCCTCAAGGCCTCCAGTACGCTGCAGCTTATGTACGACTCGCAGGACCGTCCCGAGTTTCACCGCCGTGTGCTCACCGGAGCATGGACCTACCGCTGGAACCGTACCGAGAACCGCAAACTCGAGCACCGCTACGACCTCTTCTCGCTCAACTACGTGTACATGCCCTGGATATCCGACACCTTCCGCAAGGATTATCTGGAAGGCGACGATCCGCACTATGCCGTGCTGCGCTACAGTTACGAGAACCTTTTCATCATGAAGACGGGCTACAGTTTTGTCTACAATTCTCTTCGCTCCGACGCCAACTCTTCTTCCGGCCTTTACCAGACCAACGGCCTGCAGGTGAAAATGGGATTCGAACTGGCCGGCAATCTGCTCTACGGCCTTTCCAAACTCACGCGAAGCGGAAAGAACAGCGAGGGGCAGTACAACCTCTTCGGCATTGCCTACTCGCAGTATGTGAAGTTTGACTTCGACTTTGCCAAAAGTTTCATCATCAACGAGCGCAACTCCCTGGCCGCCCATGTGGCTTTCGGCATAGGCATTCCCTACGGCAATTCCACCATTCTCCCCTACGAAAAGCGCTACTTCGCCGGCGGTGCCAACAGTGTGCGCGGCTGGAGCGTGCGCGGTCTCGGTCCCGGTTCCTACCGCGGCACGGACGGCAAGGTGAGTTTCGTAAACCAAACGGGAAACATGAAGCTCGACCTCAATCTCGAGCTGCGTACCTATCTCTTCTGGAAACTCCATGCCGCACTCTTCATCGACGCCGGCAACGTGTGGAATACGCGTGCCTATCCCGACATGGACGGCGCACAGTTCCGCTTCAACTCCTTCTACCGTCAGATAGCCGTGGCCTACGGCCTGGGCTTCCGCCTCAATTTCGACTATTTCATCCTGCGTCTCGACGGCGGCATGAAAGCCATCAATCCCGCCGTCACCTCCGGACGCTTGCATTATCCTGTGATACACCCCAACTTTAGCCGCGATTTCACCTTCCACTTCGCTGTGGGATTGCCGTTCTAAAGTGTACAATACAACCATGGTAAAATTCATAAGCCTGGGCAGCGGAAGCTGCGGCAACTGCTACTATCTGCTTTGCGACGGTTACGGTCTGCTCATAGACCTCGGCATCGGCATCCGCCTGTTCCGCCGCCATTTCAGCAACTACGGCCTTCCCGTCGCCCAAATAAACTCCATACTCGTCACCCACGACCACACCGACCACGTGAAGGCCGTAGGGGCCGTGAGCCAGAAATTCCGCATTCCCGTCTACACGTCCAGCAAGGTGCATGACTCCATGCGCCTCAACCATCATGTGGCGAAGAAAGTGCCTTCGGACATGCGCCACGACGTGGAACCCGGTTCCGACTTCCAGCTCGGGCCCTTTGCCGTCCATTCGTTCTACGTGCCCCACGACAGCGCGCAGAACAACGGCTACAGCATCCGCGTGGAGGACAAAACCTTTGTGCTCATTACCGATGTGGGCCATTTTACCGACGAGATGAAGCCCCTCGTCCACGCCGCCACGCACCTTGTGGTGGAGTCGAACTACGACGAGGCCATGCTTGAGCAGGGACGGTATCCCAAACACCTCAAGCAGCGCATCAGCAACGGCACGGGCCACATCAGCAACGAGGCCGCCGGTGCCTTCCTTGCCGAAAACGTCAATGCCGACGTGCTCCGCCACATTTGGCTTTGCCACCTCAGCGAGGAGAACAACCGTCCCGTTCTTGCGCGCGACACCGTGGAGAAACATCTGAAGGAACACGGACTGAAAGTCAACGAAGAAGGCGGCTTCAAACTCGACGTGTTGCCCCGCCGTACGCCCACATTGCTCATAGAACTCTGATTATGAAAATAAACGTAGAGATTGCCGAGAAACGGTTTGCCCACTTCAACCGATTGATATTCAAAGGCAAATTGAAGCCTGTGCCCATTCTGCTTTCTCGTACGCGGACGAAAATTGGCGCATGCCATTTTACACGAGTAAAAACCCTTACGGGGATGGCTTACACGGACTTCAATCTGCGCTTCAGCGTGATGTTCGACCTCAAGCCCCGCGAATGGGACGACATCATCATCCATGAGATGATACATTATTATATAGGTGTAAACGGCTACCGCGACACCTCGCCCCACGGCAAACTCTTCAAGCAGTTGATGAACGACATCAACAAGAAGTTCGGGCGCAACGTCACCATATCGCACAGAAACGACAAAGCTGCAACGGCGGATGGTGCCGAGCAGCCTGCTTCCCGTCCTTTGCTTCCTGCCGTGAAGCACCGCTACCGCTTTGTGGCCATAGCTACTTGCCACGACGGCCGGCACGGTTTCAAGGTGTTGCCAGCCGTGTATGAAAGCATTGTGAAGTATTACCGT
>CAVCAV010000165.1:0-6904 GCA_963600165.1 Christensenella sp. UBA1685 | reverse complement strand
CAAATACGCCCAACTGCCCGAGACGCACGACATGGCGCATCGGGCGATGCTCAAATTGAGGGACAAGAAGCGCAGTTAGAGCCGCAAAACGCATTTATATATGCGCATGTGGCTAAATCGTTGCAAGGAAAATGCTATATTTGCTTGTTCTTAGTTAGAAATAGCCGTCACACCAAGCACTTTTTCGTTGCGGCCCGCTAAGGACACGGAAATGCAAAAGACATGCAGACTTCACATCCCTTCAAGATATACACCACCGTTCGGTTCCTCATTTTCTTTTTCTTGGGAACCCTGCCCTGTTTGGCACAAGAAACGAACAACGACGTCACGGAACGCGTCAACGCCTATGTGTCGGCATACAAAGTGAGCGGCTATGCGCCGAGCAACCGCATGCGCGCCGACTCCGTAAAGATCAGCGACGAGGCACACACCGTTTCGGTTTATGTCAACGAGGCTTTTTCCTCGCAACCCTTCACGCCGCAGTCCGTACAGAACATTTACAGCGGCATCCAGCGTTCCCTTCCCACACCTTACAACACTTTCCGCCTGAGCGTGTACTCTCCCAAAGGCATACTCATTGAAGACCTCGTGCCCAACATACTGCGCGGGGGCAAAGCCGATGCCAACCGCCTTTGGGGCAAGACGTCCTTTACGGGCACGCCATGGGTGACGAACACCTCGTTGCCCTACAGCGCGGACAAGGGACTCGCCGGCCGTCATTTGTTCATCTGGGCGAGCCACGGCCGCTACTTCAAGCAAAGCAGCTGGCAATGGCAGCGTCCCTATCTCTTCTGCACCACAGAAGACCTCTTCACCCAATCGTTTGTCTATCCGTTCCTCTTTCCCATGTTGGAAAAGGCCGGTGCCGTTGTCTGCACGCCGCGCGAACGCGATGTGCAGACGCACATGTGTGTGGTGGACAACGACGCGCCGACACGCCAGGGCACGTATGCCGAAGGTGCGGCCGACGACGGCAAATGGACTTCGTCCGATGAGGGCGAGGGTTTCAAAATGCCTTACGGCTTGCTGAACGACAGCACGTATCCGTTCCGCGAAGGCACCTACCGCATGGCGCCCGCCGTCAACCGCAGGAACACGCTCTCGTGCGCCGTCTGGACACCCGACATCCCCGCCACGGGCCGCTATGCCGTGTATGTAAGTTACGCCACAAGGGCCAACAGCGTGAGCGATGCCCACTACAGCGTGTTCCACAAGGGCGGCCGCACGAATTTCACGGTGAACCAGCAAATGGGCGGCGGCACGTGGGTCTACCTCGGCACTTTCGAGTTTGAGAAAGGAAGTTCGTCGCAAGGCAAGGTGATGCTGACGAACCAAAGCAGCGGACGCGGTGTGGTCACTGCCGACGCGGTGCGCTTCGGCGGCGGCTTCGCACAAAACGAACGCGGCGATGCGGGCACCAGCGGACTGCCGCGCTTCCTTGAAGCGGCACGCTACCATGCGCAGTTCTGCGGACTTCCCGACACGCTTTTCAACACCGAAGGGGGCCACAACGACTACAACGACGACCTTCGCGTTCGCGCCAATATGCTCAACTACGTGGGCGGCCACAGCACCTACATACCTACGGAGAACGGTCTTGGCGTGCCGTTCGAACTTTCGCTGGCGCTGCACAGCGATGCGGGCACAAAACCGCAGGGCCAGATATACGGTTCGCTGTCCATCTGCACCACGAAGACGGGCATGACGGACGGCACGGAGACTGAAGCAGACAGCAACGACGCGCCGCAAACTCCCTCCTACCCTTCCGGACTTTCGCGCATGGCTTCGCAAGACTTTGCCGGCACATTGCTCAACAATCTTACAGAGGACCTGAGCCGCGACTTCTCCATCAACTGGACGCGCCGCGAACTTTGGGACCGCAACTACGCCGAGACGCGCATGCCCGACGTGCCGTCCGCCATTCTTGAAATGCTTTCCCACCAGAACTTCGAGGACATGAAATACGGCCACGACCCGCTTTTCAAGTTTTCCCTCGCCCGTTCGGTCTACAAGTCCATACTCCGCTACGTCAACTTCATGCACGGCACGAAAGACGTGGCCGTAGAACCACTCCCCGTTCATGCCTTCAGCGCCACCCTCTCTGCCGACGGCAGCAGCGTTTGCCTTAAATGGAAGCCTACGGACGACGCGGCAGACCCCACGTCGCGCCCCACGTCGTACGTAGTCTACACGAAGACAGGCACCGACGACTTCGACAACGGACTCAACGTAGGTTCGGCCTGTACGTACACCATGCCCGTCAGCGCAGACAAGCAATACAGTTTCCGCGTGGCGGCCGTCAATGCCGGCGGCGAGAGTTTCCCTTCCGAAACGCTCAGCGTGATGCACGCCTCCGGAGCGAACAAGCGCATACTTGTGGTCAACGGCTTCACCCGCGTGAGCGGACCGGCTTGGGTGGAAAAGGCCGACAGCCTCGGATTTGACTTGAAAGAAGACATCGGTGTGCCCTATCTCTACACCACGTCGCTTGCCGGCGAGCAGCACAACTTTTCTCTTCCCTCCGTCTCAGCCAATGCCGGCCAGTGCGGCCACGAACTGATGGGCAAGACCTTTGCCGGCAACACGTTCGACTATCCCGTGAGCCACGGCGAAGCCATCGCGCAGAGCGGCCGTTACAGTTTCGACTCCGCCAGCCGCGAAGCCTTCGAGCAAACCGACTTTCCGCTCACGGCCTACGCCGCCATAGACTACATTGCAGGCCTCGAAGCCAACAAGTCCTACAATCTGCGCAGCTACTCCGCCTTTCCCCTCGCCACGCAGAAGCGCCTTACCGACTACTTGAAGAACCACGGAGGAGCACTGCTCGCCAGCGGAGCTTTCCTTGCTTCCGACGCTTCAAGCGACAAAAGCGGCACGGAGTTTCTGCAGGACGTACTGAAGTGCCACTACGACGGACGCCTGCTTTGCGACACTTGCCAGAGCGTCAGCGGACTCCAGACGCAGTTCGACATCTACCGCCAGCCCTGTGCCGAGCACTATGCAGCCCAGCATCCCGATGCCGTACTTCCCGCTGCGGGAAAGGCATTCTCGCTGTTTGCCTACGGCAACGGCCAGGGAGCCGGCGTAGCGTTCAAGGGCCGCACTTACCGCACGGCCGTCATGTCGTTCCCCTTCGAATGCATCCAGTCAAAAGAGACGAGAGCAAAGGCCATGGACGCACTGCTTCTGTTCCTCACGAAATAAACCAGACATTCCCATACAAGCTTTATATGCAAAACGGATTTATAAAAGTGGCTGCCGGCATCCCCGCGGTGTCTGTAGCCGACTGCGCCTTCAACACGGAGCAGGTGGAAAACATGATGTTGAAAGCCGAATCGGTCGGCGCAAGCATCGTGTGTCTTCCCGAACTCGCCATCAGCGCATACACTTGCCAGGACCTGTTTCAGCAGCAAACGTTGCTCGACGAAGCCGAAGCCTCGCTGCTCAAGCTCATTGAGTTCAGCCGCAACCTCAGCGTGGCAGCCCTCGTGGGCGTGCCCATCGCCTACGGCAGCACGCTCTACAACTGCGCCGCCGTCATCCAGCGCGGCAGCATCCACGGCCTTGTGCCCAAGACGTACATTCCCAACTACAAGGAGTTTTACGAGAAACGCTGGTTTGCCTCCGCACGCACCCTCCCCGAGAACGTGAACATCCACTTCTGCGGACAGACCGTGCCGCTCAGCGCCAATCTGCTTTTCGAGACGCAGCGCTGCACGTTCGGCATAGAAATCTGCGAAGACCTCTGGGCACCGCTCCCCCCCTCTACCCATCTTGCCCTCGCCGGCGCCGACATCATCTTCAACCTCAGCGCCAGCAACGAACTCATCGGCAAAGCCGGCTACCTCCGTTCGCTCGTGGAAAGCCAGAGCGCCCGCCTCATCAGCGGCTATGTCTACGCCGGTTGCGGATATGGCGAAAGCACGCAGGACATTGTGTTCAGCGGACGCGCCTTCATCTGCGAAAACGGCCACGTGCTTGCCGAAGCGGACCGTTTCACCATGAAGGAACAGATGGTCGTTAGCGAAATAGACGTGGAACGCCTGCGCGCCGAACGCCGCATGAACACCACATTTGCCGACTGCGCCGCTGCCGACTGTGCACCGCGTCCGCGTGTGGTGGAACTCGAACCAGCCACGAGCAACGTGCCCTTCACGCTCACCCGTCCCGTAGACGCCCATCCCTTTGTGCCAGAGGGCGAAGAGCTCGACATGCGTTGCGAAGAGATTCTCTGCATACAGAGCGAGGGACTGGCCCGCCGCATCGAGCACACCCATGCCCAAACCGTGGTGGTGGGCATCAGCGGCGGACTCGACTCCACGCTGGCCCTGCTCGTGGCGGTTCATGCCTTTGACCGCCTCGAACGCGACCGACGCGGCATAGTGGGCATCACCATGCCCGGCTTCGGCACCACCGACCGCACCTACACCAATGCCGTGAACCTGATGAAGGAACTCGGGGTGACCATTCGCGAAATAAGCATTGCCGATGCCGTCAAGCTCCACTTCCGCGACATCGGTCACGACATTAACGTGCACGACCTCACCTACGAAAACTCGCAAGCACGCGAGCGCACACAGATTCTGATGGACGCTGCCGGACAAACGGGCGGCTTCGTGGTGGGTACGGGCGACCTGAGCGAATTGGCGCTAGGTTGGGCTACGTACAACGGCGACCACATGAGTATGTACGGCGTGAACGCTTCCATTCCCAAGACGTTGGTGAAGCACCTCGTGACGTGGGCTGCCAACAACATGGCGGACGAAGCGGCACGCACCACGCTGCTCGACATCGTGGCCACTCCCGTAAGTCCCGAACTGCTGCCGGCCGACGAAGAAGGAAACATTTCGCAGGTGACGGAGGACCTTGTGGGCCCGTACGAGCTTCACGACTTCTTCCTCTTCCACACCTTGCGCCACGGTTTCCATCCGCGAAAGATATTCTACCTTGCCTGCCACGCCTTCAACGGCCGCGGCAACGGCACGCAATACAGCGAAGACGTCATCCGCAAATGGCTCAAAACGTTCTTCCGCCGCTTCTTCAGCCAGCAGTTCAAGCGCTCCTGTCTGCCCGACGGCCCGAAGGTGGGCAGTTGCTCGCTCTCGCCCCGCGGCGACTGGCGCATGCCATCCGACGCACAGTCGAAGGCATGGTTGGCAGAATTGGAAGAGGAGAGTGAAACGATTGGCGGATAAAAGTTTGTTTGCCGCGAACGATGAAGCGACCGATGGGGGCGACGTTTCCTGACGTCGCTTCGCCGCTCATTCACCTTCGTGTAGAGCGCGACGTTTCAAACGTCGCCTCCATAGAGGGCGAACTTTCTCGCGCAAGCGAGCTCGGGAGAGCTCGCCCCCATCGTTCGCCCCCATCGTTCGCCCCATCGCACGCTACAAAGCGCAGCCCATTCGCACATTCGCACATTTGCACATTTGCACATTTACATCCATGGCATCCCTATTAGACATACAACACCTGAGCAAGCGTTTCGGTGCGCTTGAACTCTTCCACGACATCAGTTTCTCCATCAGCGAAGGTGAAAAAGTGGGACTCATTGCCCGCAACGGTACGGGAAAGAGCACCCTGCTCAGCATTCTCGCCGGCGACGAGGACTACGAGGAAGGTTCCATCATCACCCGTCGCGACGCACGCATTGCCATTCTTCAGCAGTCGCCCCGTTTCTCGCCGGAAGAAAGCGTCATCGACGCCTGTCTCGGTGCGTGCGGCGAACTCTCCGGTCTCATCAGCCGCTACGAAGCATGCCTTTCCACGCCCGGCAACCCCGGACTTTCCGAACTCATCGACGAGATGGAGCGCAACGGGGCATGGGACCTTGAGCAACGCGCCAAGCAGATTCTCTCACGTCTGCACATCGACCACTTCATGCAGCCCGTGGGCGAACTCTCCGGCGGACAGCTCAAGCGTGTGGCCCTCGCCAACGTGTTGCTGGCCGACCCCGACCTGCTCGTGCTCGACGAACCTACCAACCACCTCGACCTCGAGATGATAGAATGGCTTGAGGACTATCTGCGCCGCACCACCAAGGCGCTGCTCATGGTGACGCACGACCGCTACTTCCTCGACCACGTGTGCCACTCCATTCTCGAACTCGACGACCAGGGACTCTATGCCTACTCGGGCAACTATGCCTACTACCTTGAGAAACGCAGCGAACGCATTGCCGCACAGAATGCCAACATTGCGCGAGCCAAGAATCTCTACCGCACCGAACTCGACTGGATGCGCCGCATGCCCTGTGCGCGCGGCACGAAGGCGCGTTACCGCAAAGAGGCGTTCTACGAACTCCAGCAGCGCGCCAAGCAGCGCCGCGAAGAGCGCACGGCACGCCTTGAGGTGAAGAGCGGATACATCGGCAGCAAGATTTTCGATGCCGAATATGTCAGCAAAGCCTTTGCACTGCCCACGGAAACGGCAGAGGGGAAGAAGGAGAAAGTGATACTCCGCGACTTCTGCTACACCTTCGCACGCTACGAGAAGATGGGCATTGTGGGAGGAAACGGCACGGGCAAAAGCACCTTCATCAAACTCCTGCTCGGCCTCCAGCGCCCCGACTCCGGCCGCTTCGTAGTGGGCGAGACAGTGCGCTTCGGCTATTTCTCGCAGGAAGGAATGGAGTTCAACGAGAACGACAAGGTGATCGACGCCGTGCGCAAACACGCCGAATACATCGACCTCGGCGAGGGCCGCCACCTCTCCGCCATGCAGTTCCTCACCCATTTCCTCTTCCCGCCCGAACGGCAGATGGACTACATCTACAAGCTCAGCGGCGGTGAGCGCCGTCGCCTGCAGCTCTGCACGGTGCTTATGAAGAATCCCAACTTTCTCGTGCTCGACGAACCTACCAACGCCCTCGACATTGCCACACTCCAGATTCTGGAAGAATACT
>CAVCAV010000164.1:0-6932 GCA_963600165.1 Christensenella sp. UBA1685 | reverse complement strand
TTTAGCCTTTGCTACAATCGCTTTGCGAGACACAATAAGCGTTTTCTTAGCGGTGTCAATGTTTGTGATGGCAAAAGGAAAGCGGTTTCCTATAAACTTTTCAGGCTCTTCGTTTTTAAAGAAACTTAATTCTCTAAAAGGAAGATTGGCGTGTATCCCATCGATATCAACGGTAAAGCCGAAGTGTTGATTATAGTTTACAATTTCACCAATAATGCAATTCTGGTTTTTGAAATAATCATACAGATTGTTCCATTTCTGTACTTCCGTAAGATTGTCGGGAAAGTTTCTTTTTCTCATGTTGCTGCCGATTTATAGTTCGTAATACGTTCTTGTTTCTCTAAATGTGATTACGGGGGTGACCTTCTTTAGTGTCTCGGCGTCGACAATGCTGTTTGTCTGTACGCCCGACGCGTATTCGGGTTTTACCCACGTGTTGTTCCACAGCACGACGTCCTCGTCGCCTGCTACCACGCGGCACAGTCTCATTTTGTATGGAGAGGTGCCGTTTACCTTGTCTTGCCGGTAGGTGATGTTCTGCAGCCAGAGCTGGTTGTAGTCGGAGTTGGGCTGGTGGCAGAGTTTGGAATAGACGAGGCTGACGATGGCGCTTTTCTCCGCTTCGTCTTTCAAAGAGTTGACCATTCGGCTGAGAACCCGCAGGGCGTAATGGCATACGCCTACATTCTCCAGGGCTATCTGTGTGCATATGGCAGCCATGGCGCGGACGCTGCCGCCGGGAAGCTCTCTGCCGGAGCCGTGGTTTCTGAGGTGGTTGGCCTTTTCTTCAACGTTGTCAACGTCGACGGTCTTTTTCGGCTCTTCTTTGCCGGATGCGTTGTCGGCAATCTTTTCGGCCTTTTCCGAACCGTCGTCCTTTTTCTGCTCGTTGGAGGTCGTAAAGTCAATGCGGATCCAATTGCTCGTGTCTTCGCCTTCTAAGTCAATGTCATAGGGGTTGTTCTTGACAGCTTTGATAATATCTTCAAGCGTTTCCGTATCGTCGGAACATCTCAAAAGTTCCGGGTCGTCCAGGATGGAGTCGCTGGATTTCTTTTTTGCTTTGTTGCGGGGCTTGAACCATTGTTCCATTCTTTTGTCGATGTCGGAGAGCATGGTTTTGACGGTACCGCTGTTGGGGTGCTGGCGGGCGAACATCAGAATGTAGAGCAGATGCTTTTCGAAGCTGTCGAAGTCGCAGCCTTTCTTGTTGAAGACGGGTGTGTTGTAGATATAGTCGAGCTTGTCGGGTTTCACGGCATCGGTGACGATGCTCTCGCTGATCATGGTCTTCTTGCTGTTCATGCGGAAGTTAAGGCTTTCCAACACGTGCTGAAGCGTATATGAAATCCTCTCGAGCTCGTCCTTGTCGTTGCAGAAAATGCGGTAGTCGTCGCGGTAACGGACTATTTCGTACTGTGCTTCTATGCCTTCACGTTGCAGCGCTTCGTGGAGGAGCAGGTCGGAATAGCCGAGAACGATTTCGCCTGCGAAGTCAAACAGGGCACTGCCTTGGGGAATGCCTACGTTGCGGCCCTGCTGGAAAGCGCGGAGAATCTTCTGGACGTTTCGGGCAACGGGACTTTCGCCCGCCTGCTCGTACTTTGTGCCCTTGAACGAGAATGCCCAGTCGAAGGCCTGCGGATTGACCGAACCGTAGCAGTTGGTTATGTCCGTAACGAACATGTAGCGGTATTCCAACGAAAGCTCTATGCTCCGCTGTTCCATGCTGTTCCACCAGTTGAGTATGGTTGCCGACTTGTGGAAGGGCTCTTTCTCTTCGGAGACGACGGGCAGGGCGCAAGAGGTGATGTGCGGAACGCTGAACTTTTCAAACATCTGCTTTACGGCAGCCCACGACGGTTCGCTGCAGATTTCCCTGACCATGAAATAGTAGAGAAACGGGTTGGCGAGGACGATGGGGCGAACGGCATAGCGTCCGTCCTTGTTGAGCAGGATGTCGAGGTTCACGTCCGGCAATTGTTCCGGCGACGCACCGTCCTGCAGGCATTCCTCGTAAGGCGTTTCGCCTACGGTGTCCTTTACTTGCTGAAGCAGTTTGTCGAAAACAAAGTATTCCGGCAGTTCAAATCCATGATATTGTTCCGATTTCAAGAAGAAATCCATAGCCTCTTCATGGTTGAGGCTGAGAACGTTTTTCGCTTTTCCCGTCATGGTTGTAATGATTTAATCGATGTTTGTTTTCATGGCACTTTTCGGCACATACGCTGTGGCTACCAGACATCCGTCGAACAGTTCCACAACGACCCTTTGCTGGCCAGCTATTCTTGCCACTCTCCCATGGATTCCCTTGAAGGCGCCTTCGGTGACGACAACGTGGTCGCCCATCTTGCATTGGATGTTCGGCGACGTCACGGGGATGATGTGAGGATTCTCTATAGATGTGAGGCGGATGAAGTTGTCCATCGCTTCGTCAGGGACGGTGAGGGGCGGGTTGCGGTCGGGGCAATCGGTGCGGAAAGTGGTGTGGTCGTAGTAGTAGGTCAACAAGGCTTTGCCTTCGGTCGAGTGCTGTTTTTTACTGTGAATCAAGGCTTCCAATCGATCTTTTGTTTCATGGACAAAAATGAAGGAAGAAAGAAGCGGTCCTGTGACGATTCGCTGTTTTCCTTGTTCCTTTATCTCTTTGTAGCGCAGGGGTACGTAACACTCTATGCGATTTGCTTCAATGTATGCCTTTGCCTTGACAATACGGCCATACGAAACTCGCAGCACGTACCATAGCTTTGTTGGTGAAGGCGTATTTTCTACCGACACCCCATCTTCGCTTTTCAAGGTGGAGGACGTACGGGAGGCAAGTCCTGTACATGTATGGGACGACGGGTTAGTGGCGGTAGACTGCCCATTATACAATGAGGCGGTGCCCGCAGAGGGTTGTTGGGTGTAATCTTCCATTTACTTTCAATCTCACCATATGGGATTCTCCCTTTTCAAGAAGAGATAGGAATCAGTCTCCAAAAATAAAGGAATTGTCCGTAACAAAGTGTCCTATTTGCGGGAAATCTGCTTTCCCCTCTTGATTTTTTAGTTGTGCCACCGTTTGTTTGTTGTGCATCACCGGGGTGGTTTCGATGAATGACAGTGCAAAATTACGGGTGTCTGCGGTCTTTCCTTCCGTTTCCATAACGTTGCAGACGCTGTCGCATAAGAATCGCTGTGAAAAAGGTGCAATGTTGCAGAGGGGACGTCGGGTGCATGAAGAGAGGTGATAATGCTTTGATTCCCAGTATGGAAATACATTTTTGGGGGCAAAGACGTTTCCTAAAGCCGTAAACCCCTTTGGAAAAAATCGTGGCCGGTTCATGACTGCTCATGCATTGAAAAACATGAACGTTCACGAACCGGCCACGAATGGTTTTTCGTATAAGGAAAACCAGTAGGGCGGGGTAGCTTTATAAAAAGTACTTGGGGCAGTCGGGGCGCCTGCGCAGGTAGTGCAGGGCGGCGTAGTGCTTGCGATGCTTCAGGTAGCTGAGGTTGTTTTGGTTGGCGTAGGCTTCGCGCTCGAAGGAGATGTTGAAGTAGCCGCGCGTGTGGCCTTTGCACTGGACGAAGCGGACGAGCCATTCCAGGCAGTAGATGAGGTAGTAGGGGATGTAGCCCCACTCTTTCATTTGCGCGGTGTGTATGCTTTCGTGGTTGAGCGTGACGGCGTCGCACGGGCCTTTGGCGAAAAGCACGCCGAAAAGGTTGATGGCATAGAAGTCCTTGCCGAAGGGGATGATTTTGTTGTAGAAGATTTTCATGTGTCAGTCGGGGCGGTTCGGGACAAGGGGCGGTTCCAAAGCGGGTGGTTCTGCCGCCATGGCCGTCTCTTCATCCGGCAGCCGGTAGGGTTTTGGCTTGCGGTCCTGGAGGTAGATGTGGTTGAGGGTGTATTCCAGCGACTGCAGCGTCTGGTCCTTTGCTTTGGGTTTGAGTTGGCATTCCCATATGGTGATGCAGTGCCAGCCCATGCCTGCAAGCTTGCGTTGCTCTTCGCGGTCGCGGGCTTTGTTGCGCGCTATTTTGGCTTGCCAGAACGCCGTGCGGCTTTTGGGCATGACGAAATGCTTGCAGCCTTCGTGTCCGTGCCAAAAGCATCCGTTTACAAAAATCACCGTGCGGTATTTCCGCATCACGATGTCGGGATGTCCCGGCAGCCGCGGGTGGTTCAGCCTGTAGCGGTAGCCGTGGGCAAACAGGTAGCGCCGCACCACGAGCTCGGGCTTGGTGCCTTTGCTGCGGACGGATGCCATGCAGCGGCTGCGCTGTTCTTTGGTGAGTTTGTCCATGTGCGCGTTTGGATTTTGTACTTCTTCTGTGTATTGCCGATTGCAAGGTTCTAATTTATAATCCTTTCTTTGAAAAAAGCGTCGTACTTTTCGTTTCCAAGATTGATAATGAACAAATTGCATTTCGCGCGCGTTAATGCTGTGTAGATTAGAGCTGGTGTGTTTCCTCTTTCTACTATGCCATAGTTGTATGAAGTTTCGTTCATTTCGCTTGATGGTTGCAAAAACAGTATGACGGTGTTTGATTCCCATCCTTTGAAGCTTTGTATTGTTGACATCTTCAATTCATTGCAGAACGTTGTGAAATGCGTTTTCGCTGCTCTTCTTATATCATCCAAATCCTTTTTTCTTATAAATAGTATGTTGTCTTTTTCGCATACTTTATCGTACTGGTTTTTCGTTTCGAAATTAATCATTGTCTTTTCGTTGGTTAGCAGTTCGTAATGATAAGCCAACTCACGCAATATCTTTATCGATTCAGCCATTACGACTACGTCTTTCGTAGCAATCTTGTATGTGTTGATTATCCATATTATGTTTTGGGCCAAAATGTATGGCTCCTTATCAGTTCCTACATTCCAATATTTTATGCAATAGTTGTCAAACAAATTCGCTTGCAACAAGATTGGCGGAAACTCGTTGGACACAAAATCGTGTGCGAACTTTGACGCTAATGTCGCTATTTGTGGATTTTGAATACGCATGGATACTCTTTCGCTGATTTTGGGCCATCTACCGGAAAAATTCATCTCTCGCATTGGCGGCATCTTTGTTTCTTTGTCCATGATGCGTTCGAATATGTTTTGTTCTCCATCGCCAAAAACTGAAACGCTCCCATCCTCATCCAAAAAGTAGGTAATGATTGAATACAACCATTCTTCCTTGAAATCCTGCACTTCATCTATGATGATACTCTTGTATCGTTGAATTTTTTTTGAGCAGGATTCGAAGAAGTGTTTATCGTCCCAATCAGACAGGATTAATTTGCTTTTTGCATACAAATTAGCTTTCGATTTGAAAAATTGGTGATAGCTGACGATTTCAAACATGTTCATTGAGAAATCTGCGGGCACTTGGTTTATTCGCATTCTTATGTATTGTATAAGCGAGATGTTGAATGTGATGATAAGCACTTTTTCGCCGGTCCGAAGGTGCTGTTCTACTGCACGATTGGCTACAATCTGTGTTTTTCCGCATCCGGCAACTCCCTTGTAACGAATTCTTTTGTTTCCGTTACGTACGATTTTCTCTTGCGTTTTATTTAGCTTTAATGTTTCGTCGCCATCTTTGTAAGAATGCCATTTTCCTATAATAGCTTTGACGAGTTCGTCATAATAGTCGAATTTAAAGCTAGGGGGTCTTAAGTGGTCTAGCTTGGATATCGAATTTTCAGCGTCTGTAATAAAAATGAAATAGTCAAAATATTTTTTCTCTTTGTGGTTCTTGTCTGTCTCCTTTGCCTCTTCGTTCATTTTGGCGTTTGTGCAAGTTACGGCATTTTGCAACTTTTCATCCGATATGCCTGGCACATAGAGCCCTGTCTGTATACAACAAAAGACGTTTTTGTTAATGACAGAGTCGAACTTTATCGTTTTGAGGACAGAATTGAAAATGTTTGATTTTATTGTTTCCAGTCGCTGATATTCCTTCTCTAGGCAATTGATGTCTTCACATACATTTAGCAAGACGATACCCCTAGTAATGTTCGCCAATACTATGTCAACATTGTCGGAGCCTATCGACGGCCGGAGAAATATATCATAGGATTTTTCCTCTTTCTCTCTTATAATACTGTACAAATGCAAGAGATGAGGAGCAATGATGCCCTTCAGGCAATCTGTTGTATAATCATCCTTGAACAAGGTCGCTTCGGCACATTCTTTATAATTCTCGTTGATAGCCATGTTGTTCTGATGCATGAAACATCGAGTCTCACAACCAAACGGGTGATGGGTCTTTGTTGTATATGCATATGTAGAAATGCTTATCGCAGAAAAATACTCAGGTCGGTTAAAGTATCCGCAAAAATCGTTGATACGGGTATTGGACACGCCAAACTTTGGACCTACGCAAATCATATAATTTCTGACAGCCAGCGAAGACGTTTTTTGGGCTAACCATTTCAAACTGAGAGACCATATGTCTAAAATGTTGGACATCAGATTTATAGAAACCTGAGTGGAACATGACACTTCATCCATACTGTCAGACTCTGAAGCCGGTATGAATTTGTTGACGGCAATAACTTCTACTCCTGGGCCGGCAAATTGTTCGGTCCATTGTTTTGCTCGTTTCAATGCAGGCAAAGAAGGCTCTATCAATGTTATCTTTTTCAATCCGGATAACATTTTGCGTTCACGTAGCATATCAAGCATTGTCAATGTCGCAAGGCCCTGGCCGCATCCCCAGTCGAAAATTTCGTACGAATACATGTTCAAATCGTCAAAGGGGAAATTCTGGAGTGCAGCGTGGCATTTTACAATGTGAATCTCTCCATAAGCAGCAAGATATGCATTGAGCTCGTCTTCCGAACAGAGTACTTTGCACCCGTGCTCCGTATATTCCCATGGTCTGTAACGCATTGCAGACGGCAGAGCGTTATAGCAATTCTCGACTAATGTTAGCGCGTCCATACTA
>CAVCAV010000163.1:0-6975 GCA_963600165.1 Christensenella sp. UBA1685 | reverse complement strand
TCTACACGGCTTCGCCCTCTATGGAGGCGACGTTTAAAACGTCGCGCTCTACACGTTCATAATAAATGCTTATTCGCCCAAGCGAAGTCAGGAGACTTCGCCTCCATCGTTCGCCCCATCGTTCGCCCCATACATACCAAACAACCTATGAACCAAACAAGAAAACGCCCGTTGGGCATAGAAATAGTAACCCTCGCCTACACGCTCTTTACCTCCGTGCTCATTGCCATATTCTGGCAACGCATGGGCGATCCGTTGCGTCTGCTCGAAGGCCGCGCCTTCGTGCTCGTGTGCATGGGCATCATCTATCTGCTCCACCGCTGCCAGCCCAACAAGTTCACGCTTTTTCTGCGCTATCTGTTTCCCCTGTCGCTCCTCGGCTACTGGTATCCCGACACCTACGAATTCTGCCGGCTGTTTCCCAACCTCGACTACGTGTTCGCCTCGGCCGACGCGGCACTCTTCGGTTGCCAGCCCTCCATAGAATTCTCGCGCCTGATGCCGCAAAAGATATGGAGCGAACTCTTCCACATGGGCTACTTCGCCTACTATCCGCTCATCGCCTTCACCGTGTTGGCACCCCTCTTCACCCGCAAACGGCTCTTCGAGCAAACGGCATTTATCGTGCTCACCGCCTTTTTCCTCTATTATCTCATCTACCTGTTCCTCCCCGTAGCGGGTCCGCAGTACTATTTCCAGGCGGTAGGTTTCGATGCCATTCAGGCCGGCCACTTCCCCCACCTCGGCGACTACTTCAGCCACCACACCGAACTCGCCGCTTCACCCGGCCCCAGCGGTTTCTTCCACGACCTGGTGGAAGCCACGCAGGCTTCGGGCGAACGTCCCACGGCGGCTTTCCCCTCCTCTCATGTGGGCATGAGCACCGTGTTGATGATTCTCCTTTGGCGCAACCGCCACTGCTTTTTCTACATTGCCCTACCCTTCTACTTCTTCCTCTGCTGCGCCACCGTATACATTCAGGCACACTACCTCGTGGACGTGTTCGGCGGACTGGTTACGGCCGTCATTTTCTACGCCTTCTGCCACTGGCTCAGCCTGCTTTTCATGAGGGCGCGAGGCCAGGAGGTGTGACCCAGAAAGACACACAAAAGCGCACCGAAAAACCCGACAAATGCCCTATTTACGGCCATCGGAGGCCGAAAAACGGCGTTTTGCGGACGTAAAAGGAAAAAATATTGAAAAATTTTTGTGTAGGCGGACTACTTGCCTTATATTTGCCCAAGTGAAAGACGCAGTTACGGCGCTAAGCATGAGGGTTTTTGCCCTTTCCGCAGCGCCTCGCTTGCACCAAAATCTACAATCAATCCATAAACTTAATACATACAAGAATGACAAGCAAATCCACTCTCGTAGACGCACTTGCTGCCGCAGGTCTTAGCAAGGCTGACTCCAAGAAGGCCGTTGAAACCGTCTTCGAAACCATCTCCAACGCCCTCATCGCCGGCGACAAAGTACAGCTCGTAGGTTTCGGTACGTTCTCCATCAACGAGCGTCCCGAACGTCAGGGCATCAACCCTGCCACGAAGGAGTCCATCACCATCGCTGCCAAGAAGGTTGTGAAGTTCAAGGCCGGTTCTGCTCTCGACGAACAGGTAAACAAGTAATTCGCCCCTAAACTGGCAAACCGAAACACGGGCAGTCGGCGCAAATGTGCGCCGGCTGCCCTTTGCGTTTGCGAGCGATGGAGCGAACGATGGGGGCGAGCTCTCCCGAGCTCGCTTGCGCGAGTGAAGCATTCTTTTTTGGGTCACTTTTGCGGCGAAGCGAAGTCAGGAGACTTCGCCCCCATAGGAGTCGCACATTTCACCAAAAAACCACTATTTTCCACCTTCGTGCGCACGACCTCGCGGAAATGTTGTATTTTTGTAGGAATTTAGGTGCAGTGTGCCCGTGAAGGGCGCAAAGCCACTTGTAAACACGAAATACGTTTTCCCGCAAACGCTCATGGAACCACGCAAAAGAAAGAAACGCCACAGCGGACGTTTCAGCACCATAACCACTTGCATCAGCACCACGCTCGTGTTGCTTCTGCTCGGCATCGTCGTGCTCTTCGTAAGCATCGGCACAAACTTCAGCCGCCAGCTCCGCGAAGGACTCACCGTGGAAGTGCTCCTCAACGACAGCATCTCCAACAAAGACCTGCTCCAGGTGCAGTCGCAGCTCCGCAAGGCACCCTATGCCCGGCTCGTGGACTACCGCTCCAAGGAACGCGGCATGCGCGAGATGAACGAAGCGCTCGCCGACGAAGCCGACCTCATGGGCGGCAACCCCGTTCCCGCCGAGTTTGAAGTGTACCTCAATGCAGACTACGCCAACCTCGACAGCCTGCACCGCTACGAAACGTCCATCCGCAAAATGCCCGGCGTGGACGACGTGAGCTATCCGCGCGACATCATGGAAAGTCTCGACCGCACCATTCCCAGCGTGGGTCTCGTGCTCCTCATCGTGGCCGCCCTCCTCGCCGTGGTTTCGTTCTCGCTCATCAACAACACCATGCGCATGAACGTCTACGCACGGCGCTACAGCATTCACACCATGAAACTCGTCGGCGCACGTTGGAGTTTCATCCGCCGCCCCTTCATGTGGCAGGCTTTCCGCATCGGCATCGTGGCCGTGGTGATTGCCGGCGGCGCCCTTTCCGCAGCCATGTACTACCTGCAGTTTGAAGCCGGAGCGGGCGTGGTCTACTTCAACCAGCTCATCACCCCCATGGTGTGGATTGCCACACTGGGAGCCGTGGTGGTCTGCGGTCTTCTGCTCACGCTCTTCTGCGCCTACGTCTCCGTCAACCGCCATCTCCACATGAAAGGCGGAGAGGTTTACTTAAGCTGACAGACGAAAGGCACGGTTTTTTACGTTAGAAAACAAAAACGCTCAATCATAAATACAAATGTCACAGAAAAGCCATCAACAAGTTTTTGCCTTTGACCGCCTGAACTTCATCCTTCTCGCCATCGGCATGGCAGTGGTCATCGTCGGCATGGTACTCATGTCCGGCTCGGGTTCCGACGAAAACACCTTCAACTCCGCCATCTTCGAAGCACGGCGCATCAAAGTGGCTCCCGCAGTATGCCTCTTCGGCTACCTCTTCATGGTATACGCCATCGTACGCAAACCCAAAACTTCCAAGGGAAACGTCGAGAAAACGGAAGAGTAACGGAAGCGTTGCCGCAAGCGCAATGTTTTTCCCAAAACCACATTACATACAGACAGAATAAAAGATGAATACGTTAGAGGCCCTTCTCATGGGCTTGCTTCAAGGCTTCACGGAGTACCTCCCCGTGAGCAGCAGCGGACACCTCGCCATCGCTTCCGAACTCTTCGGCGTGAACGGAGAGGACAACATGGTGTTCACCATCATGGTACACGTAGCCACCGTGCTCAGTACGCTCGTCATTCTCGGCGGCGAAATATGGAAAATAATAAAGGGCATGTTCGGTCCCGTCAACAACAGCGCCCAAGGTCTCCAGGTGCTCAACCCCGACCAGCGCTACGTGCTCAACATCATCGTTTCGATGATTCCCATCGGCATCGTCGGCGTGTTCTTTAAGGAAGATGTAGAAAAAATCTTCGGCTCCGGCCTCACCGTAGTGGGCATTTGCCTGCTCGTCACCGCAGCCCTCCTTGCCTTCTCCTACTATGCCCGTCCGCGCGAACGTCAGGAGATTTCGCTCCGCGATGCATTCATCATCGGTCTTTCGCAAGCCCTTGCCGTACTGCCCGGCCTCAGCCGTTCAGGCACCACCATCGCCACAGGCCTCCTGCTTGGCAACAAGAAGGCCAGCATGGCACAGTTCTCCTTCCTCATGGTCATCCCGCCCATCCTCGGCGAAGCCCTTCTCGACGCACTCAAGGTGATGAAGGGCGAAGACGTGGGCGGAAGCATCGGCACGGTGCCCCTCATTGTCGGCTTCGTAGCCGCATTCGTGTCGGGCTGCGTAGCCTGCAAGTGGATGATCGGCATTGTGCGCAAGGGAAAACTCATTTACTTCGCCTACTACTGCGCCCTCGCCGGTCTCGTCACGCTCATCTATCAGCTTTTCAAATAACTCCATAACCATATACCACCCCATCGTGGCAAAAAAAGAAATAAACGCCAAATACATCCTTCCGAAAGACATTTTCGAAAAAGAAGAACCCGCAGCAGGCGCTCCGCTTTTTGAAAACGTTGAAGCCATCCGCGCATTTGCCGCTTCGCCCGAAACGTTCCAGACAGACGGCAATCCGCTCCAGGGCGGTTTCCTTCCCTGCGTAATGGCTTTCGACAAGCCGCTCCACATGACGTCGTTCCAACTGGTGGCGAAGGTGAGATGGATGCTTACGCGTGCCATGGGTGGACGTAAGATAAAAGTGGGACATGCCGGCACACTCGACCCTTTGGCGTCGGGCGTGATGGTGCTCTGCACGGGAGCCGCCACGAAACTCATCGACCAGCTTCAAGCCGGCGTGAAAGAGTACATCGCCACGCTGCAACTTGGCGCCACCACTCCCAGCTTCGACCTCGAGCATCCCGTGGACAAAACCTACCCCACGGAGCACATCACCGAAGAGCGGGTGCTGCAGGTGCTGCAAACGTTCAAGGGCGAAATCATGCAGGTGCCTCCCGTCTTCTCCGCTTGCAAAGTGGAAGGGAAAAGAGCCTACGACCTGGCCCGAAGCGGACAGGAAGTGGAACTGCGTGCAAAGCCGCTCCGCATTGACGAAATAGAACTCGTTGACAGCAGCCTCGACCGCAACGAAATCACCATCCGTGTGGTCTGCTCGAAAGGCACGTACATCCGAGCCCTCGCCCGCGACATCGGCATTGCCCTCGAAAGCGGCGCGCACCTTACGGCCCTTCGCCGTACCCGCGTAGGCCACTTCAACCTTCAGCACTGCTTCTCCATAGAAAAGTTCGCTGAAGAGTTCGGCGCGCCCGTGCCTTTCTGATTGACATTATCTTTTTAAAAGACAAACATTTCGCAGTCCGTTGCGCTTTTCCTTGAAGAACTGTGCGGCAACTGCCCACCACCATACAACAACCGAACAAAAACAATGAAGCTCTCCCAATTCAAGTTTAAACTTCCCGAAGAGAAGATTGCAAAATACCTCGCTCCCCACCGCGACGAGTGCAGAATGATGGTGCTCCACCGCCAGACGGGCGAAATAGAACACCGCATGTTCAAGGAAGTGCTGGGCTTCTTCAACCCCCACGACGTGTTCGTCTTCAACGACACGAAAGTGTTCCCCGCACGCCTTTACGGCAACAAGGAGAAGACCGGTGCCCGCATCGAAGTGTTCCTCCTCCGCGAACTCAATCCCGAGCTCCGTCTTTGGGACGTGCTTGTCGACCCCGCACGCAAGATTCGTATCGGCAACAAGCTCTACTTCGGCGAGGACAACTCCATCGTGGCCGAAGTGATTGACAACACCACGAGCCGCGGCCGTACCCTCCGTTTCCTCTACGAAGGCGACCACGACGAGTTCAAGCGCTCGCTCTATGCCTTGGGCGAAGCTCCCATTCCCCGCTTCATGGGCCGCGAGAGCGAACCCGAAGATTTGGAGAACTTCCAGTGCATCTTCGCCAAGAACGAAGGCGCCGTGACCGCTCCTACCGCAGGTCTCCACTTCTCCCGCGAAATGATGAAGCGCATGGAAATCTACGACATCCAAAGTGCATTCATCACCCTCCACTGCGGACTCGGCAACTTCCGCAACACCGACGTGGAAGACCTCACGAAACACAAGATGGACTCCGAGCAGATGTTTGTCAACGCCGACTGCTGCCGCATTGTCAACAAGGCCAAGGAAGAGGGCCACAAGGTGATTGCCGTCGGCACCACCGTGCAGCGTGCCCTTGAAGCCTGCGCCGGCACGAACCACAGAATAAAGGAGTTTGAAGGATGGACCAACAAGTTCATCTTCCCTCCCTACGAGTTCCAGATTGCCGACGCCATGCTCGTGAATTTCCACCTCCCCTACTCCACGCTGCTTATGCTCACGTCGGCTTTCGGCGGTTACGACTTCACCATGCACGCCTACGAAGAAGCCGTGAAGGGCGAATATATGTTCGGCCCCTACGGCGATGCGTTGCTCATCGTGGACTAACTCTGCCGATATGCTTTACCTCTCGCTCGGAACAAACCTCGGCGACAAACCCCGCAACCTTTCCCACGCTTTGCAGCTCATCGCACAACGCGTGGGGAAGGTTGTGGCGTTTTCGAAGAACTACGAAACGGAACCCTGGCACTTCTCTTCCGCCAACCGTTTCCTCAATGCCGCTGCTGCCGTTGAAACATTGCTTTCGCCGAACGAAGCGCTGCGCATCACAAAGGAAATAGAACTGGAAATGGGGCGCACCGCCAAAAGCCACGACGGGATATATGCCGACCGCCTCATCGACATTGACCTTCTTTTGTCCGACGACGCAAAGTACGCATCCGTTCACACGCCGTCGCTCACCCTTCCCCATCCCCACCTTCACAAACGCCGTTTCGTGCTCGAGCCGCTTGCAGAAATAGCGCCCGAGCTGCTCCATCCCGTTTTGGGAGAAACAGTCAGCACGCTGCTTCAGCGCTTGAACGAAGGACGCATTGCTTTCCTTCAAGAAGCCGACGACGATGTGCTGACCGCCATCAACCGCCTGCTCCCCCAGCTCAGTACTTCGGCGAAGCCTGTTGCGCTTCCTCTTTTGAAGGAAATGGTGCAGTCGCCTTTCACCCATATTGCCATTTTAAAAGATGAGGAAAATGCCGTCCGCGGCATGGCCACGCTCTGCCTTTGTGCCTCACCAACGGGCACAAAAGCCTGGGTGGAGGACGTGGTTGTCGACAGCGCATGCCGCGGACGCGGCTACGGAAGGCAAATAATGCGATTCCTCATTGAGGAAGCCCGCACCTTTGGCGCAAAAAGCCTCAACCTCACCTCCCGCCCCGAACGCACGGCAGCCAACCGGCTCTACCGCAGCCTCGGTTT
>CAVCAV010000162.1:5911-7023 GCA_963600165.1 Christensenella sp. UBA1685 | reverse complement strand
CGTCCCCACATCACGGCCTTGCCGATGCTGCTGAACGAGTTGTCGATGATGGTGATGTCGGAAGCCTCCTTGGCCACGCTCGTTCCGTCGCCCATCGAAAGGCCCACGTGGGCGGCACGGAGGGCAGGGGCATCGTTCGTTCCGTCGCCCGTTACGGCCACCACCTGGTTCTTCTTCTGCAAGGTTTCCACCAGACGCTTCTTGTCCATCGGACGGGCACGGGAAATGATCTTCAGGTCGAGCACGCGGTTTTCCACTTCCTCGTCGCTCAAGGCGGCAAACTCGGGACCGGTGATGATGTTGCGCTCAGAGTCCGTCGCGTCGTTCCAAAGTCCGATCTGTCGGGCTATCTCCTTGGCGGTTCCCGGAGTGTCGCCCGTCACGATCTTTACGTCGATGCCGGCTTCCACACATTCCTTCACGGCTGCGGGCACGTCGCTTCTCACGGGGTCGGCAATGGCGGCCACACCGATGAACACGAGCTTTTCGGCTACAATCTTGTTGCCTTCCACGGCCTTGTCGCCGTCCTCTACCACCTGATAGGCAAAGCCCAGCGTGCGCATGGCGCGGTTTTGGTAGGCGAGCAACTGCTGGTCCACGTCTTCCTGGCTTATGGGCTTCTCGGCGCAGAGCGAGTAGACAATCTCGGGAGCGCCCTTGACGTAAAGCACCTTCTTGCCCTTCAAGGCTGCCGATTCCACAAGCGTGGCCATGTATTTGCGTTCCGTGGAGAACGGCACTTCTGCCACCGTCTTCACGCTTTCGCGTGCCGTGCGGAAGTCAGCGCCCTGCTTGTGCATCCAAAGGAGCAAAGCGCCTTCGGTGGGATTGCCCAGAATCTGCGGCTTGCTCTGGTCGGAAAAGTCGATGGAGGCCGTAGAGTTCACGGCGATGCCTTCTTCGAGCACTTCCTTCGGCGTGTTGCCGTAGGTCTTCATCTCGTCCACGCTCATGAGGTTCTGCGTCAGCGTACCCGTCTTGTCCGTACAGATTACGGTGGTGGCGCCCATCGTTTCGCAGGCGTGCATCTTGCGCACGAGGTTGTTGGTCTTGAGCATACGGCGCATGCTGTAGGCAAGGCTCAGCGTGACGGCCATGGGCAGGCCTTCGGG
>CAVCAV010000162.1:0-5685 GCA_963600165.1 Christensenella sp. UBA1685 | reverse complement strand
ATCTGCACGGCTTCAAACACCTTGCCCTGCTCCGTGTGGTCGCCCACCTTGAGCACACGGCAAATGCCGTGGCCTTCCATCACCTTCGTGCCTTTCATCACGTGGTTGGTGGGATAGGTGGCGGCTTTGTCGAAGTCCTTCTCGTCTACGCTCTTGGCGCACATGGGTTCGCCCGTCAGGGTCGACTCGTCCATGTGGAGCGAAGTGGCTTCAAGGAGCTCGCAGTCGGCGGGCACCTCTTCGCCCGTGTTGAGGACGATGATGTCGCCCACCACGATGTCCTTGCGCGGCACTTGCGTGGTGTTTCCGTTGCGGATAACCTCCACGGCTTCGTCGTCGTTCACCTGGTTGAGGAGCGTAAACTCCTTGTCGGCCTGGAGTTCGAAGTAGAAGGCCAGACCGGTGGCCAGAAGGATGGCCACGAAGATGCCCACGGGTTCGAAGAACACGGCAGCGCCTTCGCCGAGGCCGAAATATTCATAGCACGAAATGCCGATGGACAGCAGACCGGCTATCATAAGGATGATGATGAGCGGGTCGCCGAACTTTTCGAGAAACTGTTTCCAGAGCGGTTCCTTCTCGGGCGGTGTAAGGGTGTTCGCCCCGTTCTTGCTGCGGCTTTCGAGCACTTCGGCGTCGGTCAAGCCGGTGTAATGGTGATGTTGTTGTTCCATATGTGGTTATAAGGTTTGTTTTTATTCCTTGCTGCGGATGAATCTTTGTTGTTTGTGTTGCAAAAATACAACTATCCGCACGAGCGGCAACCCCTTCCGCAACATTACACCTTTTCATGGCCGTTCTTGTGCGGCAAGTGCTGCAAGGTTGTGGGGAAAGAGTAGGGGGAATCAGTCGTTTTCAAATTCCGACTCGTCGATGGGCACGGTGGGGAAGTTGTTCTTTGCCGAACCTTCAACCACGTTGAGTTCGAGCTCGTAGTTGGCGGCTTCCTGCGAGTTCTTCACACCGAAGTCGAAGACGTTGCTTTTGGCGAAGAACGCTTTCGATGTGAATTTGCCCAACGTTACAGAGTCCGTCTCGCATTCCATCCAGTCGAGGCCATAGGCCAGTTTGACGTAATACTTTCCCTGGGGAATTTGGTTGACGGTGACGGTCTGGTTTTGCGGAGCGTAGACGTAGCGTATGCACTTGTTGGTGGAGAAGTCCACTATTTTCAGTGCCACGTCGAAGCCGTCGCCCACGGTAATGTCGAAATAATTGTCCTGTGTGCCGTAAATGGGTTTTATGCCCATCGTTTCGTCAAACTCTCCGCCGGTGGGTGTGGACAGTTTCCACCCGTTCTCCACCAGTTCTTTTTGCTGTGGAGAAAGTTCGTGCGATTCGTTGCCGCCGCTGTTGTGGCAGCCGGAAAGGCACAGGAGTGAACACAGAAGTAAAAGGGTTTTCTTCATGGAGTGAATTTTTAAATGATGGCCCTGTATACGGCCAACACAACGAACAATACGGCAAGCACACGGCAGAGCATGCGCCACGCCTTCCTGTCGCTCTTCTTCCTTACGCGTCCGTCTATGAATAAGGGGACGACGAACCACAGCACGACAGCCAAGAGGATGTAGAGTATCATATGCTGACTTTCTCATAGTGTGCGGCTGCGCCCTCTATGGGACGAACGATGGGGGCGAGCTCTCCCGAGCTCGCTTGCGCGATTATAATAATGCTTCATTCGATTATGCGAAGTCAGGAGACTTCGCCTCCATCGTTCGCCCCCATAGAAGGCGCAGCCCGGTTTGATAAATGGGCAGACAATTACAGGAATCATCTGCCCATTCGTATTTCCAGCTTGGTTAGCGAACCTGACCGTTGCGGTACATTTCATTCACCTTGCCTTGTATTTCAGCGTAGCGGCTTCCAAGGTTTTGCTTTCTTACGAAACCGTTGCCGTAGACGCCGCGTATAACCTGGCGTGCTTCGTCTTCCACAGTGCCTGTTGACTGACTCTGGGGCGTTGCCACAGTTTCCGACGACGGATTCTGCTGGGCAGCAGCCGCATTGGCTTTCGTCGTTTCAGACGCTGCAGCATTGTCCGTTGCTTCAGTGCTTGCCTCGGCATCCGGTGCAGCGTCCTCGCCTGCAGAAGCGCTGGCGCTGTCGGCTTCCGTTTGGGCCGCCGCCGTTTGGGCGCTGTCGGTCTTCTCGGCCGCCGTCGTGTCTGCGGCAGCAGCTACGGCACCGCCATCTTCTTTGCCCGACGTTGGATTCATTTTCAGAAACCCGATAATGCCGGCAATGACCACGATGGCTGCTACGGCAATCCAAAGCCAGGGCTTGGTCTTCCGACCGGTTGTCTTCGGCTCGTTGTCAGTAGCTTCCGGGACCTTCGGCTCAGTTTCAAGATTCTCTGAGACTCTTGCTTCTTTGTCGAAATCCTCAGAACTGAAGAGTTTCTTGTTGTTCATAGGCCGAAAGGGATTTATCCGTAAACTTCAGTAGCCAAGAATTCCATGCCGCCGTTGTAGGCTTCAGCCATGGGTTCGAAGCTCCAAAGCATGTCGGTCTCGTTATAAACCATGCGTCCGAAGCAGACTACATCCTTGCCGGGGAATTGGTCAGCCAATTTGTATTCGGCAATGAGTTCATCATTTTCAGCATCATAAATGCGGACGATGGGGTCATGGGCATCTTCGAAATGCTCACCGGCTTGGATTCGGTCTTTTGCCACTGCTGCAGCAAAAACGATGGAGGAGTGCACACTGACGTCCACTTCATCCAAAAGCACGTGCATGGTTTCGCCGCAATCGGAGTCGTCATCATCGTCGGCCATGTCGTCCCAGGAGCCGATAATGGCATCGTCGCCGGAAAGAGGAAGTGTGGCGTCCATCCATTTCTGTGGATTTTTGAAGCCCTCTTCTTTCCAGGTTCCGCTCACTCTGCCTTTCAACGGGTTGAAGTCGGGGTGGGCGAAAGGCAATTCCGGCATCCAGCGGCGCTGCGACTTGAAGTAGGCCAAATCTTCCCGTTCGTGCATCATGTTGTCGTCACCCAACATAAAGGCACATACGTCGAGGTCGGTACCGGCCCAAATGAGGTCTACTTTAATGACTTTGAGGTCTTGTTTGTCGAAGACCAATTGGTCGCCTACGCTGATGGTCTTGTCGAAATCGTCAGCAGAGAACAGTTTTTTTCTTTTGTCGTTGTCCATAGTGATTAACGTTTTGGTTTGTTTGTTATTCTATTGGGTTTGTTTGTTGTAGTAATCTTTATATTGCGCGTGCCGTTTGTTTGAGTTTGGGCTGAGCGGGAATCTGAGCCGTTCGCATCTTGCTCATTTGACTCAGCTCCGTTATTGCCTGATCTGGTAGGGCGCTTCACTTCGGGTCTTGTTGTCTTGGTAGAGCCTTCGCCCCCTTGTTTAGTAGAGGACGGTGGATTTGAAGGGCTAACTCGGGGAGGTGGAGCTTTCACTACACGTGAAGTTGGGCTATTGAGAATGCGTACAGCCTTGTCATACATCTTCGAGTTAGAATATTTCTCTTTAAGGAACTCGTGCGTTTTGTACAGGTCAACGACCTGTTCCCATTGTTCATTGGCACATGCCAGGCTGAATTCTTCTTGCACACGAGCCTTTTTACCGTCGCGCAAAGCTTTTTCCGCCTCTTGCATCCACTCTCTCAGCTCTTTGTCGTCCTTTATGCCCAGTGCTTTTTGGACATATTCCACGACCTCGGTCCACTTTTGGTCGTTGCGCGCTTTGCGTGCAAGTCCGCGGTTGTCGTTGAATTGCTGCTCTTGGCGCAACTTTTCTTCGGCGTTCTGCTTCTTCCGTGACCATTCGGTGCTGTCGGCACCAATGGAAATAAGATTGCAGCAATTGTCGATGCAACGCTGGTAATCTCCAGCACGAAGAGCTTCGTCGTAGGCTTTCGTCAGGTCGTTGATCTTGGATTCCAGTTTGGCGATGCCGTTGTCGATCTCTTCGCGAAGGTTCTTCAGGCGGGCGTCGTTGATGCGGAGACCGTCGGCCTCTTGGAGCACGTTGCGGGCGTCGAAGAAGCGGCTCTTTATCAAGAGCTCTTTCATCCTGTCGATGTAGACTTCCAACTGCTTCAGCCGTCTCAGCATGTCGTCCGCGTCGTCCTTGAGTTTTTGCGCTTCCCGATTGTCGGGTTGAAGCTGCAGCACTGCGTCGCAATTATTCAGCGTTCCGCCGAAGTCGTTGGTGCTGTAGCACTCGTGGGCATTGTGCAAAAGTTCTCCAACCTGTTTCTGGATTTCCTCGTTTAGCTTTATCTGCTGCTCGATGGCCACAAGCCGGGCTTGCGAGAACCGGTCGTCGGGGTCGATGTCGAGCACCTGGCGGTAAAGGTCAAGAGCCTCCTGCAACCGTCCCTCCGCCTCTGCCTTGCTGCCCTTGTCCTTCTGCTCCTGAGTCTGCGATTCGATGAACTTCCGGCTGTCTTCGATGTATTTTTTGCGGGCTGCAGCGACGGATGCCTTCTTCTCTTCGTCGAAAGCGGTTTCGTCCCACTTGCTGTACGTTTCCACCAAATCCGGCAAACTGTTTTCGGGGAAAAACGCCGTTTTGCTGGAGGAGAATCCTATTTTCTGCTGAAGCGTTTCGGCAAACGTTCCGTTGGAGAACGTGTCGCCCAAGAAAACCACATGTTCGATTTGCGGCAAAAGAAGCCGGGCCTTCTTGACGGTATCCACAATTTTGTCCGTCAACATGCCTACGATGTTTTTCGTACGGTCGTTGAGTTGGCTCACAGCCACCACTACGGGCACGGGGGCGGAGGCCTGCTTCTTGAAGTGGATGTCGCCGAGCGCCACGGGGGCATAACCGGGAGAACGGTCTACCCGCTGGAGCCATTTTTCGGCATATTGCGAAAGGAAAAGCATCTCATCGTGCCATTCCTCGCTGGCCCTGTCGCGGGAAAGGAAATTGGTGGCCGACTGCATATATTCCATCACTTCTTCCACCACCGCCTGCTTGCGGCTGTCGCCGCCATAGCCCGGCACGCATTCCTGGGCCACTACGGAAAAGTCTTCGCCTTCCACGTTGTAGATGGAATAGCGGAGATTTTCGTTGCAAGCGTTGACGACCAGTACGTTGCTGTCCACTTCCGTGATTTGTCCCTTTCGGGAAAGGTGTTCCAAGGCGAGGCGCTCTATGGGCAGCGTGTGTTGCAGCACGTCGAAGTGCTCTTTCTCCAACGTCTTCAAAAAGAGATGCTGCGCCACTATGTCTATGTCTTCCGAAAACGCTATGTATACGGGAATGGGAGAACCTTCGCCGTATGATTTCTGAAGGTCGGCGAGTATGCCGGCATCGGCAAAGATTTCCGACATTTTCTTGCTGGCACCGAACTTTTGGTAAAAGTACCGCTTGTAGTCGGGCAGCAAATCGAACACGTCGGCATAGCATCCCTTTTCTCCGGCAAGGGCTTTGTCCTTATAGCCCAGACTGTACCTTACTGCGTTTGTGGTACTGTTGCTGTAGAAATAGAGCCATATTCTGCTTTCCGCATTGCTTAGTGCCAAAGGCGTCTTGTTGGCACCGTCCACGACAGCGCCAACCATGTACCATTTGTCTATGTAAAGAGAAAGTATTTTCATGTTTGTTCAAGTTTCGGATTTGTCGGAAGACGGTCAGAAAGCCCGCCTTCGCCCAAATCCGAACTTTAGGGTGGTTCTATAAATTACCACCGAATTATGGGCAAGTTCGCTCAA
>CAVCAV010000161.1:0-7077 GCA_963600165.1 Christensenella sp. UBA1685 | reverse complement strand
CGTGTAGAGCGCGACGTTTCAAACGTCGCCTCCATAGAGGGCGCAAGCCGCGCAAAAGCGTCTGTGACGCCGCGCAAGCGAAGTCAGGAGACATCGCCCCCTTGCGGCTATTCAATCGTCACCTGTGCGCCGTTGACGTGAGCGGTCTTGACGATATTGCCGCTGTTGTCCTTGAGCACGAAGTGGTACTCGTGGGTGCCTTCGGTCTTTTCGTTCACGAGGTTTCTGAACTTGAAGACATATCTTCTGAAGGCGGTGACGGCGCGGTCGAGACACTTGTCGGCAGTCTTGTCAAAACTGTAGAAGTTGCCTCTTTTCAACGAAATGCCGTAGTCGTTCTTCAGGAGCGAGTCGGCATTGGAAATCCAGGCGTTCTCGTCGATGGTGCTGTCGCCGTGACCCGTCATTTCTATTTTGTAAGTTGCGCGTACGCGAACAGGCTCGGGAAGGTCAATGGTCACCTTGCAAGTGTCGCGGGTTAAGATTTCCACGTCGTCCGTAGGGCATGCTTCAGTCACGCAGGTTTCCATGGTGGTGTACAGCTGGTACTGTCCTTTGGGATACATTTTCTTAAAAAGACATGCCATGGTAGGAGTCCAGTCTTTATAGAGCGGCCAGTTGGGTTCCTTATTGTCCTTCACTACGCCATCGATATCGACAACGGTCCACCAGTTATAGTCGTTGTCGGTTTTGCGGAAGGAAAATACGACGGCAGACTTGGCGGGCATTTCTTCGCTCATGGAATGGCTCACGGGGAAAGTCTCGAGAGTGTCTACGGAGGGCTCTGCACCATAGGTATTCTGCGCATCGAGCGACAGGCTCACGGTGTAGGGCTCGTCAAACGTGGTAACGACCTCAGGGCTGCAATTGGTGAAGTTCATTCTCCAATCGTCATCATGCGCAATTCTGTAGATGAACGATTTGAAATACGGGCCTTTCCAAGCGCCGATGGTGTCACCGTCGACATTCACGTACGTAGGACCGACAATTTTGTCGTTTTTGAGATAGAGATTCTCGGTGCGCCATCTGATGGAGTCGGGCGACGAACCCAATTGTGAGCTGTAGAACGTGGGGGATGCCTGAATGAAATAGATGTCCTGCTCGGTGTCGATGTCGTAAACGGAGAGTATTTTGTAGTCGACTTTGTAGTTCATCACCTTGCCGAACACGGTGGAGGGGGGCATCGTTTTGTAGGTGGTGAAGGTCTTCAAGCCGGGCACGTCGTTGCCGCCGTCGTGTTTGTCGCCGTCAATCATCCAGCTGAAGAGATTGTCGGCCGAAACGCCGAAGTTGTAGGCGGTGGGCTCTTGCTTCTCCACGGGGAGTTTCACACTGGTGGTGTCGCCGTTCTCCACAATGAGACCCTCGCTGCTGCCGCTGTTGAGGTCTGAGGTCACGCTGGAAGAAGTGTAGGCAGACTGAAGGCGGAATGCGTTGAGTCCGTCCTCATCTTCTTTGATGGTTCTGAGTTTTTTGCCGCGTAGCTTGATTACGCGTTCCACGAAGTCGTTGGCCACCTCAGCCTCGTCAATGAGGCCCTGGTCGGAGAGTTCGATGGCGGCTTTCTTGAGCGAGTCGGCGAAGGAAGACTGTGCGAGTTCGTCGGGGTCGGTCACCACGATGGTGGCGTTGTTGCCGTAGGCCTGAGCCAGGAGTTTCACTGCGGGCATATCGAAAACGTAGCTCGCTCCCTTGGTGAAGATGACGGCCTGAAGGTCGGCGGAGGGTGCGCTCACGGGATTTTTGATGCGTGCGGCCACGGCGCCGTCAAGTCCTGTGCGGTTGTCGCCGAGCAGGAGGGTCTTGCCGGTGTAGGTCACGCCGAGCTGGTCGGTGGTGGGGGTGCCGCTGGGGGCGGTGGGGGTGGAGGGTGTGATGCTTTCCGAGTCGGAGTCGCTGCAGGCGGTGAGCGTGAGGCCCATGCCGAGCACCAGTCCGGCAAGTTTCAAGCCGGACGTAAGTCTTTTTCTAAGCGTCATAGTCATGTTCTCTTTATTGGATAATTTTTGCAAATGTACAAATACTTCGCGAATGTGCAAATGCGGGACGGCGGGAATGTGGGGAATGTGCAAATGTGCAAATGTGCAAATGTGCGAATGTGTAAAAGTGCTGCGTCTTGCACCGCATATGGGGCGACGTTTGAAACGTCGCGTTCTACACGGCTTTCAAGCGTGAAATGAGGACGAAGCGCATGGGGGCAAAGTCTCCTGACTTAGCTTCGCCGCTATAAACTTCGTATAGAGCGCGACGTTCCAAACGTCGCCCCCATCGTTCGCCCCCATGCGCTTGCGCCCTCATAGACTCCTGCATCTACGCAAAAATGCAAGGCACGGAGTAAAAATTCCCCGCCTTCCCAAATCGTTGGGGTCGCAGAAAGTTTTTTGCATTCCTTTGCAGATTGGAGAGGATGGATTGACCGCTCTCTTACGCACGCGTACGCATGCCCTCGCGCGTGCATTACACCGAAGTTTGTACAATTTGCTGTCAGCCGTCAGCGGGGGATACTGAGTTTTAATGTAACATACTGATTAACTGAACGTTTTCACATATAACAAAGGTGACAGCAGAATTTCAGGCAGGGGTAATTTTTCGTCAGAAGGTATAAAAATCGGTCACAGGGAGAAGGCGAGAGCAAATGCTTAACGAAACGTAATATTTATATCTGTATGTTTAGAAAAAGAGCG
Source organism: Christensenella sp. UBA1685 (assembly GCA_963600165.1). Lineage (GTDB taxonomy): Bacteria > Bacteroidota > Bacteroidia > Bacteroidales > Bacteroidaceae > Alloprevotella. Next base: position 4,393 of record CAVCAV010000161.1, on the reverse strand, counting down.
AACGATGAGGGCGTTAGCGCATGGGGGCGAAGTCTCCCGACTTCGCGCTCTACACGAAACATCATATGCCGTGTAGAGCGCGACGTTTCAAACGTCGCCTCCATAGAAGGCGCAAAGCCGCGCAAGCGAAGTCAGGAGACTTCGCCCCCATACGCTTGCGCCCCCATACGCGGCGCAAGGCGCTCCTCATTTGCATATTTGCACATTTGCACATTCGCGAAGCGCCGCTGACAGCTGACGGCAGTTTGCACAAACTTCGGTGTATACGCGCGCGCGTACAATAATACACCCCCTCCCGTACGCCCAAAACGCCCCGTCCGCCACAAGTGTCAAAAATATTTCATAACTTTGCAAAGCAAGTGCACGGCTTTTTCCGCACATGGCAAAAAGCGCACTTTTCTTTCTACCGAACCACAACTCCACAAACTATTCAATGGAAGAATTCGAACTCATTGCCAAAACCTTTCAGGGACTCGAAGAGGTGTTGGCACAGGAACTCACCGAACTCGGCGCCAACGACGTGCAGATAGGCCGACGTATGGTGTCGTTCTCAGGCGACAAGCGCATGATGTACCGCGCCAACTTCTGCCTGCGCACCGCCGTGCGCATACTCAAGCCCATCAAGCACTTCAAGGCCACCGACGCCGACGAAGTCTACAATGCCGTGCGCGCCATCGACTGGAGCCGCTACCTCGACCTCAACACCACCTTCGCCGTCGACTCCGTGGTCTTCTCCAACGAATTCCGCCATTCCAAGTTCGTGGCCTACAAGGTGAAGGATGCCATCGTGGACTATTTCCGCGAAACCACGGGCAACCGACCCAACATACGCATCACCAACCCCGACGTGAAACTCAACATCCACATCGCCGACGACCAGTGCACCCTCTCGCTCGACTCCTCCGGCGAAAGTCTCCACCTCCGCGGCTACCGCACGGCCACCGTGGAAGCGCCCATCAACGAGGTGCTCGCCGCTGGCCTCATCAAGATGACGGGCTGGAACTTCGACTGCGACTTCATCGACCCCTTCTGCGGTTCGGGCACGTTCCTCGTGGAGGCCGCCCTCATGGCCCGCAACATCTATCCGGGCGTGTTCCGCAAGGAGTTCGGCTTCGAGCGCTGGAAGGACTTCGACCGCGACCTGCTCGACGAAATCTACAACGACGATTCCGAGGAGCGCGAGTTCTCCCATAAGATCTACGGCTACGACATCAACATTCCCGCCATCGATGCCGCCACGGCCAACGTGAAGAGCGCCGGCGTGGCTTCCATCGTGGAACTCCGCCAGCAGGACTTCCGCAAGTTCACGAAGCCTGCCGAGAAGGCCATCATCGTGACCAATCCGCCTTACGGCGAGCGCCTTACGCCTCCCGACCTCATCAGTCTCTACAAGGCCATCGGCCAGGTGCTGAAGCACGAATTCCCCGGCGGCGAAGCGTGGGTAATCTCTTCCAAGGAGGAACTCTTCGAAAACATCGGTCTGCGTCCGAGCTTCAAGGTGCAGATTCTCAACGGTTCCATCGACTGCGACTTCCGCAAGTACCAGATGTTTGAAGGCAAGCTCGACAGCTTCCGCGCCAAGGGCGGCGAGGTGAAGACCGACCGCGAGCGCCGCCTCATGAGCGACCACCGCCGCTTCCGCGCCAACCGCGACGACTTCAAGCAGCGCATCACCTCCGACGGCGCCGAACGCCGCGACGACGACGAGGAAATGGACGAGCAGTACCGCGTGCTGCGCCACATGCACCAGCGTTTCCAGCGCAGCGAGTTCGCTCCGCGCGAAAGCCGCCCCGCCAAAGACGGCGAGCGCAAGCCTTTCCACAAGAAGGAGGGGTTCAAAAAGAAAGGCGACTTCAACTTCAAGAAGAAAGGCGAATTCAAGAAGAAACGTAAATTCAACGACTGAGCTCGCCCCCATCATTCGCTCAAAGCATCCCCCATTTGCACATTTGCACATCTGCACATTTGCACATTAAAAATATGAAGCATCTCATCCTCGCAGCCCTCGCGCTGCTCATAGGCACCACCGCTATGGCACAAAGCAAGAAAGCGTTCTCCCTCGAAGACCTCATGTGGGGAGGAACGAACTATGCCAACATCATGCCCCGCTACTACGGCACAGCCTTCTGGGGCGAAAGCCTCCTCAAGCTCGACGTAGACGACGTTTCCACCCTCGCCGACGCCAAGGGCCGCAAAACGAAGTCCACGCAGCTCTTCACCTCCGCCGACGTGAACGCTGCCATCGACACCGCTGCCGTGGGCAAGGTCTACAACCTGCTCTATGCCGAGTTTCCCTACGCCCAGCAGCCCCAGGTGCTGCTCTCTACCGCCAAGCTCCGTTTCCTCTACGACTGGAAGCAGAAGAAAGTGGTGTGGAGCATGCCCAACGCCGAAGGCACGCAGCACAGCGAGTTCTGCACCGCCTCGAAGAGTCTGGCTTACGTGAAGGACTGGAACCTCTTCGTCCGCACCGCCGACGGCAAGGACCATCAGGTGAGCACCGACGGCACACGCGAACTTCAGTACGGCATGAGCGTGCACCGCGACGAGTTCGGCATTCGCAAAGGCACGTTTTGGAGCCCCAAAGGCAACCTGCTCGCCTTCTACCGCATGGACCAGAGCATGGTGACGGACTATCCGCTCGTCGACATCTCGCAGCGCGTGGCTGCCCTCGCCCCTGAGAAATACCCCATGGCGGGCATGACGAGCCACAAGGTGACCGTGGGCGTGTTCAACCCCGCCACCAACAAGACGGTATACCTTGACGCAGGCGACCCCACCGACCGCTACTTCACCAACATTGCCTGGAGTCCCGACGAGAAAACGATTTACATGTTCGAACTGCCCCGCACGCAGGACAAGGCCGAACTCGTAAGCTACGATGCCCAGACGGGTGCGCGCCTCAAGGTGCTCTACACGGAGACCAACGCACGCTACGTGGAACCCCTCAACCCCATCCGCTTCCTTCCGTGGGACGCCACAAAGTTCGTCATGGAGTCGCGCCGCGACGGATGGAACCACCTCTACCTCTTCGACACCACGGGAAAGGAACTCAAGCAACTGACCAAGGGACAGTTTGAAGTGATAGAAATGCTCGGTTTCAACGAGAAAACGAAGAGCATCGTCTACAAAAGCAACCAGAAGAACCCCATCCAGCACAGCCACTTCAGCGTGAACGTCAACACGGCGCGCGTCACGCTCCTCGACAACGGCGAAGGCACGCACTACGCCACCCTCTCGCCTGCCGGCACGCTGCTCCGCGACCGCTGGTCGTCGCCCACGAAGTTCCGCGAGTACGACGTGCTCAGCACCGCCGCCAAGTCGGTCACCGCGCTCCACGAGGACGCCGACCCCTGGACGGACTACAACGTGCCCGAAATCTCCTCTGGCACCATCAAGGCTGCCGACGGCACCACCGACCTCTACTACCGCATGGTGAAACCCGTCGATTTCGACCCCGCGAAGAAATATCCCACCGTCGTCTACGTCTACGGCGGTCCGCACGCCCACAACGTGGAGGCTTCATGGCACTACCAGAGCCGTCCGTGGGAGATTTACATGGCGCAGCGCGGCTACTTGCTCTTCATCGTGGACAACCGCGGTTCGGAATACCGCGGCTTCGACTTTGAAAGCTGCACCCACCGCCACCTCGGCGACCTTGAGATGCAGGACCAGATGGAAGGCGTGAAGTTCCTCAAGTCGCTCCCCTATGTCGATGCCGACCGCATCGGCGTGCACGGCTGGAGCTACGGCGGCTACATGACCACCAACCTCATGTGCTCCTACCCCGAAACGTTCAAGGTGGGCGTAGCGGGCGGTCCCGTGATCGACTGGAAATACTACGAGGTGATGTACGGCGAACGCTACATGGACTCTCCGCAGGAGAACCCCGAGGGCTACGCTTCGTCCTCGCTCCTTCCCAAGGCAAAAAACCTGAAGGGCCGCCTGCAGATTATCGTAGGCTACAACGACCCCACCTGTGTGCTCCAGCACAACCTCTCCTTCCTCCGCGCCTGTGAGGATGCCGGCACGCAGCCCGACTACTTCGTCTACCCTGGCGACGGCCACAACATGATGGGCCACGACATGGTTCACCTCCACGAGCGCATCACCCGCTACTTCGACGACTATCTGAAGAAGTAAAGAGAGCGAAGGGGGCGAACGATGGGGGCGAAGTCTCCTGACTTCGCTTGCGCGGCTTGCGCCGCTTGCGCCCTCTATGGGGGCGACGTTTGAAACGTCGCGCTCTACACGATAAAATATTCTAAACAAACCGCTTATGACAAATTGTCATAAGCGGTTCTTTTGTATAATCCGTGTAGAACGCGACGTTTCAAACGTCGCCCCCATAGCGCGTGTAAGGGCCGCTCATGCGAGCTCGGGAGAGCTCGCC
>CAVCAV010000160.1:0-7109 GCA_963600165.1 Christensenella sp. UBA1685 | reverse complement strand
ATAAGAAACCGGCACCTTACTCATCCTGCAATTTGACCTATAGAACAAAAGGTGGAAAAAAACATCCTGCAATTTGACCTATACGCCTTAAAACGTCGCATTTCTACACGGTAAGAAATGCGGCTTATAAGAAAAACAAAGACATTTAAAACCTCCGCAATGCAGCGCATGCGAGCTCGGGAGAGCTCGCCCCCATCGTTCGCCCCCATCGTTCCGCTACTGTTGCTTGATTACATCACCGTCTGTAATTCTTTAGCCATTGCGATTTATCTGCCCAAAAGAGACCTGGAAACGGCTCCTTCTTCGCCTTTGTCTGTTGGACGATAAATTGCACCGAAATCTGACAAAGCTAATTTATAGAGACACCCTATACATGGCAATTCCCGAAAACTGACATTGATGTCATTTTTCGGGAATTGCTGCATAGGGATGGAGAAAGACTATAGCGAACCGATCTTTGCAACGGAAGCGTACAGTACACTTACGAAAAAGGCTATGCCTATCAATTTCAAAGCAATGTAAAGCACTGCAGTGGTTCCTTTTGTTCCATTTGTCCGTGCATTCTTTACGAAACGGAATATGTCAACCACTAAGGTCGCCAACAAGAGGAGAGCAAACACGGAACCTGTTATCAGCATGGCATTCCATGTCCCGCTACACCATGTGCCAAAGCACCAAAATGCTGCTATGGAAAGAATTGCGACGCAAGCTATAATCTCAAGCAGACTATTGCAGACAACCTTCCTTTCAGACTGACCTTTTAAGACTGCCACATTGCGCGAAATGAAGAATGAACAATAGGCTATGGCCAAAATGGCTACAAAGATTTTCAACAGTATCATGTTGCTTGGTTTTTGTCGGTTAGTATTGGGCCGGAAGTGTTGATACCGGCGAGTGGATAAATGGAATCGGTGAGCAACGCTATGCTTCGTAATTTCTTACGAGGCAAATATACGCATTTTCCAATATGAAGATGTATCTCCCCCATTTTTAATAACTGTCCGACACGACTTTAACACTTTGGGGTGTTATTCGGCATTAAAGCCCTATTCTGGAGCCTATCTGGTCAATGCTCGGCAAACGCGGTCCTGGAAGTTGCGTCCGGTGGAGGTATAGCGGAGTCCGTTGTTCATAATGCTGAAACAAAGCGTATTGCCGTTGCTTGCAGTGCAATAGCCGGAGAGGGTGCTTACGCCTTCCACGGTTCCGGTTTTGGCTTTGACGTTTCCTTTTGCCTTTGTGCCGTGCATGCGTTTACGCAGGGTGCCGTCTTCTCCGGCAACGGGAAGGGAAGGGAGGAGGTGGCGGTATATGGCTTCGTGGCTGTAGGCAAAGCGCAGCAGGCGGCCGAGGAGTTCGGGGGTGAGATAGTTGTAGAGCGAAAGCCCTGAACCGTCGGCTATCTGGTAATGGTCGGGCTGGAGTCCTAGCGAAGAGATAAGTGCGTTGACGTGCTGGGCGGCGCGTTTGCGGGTGGCGGGCTGGCTGTTGTTTTTCGCCCCAATCTGATAGAAGAGTGACTCAGCCATGGAGTTGTTGCTGTTTTTCATCATGGGCAGCAGCAGCTGGTCGATGTTGTGGGTGCGCGTGCAGACGCTTTGTGCCGATGCGGGAACGCTTCCCTCCGTCACGCTGCCGCTCCATTCAATGCCGGCATGGCGGACGGCGTTGCGGAAGGCTTCGTTGAACGTGTCGCGGTTGCGGTAGAGCAACGGAGTGAGGGGCACTTCGTCGTCGTCCCAACACCAACCCCACCCCAGGCGCTTGCTGTCCTTGAAAGAGAGGTCGGTACGCAGTTCTCCCGTAATGCGGTATATGCCTTTTGCCTTGAGGGAGTCGGTAAAGGCTCGCAAATCATCCGCATCGATGAGGGGATCGTAGCCTGCGCGTACGTAGAGGTTACCCTGAAGTGTGGAATCTACCACAGCGGTGTCGGCATAGAGTGTGGTGCGGTAGAGGTAGTCTGTGCCGAGGGTATGAAGGGCGGTGATGGCGGTAACGAGTTTTTCGTTGGAGGCGGGACGCATACATTGCTTTTCGTGATAGGCGTAAACGAGGGTGTCGGCGGTGAGGTCATAGACGTAGAGGCCGACTTGTGTGCGTTCGAAGATGTCGTTGTCGAGAAGTTCCTTCAGGCGTTGGGGAAGGGGTGTGGTGTCTGTCGTTTCGTCTTGCAGACTGTCGGCAGCGAGGGTGTCTACGGCGGCAGTGTCGCTGATCAGGCTGTCGGTGGCGACGAAGGTGCGGAAGGAAGGGGATGAAACGGCAAAGGTGTGGGTGGAGATTACGAGGGCTGCGGCTAAAAGGAAGAGGAAAGGATATATGCGGTTCATGAATGGACGGATTGGTGATTGGAAGTGCAAAGTTAGCAATAATGGTTGGGGGGACGGGTGCGGGAGGTGGGGAATGTGGGAGGGTAAAGGATGAGGTAGGGATGTATTGTTCGTGAAGAATGCGAAGTTTAATGTCGCTTATATGGTGCGTGTATAGTTCGCGCAAGCGAAGTCAGGAGACTTCGCCCCCATCGTTCGTCCCCATCGTTCGCATAAAAAAATGGCAACCACGCGTCGTCGCGACGCACAGTTGCCTCACAGAACTTATATAGAGATGAAAAAACTATCTTTCTGCTTGTATCCAAGAACTATGAACCCTGTCGGATTCTTTTTCTTCTATGTGAATGGGAAGAATTTACAACCTTGCGGTTGACGTACGGGTTCTGCTTGTGCTGGGGCTGTTTTTTCTCTGCGCCTCAATATTGGTTCTCGGAAGGTAATGTGGAAAGCGGAAAGATGCGTTTTACTCTGCATTTGCAGCTCTCTCCGTCTTTCTTCACCACAAAGTTACAGACTCCCAAGCGTTAAAGCCAAATTTTGCAAGGTGTTTTTTGTAGATTGCACTCTACCCCCCCATTATTTAACCTTCATTAAGCGTGATGCCAGTTTCGGAGGGAGTGATGAAACCATTTTTATAGAGCGTGCCCACTGCGCGCTTGAAGGTCTTTTTGCTTACGCCGAAGCGCTCGCGTATGTCGTCGGGACTGCTGTGGTCGCCGAAGGGGAGCGTGTGGGCGGGTTCGTTGCGAAGCTCGTCGAGGAGTTGGTCGGCAAAGTCGCGGAAGCGTCCCTTGCCGATGCGCTGGAGCGAAAGGTCGAGCTTGCCGTCGGGACGAATGTTGACGATGGTGGCGCTGAGCACATCGCCGGCATGGGGTTCGGCCTGGAAAATCTGGTTGTCGTAGATGAGGCCGGGACAGCGGTTGTCGGCAATGACCTTGAAGCCGAGCGGCGTTTTCTGCTGGATGATGATTTCCACTTCCTGACCGCGATGGTAGTCGCTGGTCTTGGCGGTCTGCAGATAGCGCTCGACTTTGGCGGACGCCACGAGACGGTGGGTTTCTTCGTCGATGTGGATGTGCACGAGGTAGGAACGATCCTGCTGCATGAGCATCTTCTGTTCGCGGAAAGGCACGAAGAGGTCTTTCATGAGTCCCCAGTCGAGGAAGGCGCCGTACTCGTTCACCCACGCCACGCGAAGGAATGCGAAGTCGCCGACGCGGGCAAGCGGGGTTTCGAAGGTGCCTACGAGGCGTTCGCTCTGGTCGAGATAAACAAAGACGTTGACCTCCGTTCCGGGACGCATTTCGCGGCGGACGTAGGCTTTGGGAAGGAGTATTTCGCCGGCGTCGCCTCCGTCGAGGTAAGCGCCGTGGTCGGTGAAACGGGTGATGCGGAGGGTGTTGTAGTCTCCGAGTTTTATTGTGATTGCCATGTAAGGAATGTGTCGCTTCGCGAATGTGCAAATGTGCAAATGTGCGAATGTGTAAATGTAAGAATGTGCTGCGCTTAGTAACATGTAAAAAACAAGTTGTCCATTTTTCGCAGAGTAGATTGTGAGGCAAGCGGACTCTCAGGCCACCGCATGCGCCAATACAAATACTTATGCGGTTGATGTGGTGGGCTTACAGCCCGCAACATTACCACCCACATATACCCAGGCCGCGTCACTTCGTTCCGTGACCTGGGCTTACGAGTGGTGGCCTTACAGGCCGCTCGCCGCGCACGAATTTGGGCAAATTATTTTTTGTACATTACTTAAGTACTCAGAAGAGTACACCTTCCTCGAGAGCGGTGACGTTGTCGATGGCTCCGTCGAGGAGATGGATGGTGCGGTCGGTGAGGGTGGCGAGATGTTCATCGTGGGTGACGATGACGAAGGTCTGGTCCATCTCGTCGCGAAGTCGGAAGAAGAGGTTGTGGAGTTCTTCCTTGTTGTGGGAGTCGAGCGAACCGGAGGGTTCGTCGGCAAAGATTACGTCGGGACGGTTGATGAGCGCCCGGGCCACAGCCACGCGCTGCTTTTCGCCGCCGGAGAGTTGTGCGGGACGGTGGTCGGCGCGGTCGGCAAGTCCGAGGAAGTCGAGGAGTTCTTTGGCCTTTGCCTTGGCTTCGCTTTCCTTTCGGCAGGCGATGAGGGCGGGAATCATCACGTTTTCAAGGGCCGAGAATTCGGGCAGCAGCTGGTGGAACTGAAAGACGAATCCGAGATGTTCGCAACGGAAGTGCGAGAGTTTTGCGCCCTTGAGGCGTAGCACGTCTTCGCCGGCAATGGTGAGTGTGCCCTGGTCGGGACGGTAGAGCGTGCCCATAATCTGGAGCAACGTTGTCTTACCGGCGCCGCTGGGCCCTACAATGCTGACCACTTCGCGCGGTGCGATGTGGAGCGAGATGCCTTTGAGCACTTCCAGTTTGCCGAAGGACTTGTGTATGTTTTCAAGTTGTATCATGGAGCGGGAGGGGGTGATTAAAATTTTGATTTTGCAGAAGACGGGCTGAAAGCCCAATACAACATAGCCCACGGCAAGCGAAGCGACACCCTGGGGATTGTGTTTCCACTATTGTTTGCGCCCTGAAAGGGCAACATAATGTCTGTTTCGGATAAATTGCAGCGCATTTGTAGCCATTGTGTTGCCCTTTCAGGGCGTACAACAAGGGTGGTTGTTGTAACCCAGGGTGTCGCTTCGCTTGCCCTGGGCTATGTTGTGCTGGGCTTTCAGCCCGCCGTCGCGAAATACATTACTTCAGTAACTGTTTGATTGTGACGAATCCTTCTTTCACTTCGTTGTTGGGAAAGCCGAGCAAGTAAGAGTTGGTGGTCCCGTCGTAAGCTTTGAGCGTAAGGTATCCGCTCTGGTAAATCATGGGAAGCGGGTTGGCGGCATCGGCACGATAGTCGAGCAGGTCTGATATGTCGTAGTATTTTTCTACAATTTCGTTCAGGTTCTCATTGGAGTGGGCAAGAATGCGCATGAGATAGGACGGTGTGCCCGATGCAAACCAATAGCTCGCTATTTCTTTCTTCTTCAGAGAATTGAGCAGGCTGAAGGGATTGTATATGTCCTTCATCTTACGACTGAAATGGTATCCGTCGTACTGTCTTTTGAGCAGCCTTTTGGCTTCGTCCGCCGTAACGGAAAGGTTTTCTGCGAGTTCCTCTATTTCCTGAGAGAAATAGCTGTAAAGTTCGTCTTCGCTTATTCCGCAGAGTGTTTCGTATTCGGCATCGAGACTGATGTCGTTGGGCTGGTTGAAACCGCTGAACACGCTGACTTGCGAAAACTTGGTCACACCGGTGAGGAAGACGAACTGAAGATGGGCGTCGGCGGCCTTGAACGTGGTGTAGAAACTGCGGAGCGTATTGCGGTTGTACTCTTCCAGGGTGATGTCCTTGTTGTTTATGCGCAGTGTCATGCCGTTGTCCATGACGTCGAGCACGGGTTTGTCGTATTCGTCAACGAGCACCACGCTGCGTTGCCCGGTCTTTTCGTGGACGAAGGCAAGGAGTTGGGAGAAGCGTTCACCCACGCTAAAGTGTTTGTCGGGCTCCATGCCGTAAAGTTTTTCCCATTTTGCCACGTAACCCAAGAGCATGTTTTGGAGCGTTCCTTCTTCGGTGAAGTCGTTGCTGTTGAAATCGATATGGAATATGGGATACGTTTTCCACTCTTGCTCCAACGCGTCAATCTGCAACCCGCGGAAAAGTTCGCGCCTGCCTTCGAAATAGCACTTGAGGGTAGACACAAGCAGGCTCTTACCGAAACGGCGCGGACGGGAAAGGAAATAAACGCTTCCTTCCGTGGCCATTCGGTAAACGAGGGCTGTTTTGTCTACATAGACGTAGCCTCCCTCTCTTATTTTGCGAAAGTCCTGTATGCCTATCGGATATTTCATAAGTTGTGGAATGAGAGATGTATCTACATGTGCGAAGTTACGATTTTTTGGAAAGTAACGGGTGCTTTTGGGGAAAGATACGGCAAACGGCACAAGGCCGACTTTTCAGGAGTAGACTTTGTGCCGTTGGTATGGAGATGGTTGCGTGTGCCGCTCGAAGGGGGGCGGGATGCGCGCTTATTTTGCGGTGGCAGCGGTGCCGGAAACGCCGAGGCTTGACTTCACCTGTGCGGTGATGTCGGTGCTGAGCGACTCGTTGATGACGATGCCTGCGCTCTGTGCGGCGTTGCGGTCAATAACGTATACGTAGCCGTTGGCCTTGGCGAGGGAGTTGACGGCGTCCATCACCTTCTGTGAGATGGGCTGCATCTTGTCCTGCTGAGCTTTCTGGAAGGCTTCGCTGTTGTCCTGCTGAGCCTGCTGGAGGCGCTGGTAGAGTTCCTGGAGTTCCGTGTTGTGACGGTCCTTCATGTTCTGGGGCGTGTCGGCAGCGGCATCGCTCTTCTGGTACTGCTCTGCCTTGGTCTGCAGTTCCTTCTGCATGTTTTCGAGTTCGGTCTGGTACTGCTTGCCGAGAGTCTCGAGTTCGGTCTGTGCCTTTTTGTATTCGGGCATGGCCTGGATGATGGAGGCGTAGTCGAAATGGGCGAACTTTTGAGCGCAGAGGCTCAGAGGTGCTGCCAGGAGCACCAGCATCAAAAATCTTTTGAACATTTGGTGTATTGAATGTGATGTTTGTATTCAGATGGTCAGATGGGTTATGCCGTTCTCATGGCATGCGTGCAAAGGTAAGGCATTTAATTAGAATAGCCAAGTTTTGCAAGAACCTCGTTGCTGATGTCTATGCTGGGCGAGGCGAAGATGATGCCGTTGTCGGAGGCA
>CAVCAV010000159.1:0-7188 GCA_963600165.1 Christensenella sp. UBA1685 | reverse complement strand
AAAGGCCACCACTCGTAAGCCCAGGTCACGGAACGAAGTGACGCGGCCTGGGTTTGAAGGCCTCCCTCTCCTCCGCGGGCTGAAAGCCCACCACATGAAGCGTAAGGTGTAACGTTTGTAAGATTGATGTGGTGGACCTTGAGCACGTTTTTCGCACTTGCGAAATGTTCAAGTCGTCTTGAACGTACCTTTCGCTTGTTGTGCTTATTAACACGACCTTGCCAAGAGGAGTTTGCAAAACGGTGCGTTAACGTTCACGGCGGCAAAATTAGGCGAGAACCTGTGGCAAAACAACGAAGTGTAGACGCTTGGTAAACTTTTGTGCGAAACGCATGTCTATAAAGCATTTAATAACAGATTGTTAACTTGGTGCGCACAAAAAGCCCAAGTAGATGCGCAGTATTCCAAAGTATCTCCTTATTTTTGCTACCGAAACCGACAATATCCCTCTTTAGCATGAAAATATACCGTATTGCCACCCTTCTCGTCCTCCTTGTTTTTGTTTGTGCAGCACGTGCCACCGAAGCCGAACTTCGTGAGCTCGACGGCTACGTGGAGCGCCGTGCAGAATTTATGGACGCCAAGCAGAAACGCATCGACGCCCTCAAGCAGAAGCTTCGCAGCGCAAGCACCCACGAAGAGAGTTTGAGTCTTTACGACGACATTTTCGAAGAATACTACACCTACCGCTTCGACTCAGCCATGGTCTACGTGATGCGCGGACTTGAGATGGCACGGCAGTCGCAGAACCGTGTGTACGAAGACAACTTCCTCATCCACCGCGGGCTCCTCCTCGCCACCAGCGGCTACTACAGCCAGGCCGAAGCCGTGCTCCGCAGCATTGATGGGGCGCAGATGCATCCGTCGCTCAGGTTCAAGTATTACTATAGCATGTCGTGGCTATACAACTTCTGGAGCGGTTACTGCAACGACAGCGAGTTCGCTCCCCAATACGAGAAACTCCGTTTGCAGTATCTGTGCGAGGCCATACGCTATACCCCTGCCGGCGGTGCCATGTACAACTACCTCACAGGCGAGCGCCTCTACTACGAAGGCCGCCAGGGCGAGAGCATGAAATACTATGCCAAGGTGCTCCGGCAAGTGCCCGTGAGCGACCGCCTCTATGCCTCCTCCGCCTACGCCCTAGCCCGCGGCTACAAGCTGCAGCACCAGATGGCGCGCTACGAAACCTACATCATCCGCGCCGGCATATCAGACCAGGTGTGTCCGCTAAAGGAAAACCTTGCCTTGCAGGAACTTTCCCTTTATCTCTACGAGAAAGACGAGGACAACTCCGGCCGTGCCGTGCGCTACATCTATTGCAGTATGGAGGACGCCCAGTTCTACAACAACCGCCTGCGCATGCTTGAGATTTCCCATATTCTCCCCCGCATCGTCTCGGCCTACCAGACGCAGATCAACAAGCGTACCGCCGTCATTCGATGGGCGCTCGTCGGCGTGAGTCTGCTTACCCTCCTCCTCCTTTTCATGACCGTGTTCGTCTACAAACAGAACAAGAAACTCAACCAGCGCCGCCTCAAGCTCCGCGAGCAAAACCAGTTGCTCGAACATCTCAACCGCCAGTTGACCGACACCAACCAACACCGCGAGACCTACCTGCGTTTGTTCCTCGACATGAGCGCCCTCTACATCGGCAAACTTGAAGGATTCCGCAAGACCGTGCTGCGAAACATCAAGGCCGGCAAGACCGCCGAACTCCTGCAGAAGATAGACCGCGTGAGGGTGGGAGAGGACGAAGCCCGCGACTTCTACGACCGCTTCGACCGCGCCTTCCTCATTCTCTATCCCGATTTTGTGGACAACCTCAACAGCCTCTTGCGCGACGATGCCCAGGTGCGTCCCGACAACCCCAATTGCCTCACCACCGAACTCCGTATTTATGCCCTCATGCGCCTCGGCGTGACGGCAAGTTCGGAAATAGCCACCCTCCTTTTCTACAGTACGCAGACCATCTACAACTACAAGTCCGCCATGAAGTCGCGCGCCAAGAACCGCGACACGTTCGACCGCGACGTCAACGCCCTCTGCCACGTGATGCCCAACGCCGGACAGAGCGCGGAAGAGGCGAACGATGGAGGCGAATGAAGGGGCGAACGCCTTCAATGCATTCCACATTTGCACATTTGCACATTTGCACATTGCGGAGCGTGCTCCGCCCCTCACTCCGTGCCTTGCATTTTTTACTCCGTGCCTTGCATTTCTCACACCGTGCCTTGCATTTGTGCGAAACACCATGCGCATTTCAAAAGATTTCATCTACCTTTGCAAGGTAAAAGGCATTCATGCAATGCCGCAAACCGTACGGCACAACTTCATGCCGTACTACAGTTACTTTACTCCAATTTCCCACAGCATTGACACGCATCACCCTCCATATCTCCACTTCCACCCTCCTTTACGTCCTCTTTGCCGTGCTCCTCACGGCATGCGGCAGCGTGGACCGTACCATAAGGCAAGGTGATGCAGCCATGCATTTGGGCGAATATGCCGAAGCCGCCGGCCAGTACCGCCGCGCCTATTCGCGCATACCCGCCAAAGAGCAGAAGAAACGCGGCGACGTGGCCTATAAAATGGGTACCGCCTATGCCCGCTATGCCAATACGGCACGCGCCGTCAGCGCCTTCCGCAATGCCGTGCGCTACCGCCACACCGACTCGCTCACCTATTTCCAGCTCGGCGAGGTGCTCCGCATGCAGGGCGACTACAAAGGCGCAGCCGAAGCCTATCAGCTTTACCTCGACTCCGTGCCCGACTACGAACCCGCCCTCCGTGCCCTTGCTTCCTGCCGTACGGCACCGCAGGCCCGAAAGGAAGAGTCCGCCTACACCGTGCGCGACGCACGCGCTTTCAACGGCACACGTTCCGACTATTCGCCCGCCTATATGGGCATTGAAGCCCAGCAACTCTATTTTTCTTCCACCCGCCAGCAGTGCACCGGCAACGAGCTCAGCGGCATCACCGGGACGAAAGCCGGCGACATCTTCTGCGTGAAGAAGGACGAGAAAGGAAAATGGAAAGCCGTGGAACAGGTCGACGGCGTGAACACCGACTACGACGAAGGCGCTTGTTCCTTCACCCAGGACGGCCGCACAATGTACCTCACCGTGTGCCGCACCGACCCCAACTATCCGCGCATGGCCGAGATTTGGAAATCAGAGCGCGCCGATGCCAAATGGGGCAAACCAAGTCAGGTGAAAATCACCTCCGACACCCTCTCGTCCTACGCCCATCCCGCCGTATCGCCCGACGGACGCTGGCTCTACTTCGTGAGCGACATGCCCGGCGGACAAGGCGGACTCGACATCTGGCGTGTGGCATTGGGAGGTTCGCACGGACTCGGTTCGGTGGAAAACCTCGGGCCTTCCATCAACACCTCAGGCAACGAAGCCTTCCCCGCCTTCCGGCCCGACGGCGAACTCTATTTCTCCTCAAACGGACGTGCCGACGGCTTCGGCGGCCTTGACCTCTACCGTGCCCGAGAGGACACCGTCACGCATGAGTGGACAGTCCACCATCTGCCCGCCCCGATGAACTCCTCGTACGACGACTTCGGCATTACCTTCGAAGGCCTTCACAACCGCGGTTACTTCAGTTCCAATCGCAGTACGGGCGGACGAGGATGGGACAAACTCTTCGAATTTTCCTATCCCGAAGTGCTGCAGACCGTGAAAGGATGGGTATATGAGCAGGACGGCTACGAACTGCCCAAAGCCCAAGTCTACATGGTGGGAAGCGACGGTACGAACGAGCGCGTCAGCGTGCTTTCCGACGGATCGTTCGAGAAACCCCTCAAACCCGGCGTGAGCTACCTCTTCCTCGCCACTTGCGACGGATACCTCAACATCCGCAACGACCTCAAAGCCGACACCACCGAAGTGGAAAAGCAGCACGTGCTGCAGTTTCCCCTTCCCTCCGTTAACGTACCCGTGCTCGTGAGAAACGTGTTCTACGAATTCGACAAGGCAGACCTTACAACCACCTCATGCACAGCGCTTGACAGATTGGTGAAGATGCTTGAAGAGAATCCCAACGTCACCATAGAAATGGCTGCCCACTGCGATTATCGCGGCAACGACGAATACAATCTCCGCTTGAGCCAGAAGCGCGCGGAAAGCGTCGTCCGCTACCTGACGGAACACGGCATAGCCGCCGACCGCCTCACCGCCAAAGGTTACGGCGAGACCCGCCCCAAAGTGGTCAACAAAAAACTCCTCGAGAGCTATCCCTTCCTCCACGAAGGCGACACCCTCAGTCTTTCCTACATCCTCAAACTCCCTCCCGAGCAGCAGGAAATATGCAACGCCCTCAACCGCCGCACAGAGTTCCGCGTGCTGAGCACCACCTACGGCCTCTTTGATGCCAACGGTAACCTCAAACCCGAAAGCCTGCGCCGCCCGCAGCGCAGCGGCGAGGACGACGAGGACGAATACGTGCCCGTCGACGAATTCTAAACGCGCGTTGCAACGCCACTCTCTCACACAACGAAAATCCGCACAGGAAAAATGATAATATACGACTTCTTAGTCCACTTCGGACGCTACCTCATGCTCATGGGACGCACCTTCTCGCGCCCCGAACGCATGCGCATGTTCTTCAAGCAGTATCTGAAAGAAATGTCGCAGCTCGGTGTCGACTCCATCGGCATTGTGCTCCTCATCTCCTTCTTCATCGGTGCCGTCATCTGCATCCAAATCAAACTCAACATCCAGAGCGCCTGGATGCCCAACTGGGTGAGCGGTTACGTCACCCGCGAAATCATGCTCCTGGAGTTCTCCTCCAGCATCATGTGTCTCATCCTTTCCGGAAAGGTAGGTTCCAACATTGCCTCCGAGCTCGGCACCATGCGCACCACCCAGCAGATTGACGCCCTGGAGATAATGGGTGTAAACCCCGCCTCCTATCTCATTCTGCCCAAGATAGCCGGACTCGTCACCATCATGCCGATACTTGTGGCGTTCAGTACCTTCAGCGGAATCATCGGCGCCTATGCCACTGCCTACATTGGCCACATCATCACCCCCAGCGACCTCACCGAAGGACTCCAGCACGACTTCACCCAATGGTTCTACTGGATGGGTACCGTCAAGTCGCTCTTCTTCGCCTTCATCATTTCCAGCGTAAGTTCCTACTTCGGCTACACCGTGGAAGGCGGCAGCATCGAAGTGGGCAAGGCAAGTACCAATGCCGTGGTGGCATGCTCCATGCTCATCCTCTTTTCCGACCTCTTCCTAACGCAACTCCTCTCATGATAGAAATAGACGACCTCCACAAGGCCTTCGACGGCCGTGAAGTGCTGAAGGGCATTACCTCCACTTTCGAGAACGGCAAGACCAATCTCATCATCGGTCAGAGCGGTTCGGGCAAGACCGTGCTCATGAAGTGCATCGTCGGACTGCTCACCCCCACGTCGGGCAGCGTGACCTACGACGGACGCAACTTCGTGACGATGAACAAACGCGAGCGCGCTGCACTCCGTCGCGAAATGGGCATGATCTTCCAGAATGCCGCTCTTTTCGACTCCATGTCCGTGCTCGAGAATGTGATGTTCCCCCTCGACATGTTTTCCAACGACTCCTACAAAGACCGCGTGCGCCGCGCCCAGTTCTGTCTCGACCGCGTAAACCTCTCCGCTGCCGGTGACAAATTTCCCGGAGAAATATCGGGCGGTATGCAGAAGCGCGTGGCCATAGCACGGGCCATTGCCCTCAACCCCAAATACCTCTTCTGTGACGAACCCAACTCCGGACTCGACCCGAAGACGTCGCTCGTCATCGACGAACTCATCCACGAAATCACGCAGGAGTTCAACACCACCACCATCATCAACACCCACGACATGAACTCCGTGATGGGCATCGGCGAACACATATTATATATATATGAAGGAAACGGCGAATGGGAAGGTACCAAGGACGACGTCGTCAATTCCTCCAACGAACGCCTCAACAGCTTCATCTTCGCTTCCGACCTCTTCCGCAAGGTAAAAGAAGTGGAACTCGAAAACCATCACGCATAGGGTGGGGGAGAACCGCGCCCACGATTAAAACTACGGACTTACACAATCATGTACTACATATCCAAAAGAATAGAAATAGCCTTCGCACACCAACTCAAGCTCAACTATGAAAGCAAATGCCAGCGCCTGCACGGCCACAACGGCATTGCCACCGTGTACTGCTGTGCCGAAACCCTCGACGAAAACGGAATGGTGGCCGACTTCAGCCACGTGAAGCGGCAGATAGAAGAGCACCTCGACCACCGCAACCTCAACGAACTCTTCGACTTCAATCCTACGGCAGAAAACCTCGCCCACTGGATTTGCGAACAAGTGCCTCATTGCTATAAGGTCACCTTCCAGGAGTCCGAAGGAAACATTGCCGCCTATGTCAAGCCCGGCTACGAAAACGTAAACTTCTGACCCCCGATGAGAGTAAACGAAATATTCTACTCCCTCCAGGGCGAAGGCTATTTTACAGGCATCCCCTCCGTCTTTCTCCGCGTCTCCGGCTGCAACCTCCGCTGCCCCTTCTGTGACACGCAGCACGAAACGTTCCGTGAAATGACCGAGGAGGAAATTGTGGAAGCCGTGACGCAATTCCCCGCCCATCATGTAGTGGTGACCGGAGGCGAGCCCTCGCTGCAACTCACCGCCTCACTTGTGGAAAAACTCCATGCTGCCGGACGTTTCGTGGCCGTGGAGACCAACGGCACACGTCCGTTGCCCGAAGACGTTGACTGGATCACGCTCTCGCCGAAGGATGCATTCCTCAACGCTTCGCCTGCCATGCAAGCGGCGTCGCAGCCCGTGCTCAGACGGGCCGACGAACTCAAGCTGGTGTACGACGGACGTCCCGTATCCTCCTACAACCACATCAAAGTGACGCACCGCTTCCTTCAGCCCTGTGACACCGGCGACAGCGCACGTAACCGCCTCTTGCTCAAGCAGACAATCGACTATTGTCTCGCCCATTCCGAGTGGAGACTCTCCTTGCAAACCCACAAAATTTGCAACATTCAGTAAAAAACTTCGCCAAACGCTTGGCGCAACCCCATTTTTATTCTACCTTTGCACTCGCAACGGAACAAAGTGTCGTTCCTTGCATAAGCGACTTTTTGCCGAAATAGCTCAGTTGGTAGAGCAATTCATTCGTAATGAATAGGTCGCCG
>CAVCAV010000158.1:0-7195 GCA_963600165.1 Christensenella sp. UBA1685 | reverse complement strand
TGCAACGGGTGTTCACCTCGTCGTACATGTTGAGCGGAGCGTTCTGCGAGTAGCGGAGATTGTCCTGTGTGTAAGTGTTGTACACACCGAGGCTGAGGGCTTCTTCGTCTTCGAAGTCGGTCCATACGCGCTGGCCCTTTTCGCCATGGATGATGGCCGTACCCGTGTCCTGGCAGAAGGGGAGGATGCCCTTCACGGCCGTTTCGGCATTGCGGAGGAACTGCAGAGCCACGTATTTGTCGTTTTCTGAAGCTTCGGGGTCGCTGAGTATTTTGGCCACCTGAAGGTTGTGTTCGCGGCGGAGCATGAACTCAACGTCGTGGAAGGCTTGCTGTGCGAGCAGCGTGAGGGCTTCTTTGCTTACCTTGAGGATGGTTTTGCCCTCGAAGGTGGCAGTGCTTACGCCTTCTTTGGAGAGGAGGCGGTATTCCGTGGTGTCCTTGCCCAACTGGAACATGGGAGCGTACTTGAATGCGGGTACTTGTGCCATAATCTTTTGTCGAAAAAAAACTTATGTTGGAGTGTAGAATATTGTTTCTTCTTCGTTCGAAGGCGGCCTTTGCAGCTATGTATGCTTCGGAAGCATCGCTTGCCCCGGCCGTCTTTCTCTTGAATGCGTAGCAAAGTTAGGGAAAAATGAAGGGGCGGCAAACAAAAGCATTCATTCTTTCGGGCCGCTCGCCGCGCAAGGCACTACGGAACAGCGCAACTCATTTTTATTGTGCATAACTTGTTTCGCGCTTCGATTGCCCCGCAACGGAAAGCAAACAAGCAACGTTTGGCGAGAAAAGCGTATCTTCTGTATAATAATGTTGTGGGAGAATTTGTTTTTTGCCAATTTTGCACACTGGAAATTATAGACTTATCTACAACATAAGACAATGAAAAAAGTAACTCTTTCGCTGGCACTCTTGGCCGGCTCGGTAGTTCTTGCCGGTTGCGGTTCGTCGAGCAGCGTGCTCGGCACCGTAGGCAGCGCAGTTCTCAACAATGCTCTCGGCACGGGTTCGTCCTCTTCGTCAAGCTCAAGCACCACCACTTCCACGGCTGGCAGCTTGCTCGGCAACATCCTCAGCAACGTGCTCGGCAGCAGCTCAACCATTTCACAGAGCGACCTCATCGGCACTTGGAACTATCAGGGTGCCGACTGCGTGTTTGAGTCGGAAAACCTCCTGGCCAAGGCCGGCGGCGCTGTAGCAGCTTCCAAGATTGAAAGCCAAATCGATACGCAGCTTTCCAAAGTGGGCATCAAGAAGGGCTCCTGCTCCTACACGTTCAACAAGGACAACACGTTCACCGCTACCATCGGCGGCCGTACGCTCAGCGGTACTTACACGCTCAACTCTTCTGCCAAGACCATGAAGATGTCTTACCTTGCAGGTTTGGCTTCCACCACTTGCAACGTGGCCAAGAGCGGCAACACCATCAGCCTTCTCATGGACAGCGACAAGATGCTTACCCTCCTCAAGGGCGCTTCTGCACTGACCAAGAGCACTTCGCTCAGCACGCTCTCTTCACTCCTCGGCAACTACGACGGCATGAAGATCGGCATGAAGATGAGCAAGTAATCTTCCATTCCTTCATCAATACGGCAAGAGCCGCATCTGAAACGCTTCAGATGCGGCTCTTGGC
Organism: Christensenella sp. UBA1685; assembly: GCA_963600165.1. Lineage (GTDB taxonomy): Bacteria > Bacteroidota > Bacteroidia > Bacteroidales > Bacteroidaceae > Alloprevotella. The sequence continues at coordinate 5,563 of CAVCAV010000158.1, read as the reverse complement.
TGTTTTTGCAGTAATGTGTCGGCTCAGCTGTGCTGCCAGCCTTGTGCCTTAAGGTCGAATTCGTTGCCGTCGCGCGTGACGAGTTTGCGGCCGAGTTCTTCGCGGGTGATGTATCCGATGACCTTCACGTCTTCTATCTGGCTCACGCGGTCGTTGTCGGTGAGGGGCACGGTGAAGAGCAGTTCGTAGTCCTCTCCGCCGTTGAGGGCAGCCGTGTAGACGTTGAAGTTGAACTCTTCTGCCGTGACGGCCGTCTGGTAGTCTATGGGGATGCGCTCTTCGTAGATGCGGCATCCCGTGTGGCTCTGCTCGCAGATGTGCATCACTTCCGACGAGAGGCCGTCGCTGATGTCCATCATTGCCGTGGGCTTGATGCCCGCCTCGCGCAGACGGGCGACGATGTCGCGGCGCGCTTCGGGTTTGAGCATGCGCTCAATGAGATATTCGCGTCCGCTGAAGTCTGGCTGCGCCATCGTTTCCGAAGAACCTTTCTGCGATTCAAACACGCGCTTCTCGCGCTCGAGCAACTGGAGGCCCATGTAGGCTGCACCGAGATTGCCGCTCACGCAGAGCAGGTCGGTGTCGTGTGCGCCGGAGCGGTAGGCTATGTCTTCGGCTTCAGCTTCGCCGATGCAAGTGAGGCTGAGGGCGAGACCGGTGACGGACGACGTGGTGTCGCCGCCCACGAGGTCGACATGGTGGCGCTCGCAGGCCAGACGGATGCCGGCGTAGAGTTCTTCCATGTGTTCTACACCGAAGCGGCGTCCTACAGCCACGCTCACGAGGAGCTGGCGCGGTGTGCCGTTCATGGCATATACGTCGGAGAAGTTTACCATGGCGGCTTTGTAGCCGAGGTGTTTGAGGGGAGTGTAGACGAGGTCGAAATGTATGCCCTCCATCAGCATGTCGGTGGTGATGAGCGTGCGTCGCGTGGACTCGGGCGTGCCGGAGTAGTTGAGTACGGCGCAGTCGTCGCCTACGCCGCGGAGCGTGGACTCGTTTACGGGTTTGATGTCGTCTGTGAGGTGGTGGATGAGGCCAAACTCACCCAACGTGGATATTTCGGTCATGAGAGTGTTACTGTGCAAATGGGGCGCTTCGCGAATGTGCAAATGTGCAAATAATCAGCGCGGAATGTACACCGCTTATGGAGGCGACGTTTAAAACGTCGCGCTCTACACGGCATGGAATGAGCGACGATGCGAAGTCAGGAGACTTCGCCCCCATCGCTCGTTAATCTTCCGTTGGAATTTAGAAATAGAATCCCAGGCCAATCTTGGCGCCCACGGTGCTGTTGTTGGAGAAGTCGTGGAGCGACATCTTGTAGTAGATGGCGGGCTCGATGGTGATGAAGCGGTTGACGAAGAAGGCGTAGCCCACTTCGAAGGGAATCATGATGTCGTTGCTGCTCGGCGTGAAGTGGTCGTACTCTACGCCGGCTCCGAGAAACACGCCGCACTGGTCGAAGTAGTAGCGTGCGCCGACGCCTATGCTCACGTCGTTGATCTCCTTCGTGTGGTCGTAGCCCAAGTTGGCACGGAGCATCACGCAGTCTGCCACGAAGTAGCCCGCATTGGCATCAATGCCGAAGCGGAACTTCTGACTGGAACTGTAGGAAAGGCCGATGCCGGAGAGCGAAGCGCCGACATATTTTGTGCCTTGTGAGAACTGCGCTTTGGCGCCGAGCGAGGAGAAGATGAAAAGGAGGAGGAAAAGGAAATGCTTGATTTTCATCGTGACTTTCTTTGTTTTTGAGGGTGATTAAGAAAAAGAGAATGCTATCTGTTGCGCCGCCATTTTGCCGCTTCGTGCTGCAAAAGGTTACACAAGTTTACAAAAGTAGCACAAATTCCGAAGCGCTTCGGGCAAATCTTCGCGTTTTAACAAACGTTGTGCTATGGTGAGTGCCACGTGGCCCATCGTGCGGCGCAGGTTTACCTCTATGCAAGGATGGACGACGGCGGGTCTGTCGGCGTCGTCCGTCGGCGCCACGGCCATCATGTCCACGCCGAGCGGCCCCGTGTAGCGGTCGCCGAGGAAATGCTCAAGTTCTGCTGCCACAACGGAAGCAACGTGCGCCATCGTATCTTCTGTCCAGCCTATGGCGTGCGCCACTTTCTGCCTCAGTTCGGCCTGCGGTGCAACGGCATTGCCCAGATAGGCACCCGAGGCGTTCGTGCCAAAGAGCGAAATGCCCAAAGGCTCCATGCCCCCGTCGGCATGTGCTTCAAACTCGAGCGCAAAGTTGAGAACGGGAACGTATACGGGTTCCAGCTCCACGCCGCCCTGTTCGCGCAGCAGTCGCGAGAGCCGTCGGCAGTCGTTGTCGGAGGGAGTGGGGGAGAGGCGGAACACGCCGCGGCCGCTGCACGACCACAGCGACTTTGCCATCGCGCCGCTCCATTGCGCCGCAAGGTTCAGTGCCTCGTCGGTGCTTTCGGCAATGGCCGACTCGCCCACCGTCGGCAGAGCGCATCCCTCAAGAATATGTTGTCTGAGGCGCGGCAGAAGACGGGTGGTGGTATGGCGCGAGCTGAGGCTGCGTATTGTGGCGAGCATGTCGTCGGTGGGCAGCAAACGCTCGGGCGCACCGGCACGGCGCAACTCATGGCGCACGAGAGGGTCCCATCCCCACGGACGTATGCTTTCCACATCTTCCCAAAACGAAGGCTTGAGTTCGTGCGGATTGACGAAACGCACACCGCGGCACCACGCTTCGTCCTCCGGCACCGTGCTGTCCTCGGTGAGCAATACGCCATGTCCTTCCCCCGCCCACAGTGCTGGCAGCGCCCCCTGTTCGCAGCGCAGGCGGCGCGCCACGGTGGCGGGGTAGTAGTAGGGCGAATTGGCGGCGAGTGCTTCGTCGTGCGAAGGGTTGAAGAGGTGGAGAATCATGTCGGGGTTTGGTGGGCTTGATATTATATGGTGTGCGAATGTACAACTTTTTCCTGAGTATGCGCATCTTGGAAACCCTGGTGAATTATCCGTAAAACCATGCCGCCCGGCCTGTTTTTCACCCTTTTAGGCTCTGCTACTTCCTCGCTTTCCCCTCCCCAAGTGAATATCTTTTTGCAAAGGAATACATAGCTTGTACTGCACACCTTCTACCATTGTTCCCCTTGGAGTTTACTTGCAGCCTGTTTGCCCGTACGTTTTTACGACAAATAGTTAAAATGAACGCATTTGGCGCATATCTTTTATACATTTCATAAAAGGGCGACATTCGGCAAGATTTCGTAGTTTTGCACCTATGGACAATCCACGAACTCCACACATACTCATCATCTACACTGGCGGAACCATCGGAATGATAGAGAATCCCGAAACGGGAGCACTCGAAAATTTCGATTTCGAACAGTTCCGCCACTATGTGCCCGAGCTTAACCAGTTCAACTACCACATCGATGCCCTCACGTTCAATCCGCCCATCGACTCCTCCGACATGGAGCCGCGCTATTGGATAAAGATGGCCCACATCATAGCCGACCACTATGCCGACTACGACGGCTTCGTGTTGCTCCACGGCACCGACACCATGGCCTACACCGCCTCGGCGCTGAGTTTCCTGCTTGAAAACGTGGGTAAGCCCGTCATCGTCACCGGTTCGCAGCTTCCCATCGGACAGCTCCGTACCGACGGCAAGGAAAACCTCCTCACCAGCATCGAAATAGCCGCCGCGCGCAATGCCGACGGCCAGCCCATGGTGCCCGAAGTGTGCATCTTCTTCGAGAGCCGCCTGATGAGAGGAAACCGCACCACGAAAATCAATGCCGAAGGCTTCAACGCCTTCCGCTCGTTCAATCTGCCCTCCCTCGCCCACGCCGGCATACACATCAAATACGAAAACCACCTCATACGCCGCCCCGCACCCAACGAACCCTTCACGCCCCATTATCTGATGGACAACAACGTGATGATTCTCACCCTCTTCCCCGGCATCCGCAAGGAAGTGGTGGACACGTGCATCGCCGTCAACGGCCTGCGTGCCGTGGTGCTCAAAACCTTCGGCTCGGGAAATGCCCCGCAGAAGGCATGGCTCGTCGAACGCATACGCGAACTCATCAAGCGCGGCGTCATCGTGGTCAACATCACGCAGTGTTCGAAAGGCTCTGTGGAGATGCACCGCTACGAAACCGGACTGCAACTTCTTCAGGCCGGCGTCATCAACGGGTACGACAGCACCCTCGAGAGCGTGCTCACGAAACTCATGTTCCTCCTCGGCCACGGATACAGCCACGACGAAATCATTGAAAAGATGAACACCAGCGTAGCCGGCGAAATCACGGTCTGACATCACATGAAAACAACTCTCCGCAACACCCTCCTTCTATTTCTCGTCCTTGTCGGCCTTTGTGCATGCACCGCCCGCAAAAAACAAGCGGCTGAAGGCACGCCGATAAAGGTAGAGTGTGCCACGTTGCTCCAAATGGAGCGTGCCGACAGTTTCACCCTCGTCAAGATAAACGACCCTTGGCAAGAAGGGAAGACGCTCGCCACCTACGTCCTCGTGGACCGTTCGCAGCAGATGCCCCGCCAAGTTCCAGAAGGCACCGTGGTGCGTACCCCCATCGAGCACGCTGCGCTTACCACCTCTGTCCACGTGGCGCTCTTGGCAGAACTCGGCGTGGAAAACCGTGTGGCAGGCATCACCGACGCCGAATTCGTGATAAGTCCGCAAGTAAAAGCCCTCCTCTCCACCCAAGGCGGCCACATTCGCCCCATGGGCACGTCCATGCAGCCCAATGCCGAACTGATACGTGCCGCACATTGCGACGCCGTGTTCATCTCCCCCTTTGAAAATGCCGGAAGCGGTCCGTTGGAGCGTCTGGGCATTCCCGTCATTGCGTGTGCCGACTACATGGAAACGTCGCCCCTCGGCAGAGCCGAATGGATGCGCTTCTACGGCATGCTCTTCGGTTGCAGCGAGCGCGCCGACTCTTTGTTCCTCCATATAAAGAAGGACTACGAAACGCTCGCCCGGAAAATCGAAAACTGCCGCGAGGCCAAACCCACCGTCATCTGCGACCGTCAGACCGGCGCCACGTGGTACCAGCCCGGAGGCGCCAGCACCATGGGCAAGATGCTCGCCGATGCCGGTGCGCAATACGTTTGGGCCGACCGCAAGGAAGCCGGAAGTCTTCCGCTCGACATGGAAAGCGTGTTTGCCCGCGGCCGCAATGCCGACGTGTGGCTCGTGAAATACGGAGCCGATGCGCCCCTCACCTACGCTTCCCTCGCTAGCGACAATCCCCGCTACCGCAATTTTCGTGCTTGGAAAGACCGCCGCATTTGGACCTGCAACACCCTCCTCACACCTTTTTATGAAGAAACGCCCTTCCATCCCGAACGGCTCCTGCAAAACCTCGCGGGCATATTCCATCCCTCCCTCGTGGCGCCGTCACAAAGGGACATTTACTACAAACCGATGGAAAATACCGGCGGGAAATAGGGTACACTTCGTGTTGTATTGTTGTAAAGTACAAAAAACAAAATTCCGAAGTTCGTTATGCGCGGCGAGCGGCCTGAAAGGCCACCACTCGTAAGCCCAGGTCACGGCACGAAG
>CAVCAV010000157.1:0-7212 GCA_963600165.1 Christensenella sp. UBA1685 | reverse complement strand
CCTTAATCTAGCCTACAGCGTGTAGGCAATTATGGAAAGCTTCTTTTCAGCAGTTGATATTGCGCGGCGAGCGGGCTGATTCGCTTTGAAAAACGGGTACATCAAATTGGAGGCCCTATTATTCTGGCCTACAGCCAGATTTCCGCACAAAACCTCGTTGAATTTTAAATTCGAAAATCGGATATTCGGAAAAAGCCCCGCTCAAGGCTTCTTTTTCATGTTGCACAAGAGAATGATGGCGAGCGTGAGAAGTTCGGCAGCCGGAATGGCCGTCCACAGTCCGACGACGCCCAGCACCCTTGGCAGCACCATGAAGCCGGCCACGGTAAACACAATGCCGCGGAGCACAGTGAACACCATGGCGCGCTTGGCCTGGGTGATGCTTTGGAAATAGCCGATGAACACCACGTTGAGGGCGAAGAACAGCGAGCAGGTGGCAAACCAAGGAATGCCCTTTACGGCCAGCGCATAAGCCGGTTCGCTCTGTCGGAGAAACGCTCCCACAATGAAGCGGTCGCCCGCAATGAGCACGAACATCACGGCCAGCCCGCAGAGCAGTCCGGCATAGACCGACACGCGCAGCGCACGGTTCACGCGCGTCTGCTGGTGTGCTCCGAAGTTGTAGCTGATGATGGGCTGGGCCGACTGCGCCACGGCATTGTTCACCGAGAAAATGACGGGGAAGAGGTAACACACAATGGCAAAAGCCGCCACACCGTCTTCGTGGAGCATGGACATGAACATGTAGTTGCCCGCCACCATGGTGACGCTTATGGCTATTTCCGTAAGGAACGTGGCAGCGCCGATGTTCACCATGTAGCCTATGTTGCGCAGGGTGAGCATGAGCGAGGTAAGGGTCATCTTCAGCCGGCGAAACTTCAGTTTTTGCGAAAACTTCAGGAAGTACACCACGCTCATCAGTCCGCCCGCCATGCATGCGATGGACGTGGCAACAGCCGCTCCCTTCACTTCCATGCCCAGCGGGAAAATGAAAATCCAGTCGAGGACGAGGTTTACCACGGCTCCCGTCACCTGTATCCACATGGCGTAGCGCGGCGAGCCGTCGAGCCTCACCATCATCAGGCCCACGCACTGCCAGAGGAGGAAGGGCATGCCGGGCAGGAGCCACAGCAGGTAGTCGAGGGCATAGCGTTCGAGCGCCGCACTGCAGCCCAGGCCGTAGACCACAGCCTTTGGCATGGAAGCCCAAAGGGCTATGAGCACGGCAATGAGCACGAAACTTGCGCCGAAGGCCTGGGTGAGGATAATGCGTGCCGCCTTCTCGTTGCCGCCTGCGAGGTGCATGCTGGCCACCACCGAGGCACCGATGCCGAACATCAGGCCCAGCCCGGTGACCACCGTCCATACCGGAGCCACAATGTTGACGGCGGCCATGCCGTCGGCCCCCACGCCGCGGCCCACAAGTATGCCGTCGATGAGGGTCTGTGCCGACATGAAGAGCATGCCAATGAGCGTGGGGAAAAACATGCTTCTGAAGAGCGGCCCAATCTTTCCCGAGCCGAAGTCAATCTTGTCGCGAGAGGTGTCTATCTTCTTCATAAAAATAGTGTCGTGTGTTTTTTGTAGATTTTGCGGCACAAAGGTACCGATAATGTTTGAGGTAAAAAAACGTGCGGGCGAAGCGGGAAAAAACAGGGTGTGAAGACAATTGTCTTTGAGAAGGAAAATAAAACGCTCAAAACAAACAAAATGGCTGCGCTTCAGGCGTAAGCACCTCATAGCGGGCGCAGCCGTTTTGTTTGTTTTGAACGTTTTGTTCTTTCCTAATGGTGCCGCCCCGTTCCTTGATTATTCCACGAGCCGGGAAAACGTCCGCCGTGTGTTCTCTATCAGCTGGCGCTGCATCTCTTCGGAGCTGAGGCCGTAGACCTCGGCGAGCTTTTCCACCACGAGGGCGGCATAGGCCGGTTCGTTGCGCGTGCCGCGGTGGGGTGTGGGGGCGAGGTAGGGCGCATCGGTCTCCACCACGATGCGGCTTGGCGGCACGGCGGCATGGAGCACGGCGGGGAGTTTCGACTTCTTGAACGTGAGCACACCGCCTATGCCGAGCACAAATCCGGGAAACGTCGTGAGCAGTTCGTGCGCCTCCTCGTCCGTGCCGCCGAAGCAGTGGAACACGCCCTGAAGGTCGTTGCGCAGCGGAAGAAGCGTGTCCACCAGTTCGCGGTGGGCGCTGCGGCTGTGCACCATGAGCGGGAGCTTGAACCTTGCGGCCCATTCGGCCTGGAGGCGGAACGTATCGATCTGCTCCTTGCGCCGCGAGTCGTCCCAGTAGAGGTCGATGCCTACTTCGCCGACGGCCACGAAGGGCGTCTGGGGGTCGGCAAGCATACGTTCCATGCGTTCGAGGAGCGGGTAGGGGTCGGCGGGGAGTTCGGTGGGGTGGAGCCCCATCATGGGGCGGCACAGGGTGGGGTAGGCCCGGCACAGGTCGAGCATGGGGCCGATGGACGCCTCGTCGATGTTGGGCAGCAGCAGCATGTCCGCTCCGGCCTCTAAGGCGCGGCGCACCACGTCGGCGCGGTCGGCATTGAACTCTTCGGTATAGATGTGGGTGTGGGTGTCTATGAAATGCATGGGAGTGATGGTTATGGATGTGCAAAGTTACTTCACAATGTGGTAATGGACCGCTTCGCGAATGTGCAAATGTGCAAATATGCGAATGTGCAAATGAGAGGTGTTTAGTGGGCGAGCTATGGGGCGAACGATGGGGGCGAAGTCTCCTGACTTCGCTTGAGCGATAAGTGACGCCCTCTATGGAGGCGACGTTTGAAACGTCGCGCTCTACACGATTCAAAGTAACCCTTACAAGCGCTCATGCGAAGTCAGGAGACTTCGCCCCCATGCGCTACGCCCCCATCGTTCGTCCAAGGCACGCCGTAAAAAATCCAAGGCACGCCGTAAAAAATCCAAGGCACGCCGTAAGAATTTTCCGCCCACCCAACGCGTTGGGCTCGCAGAAAGTTTTTTGCAAACGTTTACATATAATTCCACGCCACATCCCGCTCCAAACTCAGCCTCTCGCGCGCACGCGTACGCACGCATTACACCGAAGTTTGTGCAAGTTGCCGTCATCTGTCAGCCCGTTTGCTGCAAGCGCTGCACAATTCGCTCATTTTCAGCGGCGTCAGTTTCCGCACTCGGGTGACAGCAACTTTTCCATAAGGGTAAATTATTCGTCAAAGGAGAGAAAAATCGGTCACGGGCCTTGCTGACAGCAAAGATTTAATAAAGCAAAACTTCTGTGTACGTTTCTTGTTGCTGTCAGGCGAACGATGGGGGCGAACGATGGGGGCGCAAGCGCATGGGGGCGAAGTCTCCCGACTTCGCGCTCTACACGGCGCTCCGCCTTCTATGGAGGCGACGTTTAAAACGTCGCACAAAGCGCAGCACATTTTGCGTAGTGCCGTGTAGAGCGCGACGTTTCAAACGTCGCCTCCATAGAGGGCGCAAAACGCGCGATGAAGGCTGACAGCAGGTTGCACAAACTTCGGTGTATACGCGCGCGTATATAGCACGCGTACGCGAGCAATATTATTAAATGCATGATGATATAGCCGCACAAGCGAGCTCGGGAGAGCTCGCCCCCATCGTTCGCTCCATCGTTCGCTCATTCGCTTCCCACGTGGCACCAATTTTCTCACTTCCTACCCCTCACCGCACATTTTCTGACAGAATTTCGTAATTTTGGAGCATTAAACCATTATCCACGTGCCAAGCCGCCCGGCACAACTGCCGAAACGGCGGCGGCGCGCTCCACATTTTTCACCACACACACATACAACATGCAAAAGACAACTGTCGACGCCATAGCCAAGGAGAATGCCTTTGAGCTCATCGGAAAAGAATGGATGCTCATCACCGCAGGCACGAAAGAGAAGTTCAACATGATGACGGCCTCGTGGGGCGGCATAGGCTGGCTTTGGAACAAGCCCGTGGCGTTCATCTTCGTGCGACCCGAACGCTACACCTACCCCTTCATCGAAGAGAACGAACACCTCACGCTCGCCTTCCTCGGACACGACAAGGCCATGCGAGAAGCCTACAACTTCTGCGGTTCGAAGTCGGGACGCGACCACGACAAGGCCGCCGAAACGGGGCTGCTTCCCGTAGAGACGGAGCACGGCGCCGTGACGTTCGAGCAGGCACGCCTCACCATTGAAGGCCGCAAACTGTTCCGCACGGAGTTCCGTCCCGAAAACTTCCTCGACAACGAGGTGCTCACCCGCTGGTACAACGACCAGCCCGGCGGCTCGCTCCACACGATGTACGTAGTGGAGATTGAAAACGTATACACCAACGCCGACTGATGTTCCGCAAATTCATCATCACGCAAGACGGGGTGCTCAAGTTCGGACACGTTTATCTCCACCGCGACCTCCAGGGCCAAGGCGAACGCTGCGTCTGGGGCGGCGGACTGTGGGAGGCAGACGATGCCATTGGCGCCATCGTGCTCTACGGACGCTCGTTCGACTTCGGTCCGCCTGAGTTCGACCACGTGCGCCGCATCGACTGGAGCGGCGTGGGCGGACGGCCCGTTCCCCTCTTCCATCTCCCCCACTGGCCCGACCGCGAAGAGATGGTCCCCGTTTTTGCACATCCATAAACCCTACTTTATAAAAATATGACACACGGACACGAAGTACTCCACATGATGGAGGGAAACTCCTACCCCACACGCGAAGCCCTCGTTGAAGCCATCGTAGCACGGTTTGGCGCCGACGAGCGCTTCTACACCTGCTCGGCCACCGACCTCACCGCCGAAGCCCTCGTGGACTTCCTCGCCGAAAGAGGAAAGTTCAAGGCCGCCACGGAAGAAGCCTTCACCGTGGACACCACCAAGATTTGCAACCATAACTAACGGATGTGCGAATGTGCAAATATGCAAATGAAAGGCACTTCACCCCCATACGCTACGCCCCCACAAAGCCCTCAAGGCATCCTTCATTTGCACATTCGCACATTTGCACATTTGCACATTCGCAAAGCGACACATTTGCACATTCGCGAAGCGAAACATTTGCACATTAACATCCCATGGCCTTCCAAGTAAACAAAATCATCTACTCCATCCGCGAAGTGGCGGAAATGTTCGGCGTGAACGAAACGCTGCTGCGCTATTGGGAGAAAGAGTTTCCCAACCAGATCAAGCCGAAGAAAAACGGACGCGGTTCGCGGCAGTACACCAAAGACGACATCGAAGACGTGCGCGTGGTGTACAACCTCGTAAAAGTGCGCGGCATGAAACTCGCCGCCGCACGCGAAGCCCTGCGCAAGAACAAAGAGGGCGAAATGCAGACCCTCGACGCCCTCAACCGCCTGCGCGAAGTGCGCGCCGAACTGGTGCACATGCGCGACGCGCTGGAAAGTATGTAACAAAAACACATCAACGAAAGTTCGCATCTTTTGAAAACAAAACGTTCAAAACAAACAAAACGAGGCTTCGCTTCCATGCAGCGACAAAAGCGCAGCTTTTTGTTTTGAAAGTTGCTTTCGGCTTAACCTCAAAGGCGTAGCCCCGTTTTATCTGTTTTGAACGTTTTATTCTCTGAAATCCAATACTCTTCGTTACCACATTTTCTGACCAATCCGTTTTTAAAACGCTCCCTCATCATGGCAAAGACAAAAACCGTATACGTCTGCTCGGAGTGCGGACAGGAGTCGGCGAAGTGGGTGGGACGTTGCCCCGCCTGCGGACAGTGGAACACCATGAAGGAGTTTCACATTGCCCCCGAGCCTTCCCTCTCGGCCAGCGAAGCACGTGCCCGACAGGCCCTCGGACCGGCTCCGGCGAGCCGCCCGCGCCCCGTGCTCCTCTCGCAGGTGACCGCCGAAGAAGAACCGCGCTACCTCACCCACGACCACGAACTCGACCGCGTGCTCGGAGGGGGCATTGTGCCCGGCAGCATCATTCTCATCGGAGGCGAACCCGGCATAGGCAAGTCCACCCTCCTGCTGCAGACCATCGTGAGGATGGCCGACCGACGCGTGCTCTACGTGAGCGGCGAAGAGAGCGAGAAGCAGATAAAGCTGCGCGCCGACCGCATCACCCACCAGAGCGCCGACATCTTCCTCCTCTGCGAAACACGCCTCGAACAGGTCTTTGCCGAAATACGCAACGTGCAGCCCGACCTCGTGGTCATCGACTCCATACAGACCATGAGCGTGGAAAACGTGGAGTCGTCGCCCGGCTCCATCACGCAGATTCGCGAATGCGCATCGTCGCTCCTCAAGTATGCCAAAGAAAGCGGTACGCCCGTAGTGCTCGTGGGCCACATCACCAAGGAAGGCTCCATTGCCGGACCGAAAGTGCTCGAACACATCGTCGACACCGTGCTGCAGTTTGAAGGCGACCGCCACTACATGTACCGCATTCTGCGAAGCATAAAAAACCGCTTCGGCTCGACCTCCGAACTGGGCATCTACGAAATGCGTGCCGACGGACTGCGCCCCGTGGACAACCCCTCCGAACTGCTCCTCACGCAAGGCGGAGAAGAACTCAGCGGCATGGCCATCGCAGCCGCAGTGGAAGGCATCAGGCCCTTCCTCATCGAAACGCAGGCACTCGTGTCCACCGCCGCCTACGGCACACCGCAGCGCTCCGCCACAGGCTTCGACATACGCCGCCTCAACATGCTCCTCGCCGTGCTCGAAAAGCGCGTGGGATTCAAACTGGGGCAGAAGGACGTGTTTCTCAACATTGCCGGAGGCATCCGCGTGACCGACCCCGCCATCGACCTCTCCGTCATTGCCGCCGTGCTCTCAAGCAACGTCGACACCGCCATAGAACGCAGCGTGTGCATGGCGGGCGAAGTGGGCCTCAGCGGCGAAATTCGCCCCGTCACCCGCATCATGCAGCGCATTCAGGAAGCCGCAAAACTCGGCTTCGCCCGCATCCTCGTGCCCGCCGGCAACATGAAAGGCCTCGAGGAAATGCATGCCGACATCGACATCGTCCCCGTCAGCCGCGTGGAAGAAGCATTGCGCGAACTTTTCGGGTAGGACGCGAACTCTCCAGAGCTCGCTTGCACGAAGATTATTTGGCTTATATGACAAAAAGAGACCTGGAAACAAACTGATTTTGTTTATATGACAAAAAGAGACCTGGAAACGGGCTCTTCCCCTTTATTTATTGGGCGATGGCGGGCTGAAAGCCCAATGACAACATAGCCCAGGGCAAGCGAAGCGACA
>CAVCAV010000156.1:0-7252 GCA_963600165.1 Christensenella sp. UBA1685 | reverse complement strand
GCTCACCATGGAGCGCGACCCCCACGGAAACGTACAGGTATCGCTCATCGAGACCGAGAAGCTCCTTTCCGAAATGGTTGCCAACAAGCTCGCAGCTTGGAAGAAGGAAGGCAAGTACACCGGCAAGTTCGCCGCACAGCACCACTTCTTCGGTTACGAAGGACGTTGCGCAGCTCCCTCCAACTACGATGCCGACTACTGCTACGCCCTCGGTACGAGCGCTGCACAGCTCGTGGCAAACGGCAAGACCGGCTACATGGCCATCGTGAAGAACACTACGGCTCCCGCTGAAAACTGGGTTGCCGGTGGTGTGCCCATCACCATGATGATGAACATGGAACGCCGCAATGGTAAGATGAAGCCCGTTATCAAGAAAGCCCTCGTTCGTCTCGACGGCGCTCCCTTCAAGGAATTCGCCGCTCACCGCGACGAATGGGCAGAAAACACCTGCTTCGTTTACCCTGGCCCCATCCAGTACTTTGGTCCTACCGAAGTGTGCGACCAGTGCACCGTAACGCTCAAACTCGAGCAGGGCAAATAAACAGCCAATAAGGCACAACAAGCCTAACATACAACAAGTTCGCAAACGATTGCGCCAAGGATGCTCCCGTACGGGCACTCAGGCACAACGAAAGTGAACAGCAATTTTCCGAGGGTTGCGTGGGATTGTTCCGCGTAACCCTCGTTTTGAAAACAAGAGGTAAAACACCCAATCATTCTGCCTATAAAAAGACACCTCCGTCCCGGCAGAGAACCGTCAACTCCCCTACTCCACCAATGGCAGTGAAAACACCACGTGCAGCACAGACACCGCGACGAGCCCCCGTGCGCAAGCCATCCGCTTCACGACGCAAACCCGCCAACCGCAAAAAACGGAAGAACGGTTTTGCCGACATGACGCGGAAGACGCGTACGGTGCTGATTCGCCTCGGCGTCATTCTGTTCAGCGGACTGCTCTGCTATTGGACCTACATCTATTTCGTTGAACCCTACACTTCCCGTTGGAACGCACGCTACGGCAACGAGATTTATCCCGAAGGCTACTCCATCCGTGGCATCGACGTAAGTCACCACCAAGGTACAATAGATTGGGACAAGCTTTCCCGCGCTAACATCGGTAAAGAAGGCGTCAGCTTCGTTTTCGTCAAAGCCACCGAAGGCAAGAACTTCCTCGACGAAAACTTCAACGACAACTTCTACGAGGCACGCGAAATAGGTCTTATACGCGGTGCATACCACTACTTCAAGCCGGGTGTGCCCGCTAAGGACCAGGCGGAGTATTACCTCAAACAAGTGCATCTCGAAGCCGGCGACCTTCCACCCGTGCTCGACATAGAAGAAACAGGACAGCTCTCCAAAGAGCAGCTCCAGAAGGCTGCCAAAACGTGGCTCGACCTTGTGGAGAAGCACTATGGTGTGCCACCCATTCTCTACACGGGCTACAAGTTTCGCGAATCTTACCTCAACGCCAAGGAGTTTGAGCGCTACCCATACTGGATAGCCCACTACCACGTGTCGAAACTGGCTTACAAGGGCCAGTGGAAGTTTTGGCAACACACCGACTGCGGTAAGGTTGGTGGCATAAAAGGCAACGTGGATTTCAACATCTACAACGGCTCCATGTACGACCTGCGCCGTCTTTGCCTCGAGGACAAGGACGACGAGGAATGAATTCATCATCAAAAAAGCATAGCTATATGAACAAGCAACAGCTTATCGACAACATCCGCACCAAGCAGTCGTTTCTCTGCGTAGGACTTGATACGGACCTCAAGAAGATTCCCCAACACCTTCTTAAGGAAGAAGACCCCATCTTCGCTTTCAACAAAGCCATCATCGACGCCACCGCCCCCTACTGCGTGGCATACAAGCCCAACCTTGCCTTCTACGAATGCTTCGGTCTGAAAGGCTGGACGGCTTTCGAGAAAACGGTGAAGTACATCAAGGAAAACTATCCCGAACAGTTCATCATAGCCGATGCCAAACGCGGCGACATTGGCAACACGTCGGCAATGTATGCCCGTTCGTTCTTTGAAGAACTCGACATCGATTCGCTCACCGTGGCTCCCTACATGGGCGAGGACAGCGTAAGCCCCTTCCTTCAGTACGAAGGCAAATGGGTCATTCTTCTCGCTCTGACGAGCAACAAGGGCTCACACGACTTCCAGCTTACCACCGACGCCAACGGCGAGCGTCTCTTCGAGAAAGTGCTCCGCACCTCGCAGCAGTGGGCCGACGACAAGCAGATGATGTACGTGGTAGGCGCCACGCAAGGCCGTCTGTTCGAAGACATCCGCAAAATCGTCCCCAACCACTTCCTCCTCGTTCCCGGTGTGGGTGCCCAGGGCGGTTCACTCGAAGAGGTCTGCAAATATGGCATGACAAAGGACTGCGGTCTCCTCGTCAACTCTTCACGTGGCATCATCTACGCCGACTCCACAGAGAACTTCGCCTCTGCAGCCGCAGCCAAAGCAAAGGAACTCCAAGAGCAAATGGCCAAGTTGCTCCAGGAAGCAAACAAGTAAGTAAGAACGGAATTATACATCAAGAAAAAAGCGAGCCTTCGAAAAGGTTCGCTTTTTTTCGTGCTTTATAAGAGCCTGTGCCGTTGTTAGAACTCCAAACTGATGCGCGCATTGAGTTGTCGGCCGGTAAGATAGTTAGGCACGGCATATTGCGTGTTGGTAATGTCCGTAATCCAATAATAGGAGTTCACGTTGCTGATGCCAAGAAGGTTGAAGCAGTCCACGCCAAGCCAAGCATTTTTAAAGAAACGTCCGAAGCCGTGCGTAATGTGTCGGTCGGAATTCTTTATCAACCGGTAACTCATGCCCACGTCCACACGTTTGTAAGCCGGAGCACGGAACGTCTGGCTCGTCAGCGAACTGCGGGGAGCACGGAACGGAAGACCGTCGGCAAAGGCCGCCTTCAAGGTAAACATCCAGCGCGTGGTGCCGGGGAAATAGTCGGTGAAATAGAGCGACACATTATATAACTGGTCCGTAGGACGCGGCAACCATGTTCCGCCTATCTTTTCTTTCGTTCTCATAAGCGAGAAGGTAAGCCAGGAATCCGTACCCGGCACAAATTCGCCGAAGAGCTTGAAGTCGATACCCGCAGCATAGCCCGAGGCGGCATTCTGTCCGTAATAGACCACGCGCACATTGTCGACCGTATAGGGAATCAAGCGAGAGAGCGCTTTGTAGTACGCTTCAGCAGTGAAGCGGAAGGGACGGTCGGCCATGCGGAACGTATAGTCTGCACCCAACACAAAATGGATGGAACGCTGCGACTTGATGTTTTTGTTCAGCGTCACCGTAGACATTCCGTTCACAATGGTCGTATCTTTCAATTCCTTATAGAAAGGCGCCTGGTAGTAGAAGCCAGTCGCGAAGCGGAACGTCCAATGGTCGGAGAACGACGGAAGCAAACCGACGGAAGCGCGCGGACTGACAATGGTCTCACCGTTCCAGCTCCAATGACTCAAACGCAAGCCGTAAGTCACGTTGAACAGACCGACGCCCGACTTAATGCGCCATTGGTCCTGGGCATAAAAGCTCAAACGCGTGGTGGAAAGTTCGGCAATGGAGCGCTGGCTGTAGATAAGCTGCAAGAGGCTCGGATTGTAGGGCAAGGAATAGCCCATGGAATCGCGCATTTCCCATTCACGCGAATTCTCGTCAATCTTTTCGCGTTGGAAATTGAATCCTGCCTGAAGCGTGTGGGCCGTTATTTTGCTGCGGAACGAGAGTCCCACGTTATAAACATTGGCCTTCAAACGGTTGCGGGCATGTTCCATATAGGTTCCCACACCTAGTTCCTCCTGTGAGGTGGCTTCGTTGAGCCAATATTCGCCTTGAATGTCGTAAGTCTCGTGTTCCTTCGTGGAAAAGGTGGAGAACTGCAAAGCCAGATACGTGTTGGGCGTAAAGTGGCGCGTTAGTGTGGCTGCGCCGAAAAGTGTACGGAAATAGTCCTTCTCCTGTCCGTCGAAGTAGACCTTGAAGGTGCGAGGGTCGTCCATCGTACCGAATTTCGTTTCGCGGTCGGCCGGTTTGAACTTGTAGTGGTTGTCGGAAATGTTGGCAAGTACGTCGAAACTCCAACGCTGCGACGGATGCCATGAAAAGAAGGTTTGGTAGTCGAGGAAGTGGGGCTGGTATTCGCCTCCAGTATCCATCGTGCCTAAAAGGTGGCGTGTGGTTTTATAACGCACGGACGTCATCAGGCTTACTTTCTTGTTACCCCACCCTACGTATGCTCCGCCGCCAAGGAACGAACCTTGCACGGTGGCTTCAAACGCTTCGGGGCGTTTGTACGTAATGTCGAGTACCGACGACATCTTATCGCCATAGCGCGCTTCAAAGCCACCACTTGAGAAAGCTATGTTTTCCACCATATCGGGATTGATGACGGAAAGGCCCTCTTGCTGACCAGAACGCACGAGCATAGGACGGTAAAGTTCTACGCCGTTCAGATACACACAGTTCTCGTCGAAAGAACCGCCGCGCACATTGTATTGCGAAGAAAGCTCGCTATGGGTTGACACACCCGCCTGGGTGGCAATGATTTCCTCCACGGCATTGCCCGTTGTGGAAGGAGTGAGCTTCGTGTCGGGCTTCGTAATGCGCTGCATGGAACCCGTCTGCACGCCATGTCCCGTAACTACGGCCTCACCGAGCGTTCCTTTCTCATACACAGGAAGCACCACGTCGAGACGAATAGAGTCCGCCGGCGAACGCAAGAGGCGTTTGCGCGTTTCGTAACCGATCATGGAGTAGACCACCCGCACAGAGTCGGTGCTCGTGCACCAAAGGCTATACTGTCCTTTCAAGTTGCTCAGGCAAAACGCACTTTGGCCGTTGACACGCACGGAAGCCATCTCTATAGGGTTCCCTTGGTCGTCGTGAATGGTTCCGAATATACGGCAAAGGCGTTGCCCCATGCCGACGGCAGGGAGTAACGCTATGCTAAATAGAAACAGCAAACGAAATAGGGAGCAACGTATGTCGGTTTTGGTCATGGACGTATACATTAATATCAGTCAAACTGAATGGCTTTGGCGGGCTGTACCTTGGAAACGAGGAAACTGGGGACAATGAGCGCCAGCATCGTAAGGGCAAGCGTGAGCAGATTGATGCCGAGGAGCCAAAGCACGTTTACCTCAACCGGCACAGTGTCTACATAATAGGAAGCAGGGTCGAGGTGGAACACATGGAACTTCGCCTGAAGTCCAATCACGGCAAATCCAATGACATTTCCCCATATCATGCCTTTGCCTACGATGAAGAAGGCATACCAGAGGAACGTGCGACGTATGCGGCGGTTGGAGGCACCAAGAGCTTTAAGCAGACCGATAGTGGACGTACGTTCCAATATAAGGATGAGCAATCCGCTAATCATGCCTATACCCGCCACGCAAAGCATAATGACGAGAATCACGAGTATATTGAAATCCAAGAGATTGAGCCACGAAAGCACACTGCCCGTACGGGGATTTTCATAGATGTTTACCAGGCTGTACTCACCCCCATAACTGTCCGTCTTGTTGGTAAAGGCACGTTTGAGTTTGACGTGTGTGGGTGTGACACTGTCCATGTCCTTTACACGGATTTCCAAGCCGCTGCTTTGGTCGGTAGCCCAATTGTTTAGGCGGTTTACGGTGTAAAGGTCAGTAAGGATAAAACTGTTGTCGAATTGGTGCATCTGCGTGTCGTAGATGGCCGCCACACGGAACACACGCTGCTTGATGGTGTTGGAGAAGAAGTAACTGTTGACCTTGTCGCCTAGTTTCAAGTGGAGTTTCTCGGCCTGCACGCGCGATATGGCAACCTCGTTGGACGACACGCTGTCGGTCCATTGCGGCAATTTTCCCTCCACCACGCACTTTCGCAGGAAAGCGAGGTCATAGTCGCTTGCAGCAACTCCTTTCAGGCAAACGCCCATGAAGTCTTCATCGGTTTTGAGAATACCCATCTTCTCTGAAAACCGCTGTACGTGCGTGACGCCTTCGGTATGTTTGACCATATTGACCACGCTTTGGTCCGTGACCACAGGATATGACTCGGGAGAGCCAAAGGCACGCTGGTCAAGGAGTTCAATATGGGAAGCGAAACCGATGATTTTATTGCTCACTTCGCGCTGGAATCCTTTCACCACGCAGAGTGTTACTATCATTACGGCCAAGCCTACGGCAATGCCGGCTATGGCAATGCGCACGGCCGGCACCGATGCTCCGCTATTTGCCTTTGCCTCTTCTTTGGAAAGGCGCGGATGCATGAATCGTTTAGCTAAGAATAGGGAGAGCACAGATTTTCTTTCAGATTAAAGGGTAGAGCTATTCATGTCCAGGATATGCCTCGAGTGCTTTCTGCAACACGAAGAGGGCACGCTGCAAATCTTCTTTCTTCAACACGTAGGCTATACGCACTTGGTTGCGGCCGGCACCGGGCGTGGTGTAGAAGCCGGCGGCCGGAGCCATCATGACGGTCTGTCCTTCGTACTCGAAATCGGTGAGACACCAGGCGCAGAACTTCTCCGCATCGTCTACGGGAAGTTTGGCCACCGTGTAAAAAGCGCCCATCGGTATCGGAGAATACACGCCGGGGATTCGGTTCAAACCGTCAATGAGGCATTTGCGTCGCTCCACATATTCGTCATACACGTCGCGGCTATATTCTTCGGGAGCGTCGAGCGAAGCTTCTGCCACCAACTGGCCAATGAGAGGAGGACTCAAGCGAGCTTGGCAGAACTTCATCACGGCCTTGCGCACCTCTGCATTTTTCGTAATGAGGGCGCCGATGCGTATGCCGCATTCGCTGTAGCGCTTCGACACGGAGTCGATAAGCACCACATTCTGCTCTATGCCATCAAGATGGCAAGCGGAAATGTACGGCGAACCCGTATAGATGAATTCACGATAGACTTCATCGGAAAAGAGATAGAGGTCGTATTTCTTCACAAGATCGCGAATCTGGTTCATTTCGCGACGCGTGTAAAGATAGCCTGTGGGGTTGTTAGGATTACATATAAGTATAGCGCGCGTATGTTCATTGATAAGTTCCTCAAACTTCTCCACTTTGGGAAGGGAAAAGCCCTCCTCTATTGTAGTGGCAATGGTGCGGATACGCGCACCGGCAGAAATGGCAAACGCCATATAATTGGCATACGCGGGTTCGGGCACAATAATTTCGTCGCCAGGATTCAAACAGGAGAGGAAAGCAAAAAGCACGGCTTCCGAACCGCCTGAAGT
>CAVCAV010000155.1:0-7274 GCA_963600165.1 Christensenella sp. UBA1685 | reverse complement strand
GGGGTAGGGCGCATCGAGGCTGATGAGCTTGTGGCTCACTGGGTGTTCAAACTCTATGTGGCGCGCGTGAAGGCAGATGGAGCCGTCGGGGTTCGAACGCGGGGCACCGTATTTCAGGTCGCCCTTTATGGCGCAGCCTATGGAGGCCAACTGGCAGCGGATCTGGTGGTGGCGGCCCGTGTGGAGGTTCACTTCAAGAAGAAAATAACGCTCGCTCTGGCTGATGAGCTTATAGTCGAGCACCGCCTTTTTGCTTCCGCGCACCTCCGAAGGGTGGGAGTAAGCCTTGTTCTGCTTCTCGTTGCGCGTGAGCCAGGAGGTAAGCGTAGCTTCGGGTTCCTTCGGCGCATTGCCCACAACGGCGTGGTACGTCTTGTGGACCTTGCCCGTGCGGAACATGTCGTTGAGCCGCGAGAGCGCCTTGCTCGTGCGGGCAAACACCACGATGCCGCTCACGGGGCGGTCCAGCCGGTGCACCACACCGAGAAACACCTCGCCCGGCTTGGCATATTTCTCCTTGATGTAAGCCTTCACCTCGTCGGCAAGCGTGCGGTCGCCCGTCTTGTCGCCCTGGACAATCTCGCCGGCCGCCTTGTTCACGATAATCACGTGGTTGTCTTCGTATATTATTTCCATAGTGAGGAGGATGTTTGGAGGATGTGTAAATGTGCACCCTCTATGGGGCGAACGATGGGGGCGAGCGATGGGGGCGAAGTCTCCTGACTTCGCTTGCGCGGCTTCAAAGAGACTTTTTCGCGGCTGCGCTTGCAAACTTTGAAAATAAAACGTTCAAAACAAATAAAACAGGCTGCGCCATGAGACTGCCAGTCTTGAACTTTCAAAACGAAAGGCTATGCCTTTTTTAGCCGCTTGAGGGCGTAGCCGTTTTGTTTGTTTTGAATGTTTTATTCTCTCTGCATATTTTGCTTTGCTCGCGCAAGCGAGCTCGGGAGAGCTCGCCCCCATCGTTCGCCTACATAGAGGGTGCACGTTGCGCAAAAGGCATCCTTCATTTGCACATTTGCACATCTGCACATTCGCACATTAAGAAATTGCCGCCCCGCACTGCGGTCGTGCAGTACGAGGCGGCAACCAATCGTTTGGTAAAACTTAAAAAGACATGAATTACATGTTCATACCGCCGTCGACCTGGATGACCTGGCCGCTGACGTAGCTTGCCATGTCGGAAGCGAGGAACGTGGCCACGTCGGCAATGTCCTCGGGCTTTCCGCCGCGACGGAGGGGGATGGCCTTCATCCATTCCTTGCGCACTTCGTCGGAGAGCTGGGCCGTCATGGCCGTTTCGATGAAGCCCGGAGCAATGGCGTTGGCGCGGATGCCGCGGCTGCCCATCTCCTGTGCCACACTCTTGGCGAGGGCAATGAGGCCGGCCTTGGAGGCAGCGTAGTTGCTCTGTCCGGCATTGCCGTGAACACCTACTACAGAGGCCATGTTGATGATGGAACCCTTGCGCTGGCGCATCATGATGGGCGTGCAGGCGTGGATGAAGTTGAAGGCCGACTTGAGGTTTACGGCAATCACGGCGTCCCACTGGGCTTCCGTCATGCGTAGCATAAGGCCGTCCTTCGTGATGCCGGCGTTGTTGACGAGGATGTCGATGGAACCGAAGTCTTCGTGGATTTTGGCCACAACGGCAGCGGTGTCGTCGAAGCTGGCAGCGTTTGAAGCGTAAGCGAGGCACTTCACGCCCTTGGCTTCAATTTCCTTGCGCGTTTCTTCGCCGTTCTCGTCAATCTTGAGGTCGGTGAACGCTATGTTTGCGCCTTCTTCGGCGAACTTCAGTGCGATGGCTTTACCAATGCCGCGTGCAGCACCCGTGATGAGCGCCGTCTTTCCGGTTAAAAGTCCCATAGTTTCTTTTTCTTTGTATGTTTGTTGTATGTAAATACTAAGTTGTCTAATGTCAACCACACTTCGTGTGTTTCAGTGAAAATAAAACCTTCAAAACAAATAAAACGAGGCTTCGCCATTGGACTCGTGCCGTAAGTAGAATGCCTCAAAAGCCTTGCTCCAAAAGGCGAAGCGTGGAGGCGTAGCCTCGTTTTGTTAGTTTTGCACGTTTTATTCTTACACTAAAAAGTTGTTTAGTAACATGTAAAAACAAGTTGCTCAGTTTTTTATAGAGGCATTTGTGCGGCGAGCGGCCTGAATAGATAAGTTGTTTTTTTGAGCATTACTTAATTAGTGCTATTGCTTCACGTTGAGCACGCGGGCAACGATGCCGCGCACGATGGGCATCCATTCCTCTTCCGAGAGTCCCTCGCCGAGGCGGTCGTAGATGTACGGCACTTCGAGGCCCTTCAGCGCATAGTGCACAATGTCGGTCATGAGGCTGAGGTTTTCTATGTGAAAGTCTCCGCAGTCCATACCCTCTTTCAGCACTTCGCGGATCACGCGGTGCTCCTCTTCGTCGAAGCGTTTGCGCATCTTCTCCACCATCCATATGTTGCGGAAAAACTCTGCGCGGAGCGAGCCGTTGCGGGCCACCGTTTCGCGTATGATGTTGAGGTGGGTGTAGATGAGCGTGGATATTTTCTCAAACGGGCCTACGTGGAGTTCCTTCACGCGGTCGAGCTTTTCGGAAAGTCCTTCAAGCTCTTCCTCAATGACGGCGTAGTATATCTCCTCCTTGTTGCGGAAATACGTGTAGAGCGTGCGCCGTCCGCGCCCGGAGGCGGTGGCGATGTCGTTCATCGTCGTGGCTTCAAGTCCTTTGTGGGCAAAAAGTTCGCGAGCCACCTCAAGCAGCCGCTGGCGGGTTTTTGTGATAGACATATCCGGGGTGTTGACAGTTGCGAAAGCACACATTTGCTTTCAGTGTGCAAATTTAAGGGTTTCTTTCCGATTCTGCCCGCAATGCAAATGAAATATGGCACACTGCGCAACAATTATTTGCCGCATAAAATGCCCAGCGCGGGCCCGCGAAGCGTCCAAATTTGTTGCAAAAGGGGCGAAACTTTCGTCATTTTTCAGCTTTACTGCCTAAAAATGCTTGGCGGAGATAGCAACTCTGCAAGGCAAGTGTTATATTTGCCTTGGATTTGAGACATACAAAAATGACATGCGCAGATTACTGCAACGGTTTCATGCTGCGAGCGGCCTGAAAGGCCACCACTCGTAAGCCCTGGTCACGGAGCGAAGTGACGCGGCCTGGGTATATGCGGCCGATAATGTTGCGGGCTGTAAGCCCACCACATCAAACGCAAAAGCATTACTTGTATACACTCCCACAATCCGTGAAAAACAACCATGCACAATCAACTAATATCATAAACAACCCCTATGGATAAAAAACTACTCTTCACCGCAGGCCTTCTCGCCCTCTTCGGCAACCAGGCCTTCGCCGACAAGGTGGAGCTCCCCACGGTGCCCGATGCCGACTGCATCGACCCCTCCACCGTGCTCAACGGCTCAGGCGCCACCTTCTACCTCTACAACCTGCAGGGCCATCAGTTCGTCATCGCAGGCAACAACTGGGGCACGCGTGCCAGCTTCTCCGCAAGCAAGGCCGCCGAGTTCAAGTCTGAAGCCACCACCACCACCGACGTTTCGTCCATCTCCCTCTACAACAACGGTACAGGTTCGTGGAAGAAGATGTTCGTCGACAGTTCCGACGGCCAGACGTGGATGGACTACGCCTCGCAGTCCAACCGCAACGTGGAATACGTTGTCAACATCGCCGACGACAACAGCTTCGAACTCTACTCCTACGGCGCCCTCAGCACCGCAGTGGACGGCACTGTGTGCGTAGGCTGGCAGAAAGGCCTCACCGGCAATGCCGGACTCGACGCCGTGAACGGTCTGCTCAAGCCCGCCGACTTCACCAGCACCGCCGACTACGGCACGAAGTGGAAGTGCGTGAGCACCTCGTTCGACCTCGCCCTCTACTCCGCACGCCTTGAACTCGGCAAAGCCATCAACGAAGCCGACGACCTCGGCGCCGACGTGACCGAAATCGCCGCTGTCTACAACAACAGCAGCGCAACCGTCGACGAACTCAACGCCGCCACTGCCAAGGCCGCCGTTCTCAAGCGCTACCAGGCCATCAGCAACTCCGGCGCAAATGCCGAAAATCCCTTCAGCCTCGCAGCCTACATCGCTCCCAGCACCGCCACTGCGGGATGGACCGTTGTGGGTAAGGCCTACGACGCACAGACCAAGAGCTACACCGTACAGGAAACGGGCGACGCCCTCACCGCAGGTCTCAACTGCTGGACCTCAAGCAGCAACGGCGGTCACCTCGCCGACGGCAGCATCTCTCAAACCCTCGAAAACCTTCCCAACGGCGTTTACGAAGTGTCGGTAGACATCAACGCCTCTTGCGGAACCAATCCCAACGGCACGCAGACCGGTACTTCCCTCTTTGCCAACGACAAGAGTGCCAACTGCTCCTCCGTGCCCGACAAACCCGTCCACGTCACCGTGAAGACAGTGGTGACCGACGGCAAACTCACCTTCGGTATCCAAACCCTCAACACCACCGTCAACTTCATCTTCTTCGGTAACCTCAAGGTCAACTATCTTGGCGTAGACACCTCCGCTCTTGTGGAAAGTCTCAACGAGAAAATTGCCGAAGCCGAAACCTACGTGGCCGACGTGAAGGCCAACGCCGACGTGGTGGCTGCACTCAACCAAGCCATTGCCGACGCCAAGGACGTTGCCGCAAGCTCCACTGCCACTGAGGACAAGATAACCGCCTCCGTCAACGCGCTCGCCGAAGCCAAAGCTGCCGTAGCCGACAACATCAGCGCCTACGCCGCTCTCGCCGAAGCCAAAGCCGCTGCCGACGCCGCCCTCGAAACCTACACCGCCGAAGCCGGCTACAGCAAGGCTGCCGACCTCAACGCACTCTTCACCAAAGACGAAAAGGGCAACTCATACGCCGAAATCACCGAAGGCCTCCTCTACGGCACCGACGACGTGAAGGCTTACACCCAGACCGTGGCCGACTACACCGCAGCCCTCGCCAAGTCGTTCACCAAGGAAGGCACCGACGTCACCTACCTCCTTGCCGATCCCTCGTTTGAGAACGGCGGCGCAGGATGGTCCGGCAAGACCAACAACACCAAGGTCGACACTTCGCTCAAGAACTGCGAAGCCTACCATGCCGCTTACGACCTCTACCAGGTGCTCACCGGTCTGCCCAACGGCGTGTATGAACTCTCAGCCCAAGCCTTTGAGCGCGTAGGCGAATACACCACCGCAAACTACCAGGCTTACCTCGACGGCCAAGAAAACATCGACGCCTATCTCTACGCCAACGACACCCAGCAGCCCGTTTGCTCCGCTTACTCCGAAACGATGAACGACGGCGGCAAGAACCTCGACGGCAAACACTTCGCCAACTCCATGTCCGACTTTGCAGCCATGTCTTCCGAAGGCAACTTCTGGGTAACGGTGAAAGTGCCCGTCACCGACGGTACGCTCCGTGTAGGCATCAAGTGCAACAGCGACACCAACTGGAGCATTTGGGACAACTTCAACCTCACCTACGTAAGCCCCAACACGCTGGCTCTCTATCTTGAAGAACTCAACGACGCCATCGCCGACGCCGAAACCGTAGGAAGCGACGCCGCACAGGCCGCTCTCATCCAAGCTCTCCAGAAGGCCGTGACCGACGGCAAGGCTGTAGCCGAGAAGGCCGACGCCACCAAGGACGAAATCACCGCTGCCACCGAAACTTTGAAGCAGGCCACCGAGGCCGCCAAGGACAATGCACAGGCTTACGAAGAACTGGCCGGCATTCGTCCCGACATCGACGACTTCATCGAACAACACCCCGCCGACAACTACCTCGGTACCGCAGCCTTCGTGAAACTCGTTGACGAAACGGGCGACCCGAACAACGGCTACACGTTCAGCAAGATTGTCACCGACAAGCCTTACAGCACCGAAGAGCTCAAAGTTTATGTAGAGCTTCTCATTCAGGAAATGGAAGCCGTGAAGAAGACCTTCACGAAGCCCGGCACCAACATCACCGACATCCTCGCCGATCCTTCCTTCGACGACAATGCAGAAGGCTGGAACAATCCCGGCGACGTGCTCTCCACCCACGCCGTAGAATTCTACCAGAAGGACTACGACATGTACCAGGTTATCGAGGGACTTCCCAACGGTGTGTACGACGTGACCGTTAGCGGTATGCAGCGCAAGGGCAACTACAGCGATGCCGGTTACAACGTTTGGAAAGACAAGCTCGAGAATATCACCGCCGAGCTCTACGCCAACGACGTGGTTGCTCCCATCAAGTCGGCTTACGACGAATACATGACCGTAGCTTCCGAATACACCGACTGGCGCAAGGACTTCTCGCCCACCGGCACCGAAGGCATCTACTATCCCAACTGTCCCGCCACCTTCCAGACCGCTTCCGAAAACGGCCTCTACTACAACAGAGTGCGCGTGACCGTTACCGACGGCACCATCCGCCTCGGCGTGAGAGGTACCCAGGCCGAGAACAGCGCCGACTGGAGTATCTTCGACAACTTCCAGCTCACCTACGTCAAGACCCAGACTTACGTCATCGATCCCGAGACGGAATTCAACCTCCAGGAAATGGAGAACGTTGACGTGGAAATCAAGCGCTCCTTCGAAGTTGGCAAATGGACTCCCATCTGCTTGCCCTTCAGCCTCGACACCGAGAACTCTAAGGAAACCTTCTCCGAAATCGTAGCACTCGACAAGGTAGAAGGCAACCGCTACTTCTTCTCCTCTGCAGACCACATCGAAGCTGGACGCGCTTACCTCGTGAAGGCCGCACTCGACCTTGTAGGCGTCATCTACTTCGACGTTGACGTCACCGCTGCCGAACCCGAGAACGGCGTGCTCGCTTCGGGCCACGGCTTCCAGGGAACGTACAGCCCCATCGAAGTGGCTACCGACGGTACGGCCATGCTTGTTGACGCAACGGCCAATCCTTCCGTGCCCACCGCCGAAACGGCCAAGGTGCTCGGTACGCATGCCTACATCGTAGTGCCCAATGCTGAAGATGCCTCCAGCGTGAAGATCGACATCAACGGTACTGTCACCGGTCTCGATGCCATCAACGCCAGCGTCGTTGCCAACGGCCAGAAGGTCTACAACGTCAACGGCCAGTGCGTAGGCACTTCCCTCCAGGCTCTGCCCCACGGCGTTTACGTTGTGAACGGCAAGAAGGTGGTGAAGTAAATCTCCGCCAATTGCACAAATAAATAATAAGGGCGAAGCAGCCAATCGGTTGCTTCGCCCTTTGTGTTTCTATCTATGGAGGCGAG
>CAVCAV010000154.1:0-7291 GCA_963600165.1 Christensenella sp. UBA1685 | reverse complement strand
GCCTCGTCGAGCGAACACATGTCCTGGTAGAACTGGCTGGAGCGGTCGGTGATTTTCTGTATCTCTTCCTCCTCGTTGCGGCGGTTGCGGCGCGTGAGGAGAATGCCGTCGGCATCAGTCTGCGAGAGCGACTCGCGGGCATCGGCAGCCCAGGCGCTGAGGCGACGGCTGTAAGCGGCGAGGTCGCGCTCCATTTTGGCGGCAAGCTCTGCCTGCTTCGGCCGCATGTAACACTCCATGCCCATGTCGATGGCCGTGGGGAGGTTGCGCTGCAGCACAGCCACGTCGGCCTCCTGCACCCCTTGGAGGAACGACTCGTTGAGGCGGTACGTCTTGAGAAAGTCGAAGAGCGACACGGGCTTCTCGCGCAGCGCCCCTTCGCGGTCGAGCGGCACGAGGAAAAACTTGCTCAGCAGGTTCTGGCCCAGTCCGTTGGCGTGGCTGCCGTAGAAAAGATAGTAGCTCATGCCCGCGGGCAACATTTCGCCCTTCACCACAAAAGCCTGGCTCTTGGGCACCGAAGCCGTGAACTTCGTGAGCAGGTGCTGCACGATGGGGTGGAGGTCGTAGAGCGGCAGGAACTTGCTCCACTCGCTCCCCTTCTGCTTGCGCGACTCGGCGATGCTGCGCGCGAGCACCCCCTTGTCGGCACAGAGGCGGAAGATGTTGTCGGCAGGGACAGCCTCGCGCGGAATGTCGAAGAGCACGTCGGCGAGTTCGGCATTGTTTTTCACCTCCACATAAGGCACGCTCGCCTCCATCCACTGCACGTCGCCGTGGCTGACCGCTTCGGTGGCCTCCAGCTGGTTGAAGAGGTCGCGGTAGAACGCCTCGTCGTTGGGGTAGAGCGAGAGTTTGGGTTCGAATATGTTGGACGACAAGTGCTCCTTGGCGGGCGTGGCCTTCACGCCCTCCTCGCCACGGATGCCCCCGCGGCGTCGGCGGCGCGGCGCGGAGTCCATGAAGTTCTCGTTGGCGTTTACGATGGCCTGTTTCACCACATCCTCCTCCTGCTGCACATTGTAGAGCGCAAGCACGCTCATGGCGTCGCCCAGCGTGTCGTGGACCTCCTGTTCCTTGTCGCGCAACTTGTCGAGAATGCGGAAGTCGGTGCGCAGCCCCTCGTCCTCGCCCTGTGCCACAAGGTAGTAGATGACCGGTTCCTTCGTCTGTCCGTAGCGGTCGATGCGTCCGTTGCGCTGCTCGAGCGTGATGAGACTCCAGGGGAGGTCGTAGTTGAACATGATGTGGCAGAAGTAGTGGAGGTTGACGCCCTGCGAACCCGAGTCGCTGGAGATGAACACGCGGATGCGGCTGTCCTCCTTGGCAAAGTCGGCCACAAGTTCCTCCTGCTCGGTGTCGGAGAGCGAACCGTCGAAGCAGACCACCTGCTCGTCGGTGAGACGGAAGTCGCGGCGGATGCGTTCCGAAAGGAAACGCATGGTGGCAATGCGCTCCGTGAAGATGACGATGCGCTCCTTGCCGTTGGCGTTCCAAATGTCGCGCAACTTACGGCTGAACGCCGCATAGCGCGTGTCGGTGCCCGCAGAGATGTTCGCCTCGACAAGGCGGAGCAGACCCTCCACCTCGTCGCTCCCGTCCTTTGCGCTGCGCTTCAGTAGCGACTCGAGCGCCGCCTGGGGCGACGACAGGTAACTTTTGAAGAGGTTGAGCGCAAAGAGCTGGTCGGTGGCGGAGGCGTCGCGCACGGCACGGAACGTAGTGTGCTGCACCGTAAGAAACTCCTCCTCGCAGGGAGCAAGGGGCACGGGGATGCTCACCACGCGGCGGTTTTGGAACTGTCCGCGGATGTGCTCGTCGCCGATGTCCTTCTTGAAGCGGCGCACATAGTAGGGCGCGATGTCCTTCTGCGCGTACTGGCCGCTACGGGGAATGGCGATGGGGTCGAGCATGCGCATGAGGTTGGCAAACGATTCCGCATTGCCGTTGTGGGGCGTGGCGGAAGTGAGGATGAGCGAGTCGCACTTTTGGGCGAGGAACTGGGCGAGGTCGCCGCGGAGGCTTGCGCCGTTGCTCACCTTGTGGCACTCGTCGATGACGATGATGTCCCAGTGCGTCTTCTCGAGCCATGCACGGAAGCGTCCGTTGTTCTTCAGCGTGTCGATGGATATGATGGTCTTGTCGTAGTAGTCGAAGGGATTTTTGTTGAGCGGAATTTCGCTCTGGATCTTCGCCACGCCCACGCTGTCGAGGCGCACGAGGGGAATGGCGAAGCGGTTCCAAATCTCCTCCTGAAACTGTGCAAGGATGCTTTTCAGCGCACACACGAGGATGCGTTTGCCGCGTCCGCGGCGAATCATCTCGCTCAGGAAGATGCCCACCTCGATGGTCTTGCCCAAGCCCACGCCGTCGGCGATGAGCAGACGGGGACGCGGAAGTTCGAGCGCCTTGAGCGTAGGCTCCATCTGGTAGTCCGCAATGTCGTAGGCACCGCCCTGGGCCACCGTGATTTTCTGCGAACAGAACGCGTTGTTGCGGATGGCCGTTTCGATGAGCAGACGCGTGCGGCGCCAGCGCGGGTCGGTGTCTGCTGCGAGCTGCGTGTTGGCGGCACTGACGATGTCGATGTCCGTGTCGATGGAGGTGTCGAAAATGAAGCGGTGGTTTCTCACCAGTTCGCTGATGCCCGTGGCGTGGAGCAGGTGGTTGCCGTTCACGTCGGGTTCTACGCCCGTGAGGAGAAACTCCTCACCGCGCACCGATATCCGTTGTCCTGAAGAATAGTTTGCCATGGGAGGTCTTTATTTATATTTTGCCACAAGTTCCCAAAACGTGACGGCGGCCGCGGCGGCCACGTTGAGCGAGTCGACCTGGTGGGACATGGGGATGCGCACCACATAGTCGGCCGAGGCTATGACGTCGTGCGCCAGACCGTCGCCCTCGGTACCCATCACCACGGCCAGTTTGTCGATGGTGTGGAGCACGGGGTCGGCGAGGGAGATGGAATCGTCGGTCAGGGCCATTGCCGCTGTGCGGAAACCGTAGTCGTGGAGCGAGGGTAGGGGAGCGTCGAGCCACGTCCAGGGCACGAGAAACACCGTGCCCATGGACACACGGATGGAACGGCGGTTGAGCGGGTCGCACGAGGTGGGCGTGAGCAGCACGGCGTCCACCCCGAGGGCGGCAGCCGAACGGAAGATGGCGCCGATGTTGGTGGTGTCGACCACGCCGTCGATGACCACGATGCGTTTGGCCTCGCGGCACGTCTCTTCCACGCTCGGCGGGAGCGGACGGCGCATGGCGCAGAGCACGCCGCGCGTAAGGGCATAGCCCGTGAGCGCCGAGAGCAGTTGGCGCGAACCCGTGTAGACCGGCATGGAGGGGCACTGGGCAATGATGTCGGCGGCGTCGCCGCTGATGTGTTTCTCCTCGCAGAGCAGCGCGAGGGGTTCGTAGCCCGCCTGTAGCGCCACACGGATGACCTTGGGACTTTCGGCAATGAAAATGCCTTTTTCGGGGTCGAGCCGGTTGCGGAGTTGGGCTTCGGTGAGCGAGGAGAAAACGCTCACGCGTTCGTCGTTCAGACTGTCGATGTGTATGGTGGGCATGGAGAATGGTTTCTAAGGAAAAAAGTGAATAGGCAAATGTAGTAAAAATGTGTGAATGTGTCGCTACGCGAATGTGCGAATGTGCCGCTTCATGAATGTGCGAATATGCAAATGTGCAAATGTGCGAATGAAGTATGCCTTAAGCGCGATGTGCGCCCTCTATGGGGGCGACGTTTGGAACGTCGCGTTCTACACGGCCTTCAACCTACGTATAGATGGTACAATCACAACAAGGCATCTCGTAAGAAATCCCCGCCTTGCCGTAAAAATTCCAAGGCACGGTGTGAAGTGCAAATTGCCTGCCTTGGGGGCGCAAGCGCATGGGGGCGAAGTCTCCAATGCTCGCTTAAAGCCGTGTAGAGCGCGACGTTCCAAACGTCGCCTCCATAGAGGGCGCACTTTTCGTAAAAATTTCCGCCCCGCTCGTTCAAATTTCCTCCCCACCCAACGTGTTGGGGTCGCAGAAAGTTTTTTGCAAACGTTTACAAAATATTCCGCTCCACATCTCGCTTAAAACTCTCGCGTTTGTGCGCGCGCGTATAATGTGTGCGCGCGTATGTGCGTGCGCGATTCCTTCAATAATGTGCCCGTCCCGCCCCGCTCCCCGTTCGTCGTCAACAAAGTCCGTTGTGACGCAAAAAAATGTATTTTGCTTTGCTCTTCGCAAGCCATACACTAACTTTGCTCCGCAAAAAATGTGTAGCAGCAACACCCTTGCTCCAATAACATACATGAACCTCGTAGTAGACATAGGAAACAGTACGGCAAAGATTGCCGTGTTTGACGGCCGGCGCATGGTAGTCAGGAAAAGGCTCGTAGCCGATATGGCAGCAGAAATAGCAGCGATGGCAGAAACCTACGCCGTCACCGCTGCCGCCTGCTCCGTGGTGGGCGAACCCCATGCCGACGTTGTCCGATGTCTGCAAAGCATAACGCCCCACTTTGTAGAGGTGAGAGGCACGACCCCCACACCCCTCGTGTGCGACTATCGTACGCCCGAAACGCTGGGCGCCGACCGCCTCGCCGCCGCCGTGGGAGCCGCCACGCTCTGTCCCGGTGCCGAACTCCTCATCATCGACGCCGGAACGTGCATCACCTACGACTACGTCAGTGCCGACCGCCACTACCGCGGAGGCAACATCTCCCCCGGACTCGGCATGAGGCTCCGCGCCCTTCACGACCAGACGGCACGGCTGCCCCTCGTGGAAGCCGAAGGCGAGATGCCGCAGACCGGCAAGGACACCCTCACCGCCATACGCTGCGGAGTGGTGCAGGGCATGGACTACGAAATAGTAGGGTACGTACGCGCCTTCCGCCACCGCCATCCCCAGGGCCGCGTGTTCCTCACCGGAGGCAACGCCTACCGCTTTGCACAGGAATGCGACGTGGAACGAAACGATACGCTCGTGGAAATCGGGCTGAACACCATACTCGAGTATGCGCTCGACTGAAGCGCAAATTCCCAACAACCAGACACGAATAATGAAGAAAATAAGCAAAATAGTTTCTGCCGCCATGCTCGCGGCTGTGGCCATGCCGTTGACTGCACAGACAAACGGCAGTAACTCCCCGTATTCGCGTTACGGTTTCGGCCTCCTCAGCGACGGAGGAAACGCCTTCAACAAGGGTATGAGCGGTACGGCCTACGGTATGCGCAACGGCGCGGAACTCAACACCAAGAACCCTGCCTCGTACGCTGCCATCGACTCCCTCTCGTTCCTCTTCGACTTCGGCGTGTCGTTGCAGAACGGCAACATCAACCAAAACGGCACCAAGACCAACGCCAAGAACACCAGCGTGGACTACGTCACCGCAGGTTTCCGCGCGGCGCGCAACCTCGGTATGTCAGTCGGTCTCGTGCCCTTCAGCACCATCGGTTACAACACCTACACTTCGGGCACCGTGCCCAACACCAATCCCGAAGTGACGCGCACCACCACCTTCTCGGGCGACGGCGGACTCCACGAAGTGTACGTCGGCGCAGGATGGGCACCCTTCAAGCCCATCTCCATCGGTGCCAACGTGGGTTACCTCTGGGGCGAACTCTCCCATACGGCCAAGATGTCGTACAGCGAGTCGAGCATCAACACCAACCGGCAGGTCTACAGCGCCGACATCCGCAGCTACAAGGTGGACTTCGGCTTGCAGTACGTGCAACCCATCAACAAGAAGAATACCCTCACGCTCGGTGTGGTCTATGGTTTGGGCCACAAGATAAACACCCGCGCAAACTACTACAACCAGACCCTCGTTTCGAGCACCGTTTCGACCGCCGACAGCCTCTACTCGCGCAACGCCTTCGAACTCCCCCATACGTTCGGCGTGGGCCTCACGTGGAGCCACAACAACAGTCTGCGCGTAGGTGTGGACTACACCTTGCAGAAGTGGGCCGGCGTGCGTTTCCCGCAGGTCAACGTGGACCGCTACGGCAACTCGTCGTACGGCACCTCCACCGACCTCTTCACCAATATGCACAAGATGGCGGTGGGCGTGGAATACGTTCCCAACCCCGAAGGCATACGCTGGGGACAGCACATCCGCTACCGCGCCGGTTTCTCCTACTCCTCACCTTACGTGAAGATAGACGGTGCCGACGGGCCGCGCGACTACACCGCCAGTCTCGGCGTGGCGCTCCCCATCATGAACATGCACAACAACCGTTCGCTGCTCAACATCTCCGCACAGTTTGAACACCTCGCGCCCAAGGCCGCCGGTATGATTACCGAAAACTACCTCCGCATCAGCGTGGGCCTCTCCTTCAACGAGAAGTGGTTCATGAAGTGGAAGGCAGAGTAAGCGCTGCGCTTCGCTCCGCGAATGCTACGCTTCGCGAATGTGCAAATGTGCAAATATGAAAATGTGCAAATGGGGAATGCTATGAGCGCGATGTACGCCCTCTATGGAGGCGACGTTTGGAACGTCGCGTTCTACACGAAGCATCAGGCCAAAAATTTTTTTGATAATTCATGCCCAATTCATGAGAATTCATGTTTAAACCACGAATTCTTCAAACATTGACGTCCAAAAGAGAACGAAAACCCTCCATGCACCTCACCCGCCTACGCACCATCGCCTTCCTCCTCCTTTCCGCCACCATAGCGGGAAGCATACTTTCGGGTTGTGCCAATGAAGCACCGCCCATGGGCAGCGCCGTGCAAAACCGCGACTCCCTCCCCGTGATGGTGACAAAAGGTGTGAGCAAACTCATTTCCGACTCCGGCATAATCCGTTACAAAATAGTGGCAGAAGAGTGGAAGGTCTATGACCGCACCAATCCGCCCCGATGGGAATTTGAGAAAGGCATCTTCCTTGAGCGTTTCGACGACAAGTTCAAGACCAATATGCACATCACCGCCGACAGCGCCGTGCTCTACAACCAGAACTTATGGAAACTGCGCGGACACATCGTGCTCCGCGACGATGCCATGCACACCATTCTCCATACCAACGAACTCTACTGGAACATGCACACCGGCGAACTCTCGTCGGACGTATACACCAAACTCATCAAGCCCGACGAAGAAATAGAGGGCAACTGGTTTCGCGCCACCGTGGTCAACAAACAGCTCACCAGCTACTACGTGAAGCAGACCAAGGGCTTCATGCCCATGAGCGACACCTCGGGCGACACCGCCGCACCCCAACCCTCCGACACCGCCCAAGTGGACTCCTCCGCCATGCGCGAAGCACCCATGAGCCGACCCAAAGGGTATTGAGCGATG
>CAVCAV010000153.1:0-7296 GCA_963600165.1 Christensenella sp. UBA1685 | reverse complement strand
CCGGCTGGAAAGCACGGGCAGGTAGTGCTCCTCGCCGTCGCTGAAGTTTTTGCCCATGGCCGTGGCGCGGCAAACGAGCATGGCGGCGTCCGTGGTGGCGGCATAGGTGAAGGGCACGACCTTCACTTCGCCGCTGCCGAGGCTCACTCTCTGTTTTTCCGAAAAGACCACCTTGTCGGTCAGCGCGTCGCGGAGCTCCACGTTGAGCGTGGCGTCGACGGCGGCAGCCGAAAGGTTCGTGAGCTGCACGGGGAGCGTGGCGGTGTCGCCCTGGCGGACGAAACGCGGCATGGCAGGCTGCACCATAAACTCCTTGCGCGCCACTGCCATGGTGTCGAGCGAACCGTAGTCCATGGCGGTGGTGTGGGCCAGGGCGTGGAAGTGCCACTGCGTGGTGCTTTCGGGAAGCGTGAAGCTGAGGGTGGCGAGGCCGTTGGCGTCGGTGTGGAGGTTCGGACGGAAGAAAGCCGTTTCAGAAAAGTTCTTGCGCACGGTGGTTGCCGAAGCAGAACCCGTCGATTCGTCGAAGCCGTTCGTTTCTGCCAGAGAAGAAAGTTCTTCAGCGCTGTCCGTCTCTCTGTCGTCTGCAACCTTATATTTTATCACCGAAGCGTGCGCAAGTGGAGCTACCCTTGAATAGCAGGGTTGGATTACGTCGTTGCGGAGGCTTGCGCCATAGGATGTGCCATAGGAGAAGAGCCACGGATTCCAGTAGGTGAAGCCGCTTGCACTGGGTTCGTCCAGCAGTTTCATTTCCTTTCCGTACGAAAGGCTCGTGCTGCTTGTGGAACGAAGCCAGCTCCAGTTGGCCCTTGTGGCCGAACGGCTGAAGCCGAGGTTGGAAAAGTTCCACGAAGGCGTGCCGCCCAAAGCGTCGAGCGAGGCGTCGTAGAGCACCGCCATCACCTGCGAGTTGGCAGGCGAACCGTCGGCGTGCGTCACGCGGAGCGTCCACGTTTCGTCCGCTCCCGGTTCAAGGCGCGAGCGGAACGTTTGCCACGTGAGCTGCAGCTTCTTCTCAGGCACGGGTTTCTCCACAAACACGCGGTGGGTGTAGAGCGTGCCGTCCTGCACAAAGGCATAGTAGACGGTGAGGCCGTCGCCGTATTCGGGAAGGTACGTGTAGTTGAAATGGAGCACCGAGTCGGACAGTTCGTAGCGCCGGCTGCGGAGGAGTTTTCCCTCGGCCAGTTCGTCCACGAAGAGCGTCACCCCCTTGCGGGGCGAACCCACCAAGACGTGCACGCTGTCGCGCTTGTCGGCGTAGCGGTCGAAGGCGAAAAGCGCTTCCGTCTTGTCGACGGGCGACTTCGTTTCATAGGAGAACAGGGCAAAGCGCGTCGTGTCCGCCTCGTCCGCACCCTCGCCGCGCAGCGAGATCGAATACATGCCTTCGGGGAGCGTGCGGAGAGCGTCGATGGTGAGCGCACTGCCTGAGGCGAACGTGCCGCTTGCCACCTCCGTGCCCGAAGCGTTGAGGAGCGAGTAGGAGCCTGTTCCTTCCATCACCTGTCCGGCAGCGTTCATCTGTCGGGGGTGGAACGGGGCAATGTCCTTTCCGCTCTCGCGGCAGATGCGTTGCGGCACGTCGTGTTCCACCCAGGTGCGGCGCGTGGAGGTTTGCAACGAGGCAGAACCCGAAGCCGACTCGCCGTTGTCGGCCGTCACGGTGTAGCTCACGCTGTAAGCGTAGCGGGCCCATTGCGGTCTGTCGTCCTCGTCGTCGGGGGCAGTGAGCGTAACGGAAATGCGGAAACGGCCCTCGCTGTCGGTGGTGGTTTCGCCGTTCACAGTGTCGTTGCCGTCCGACGAGCCGTAGCGGAACCAGCAGTTGCGGTTGATCGTGTACTGCACACGGGCTCCCGGAACCGCCACGCCCGTATACGTTTCGGCACGTCCCTCCACCTCCACGGTGTCGCCCAGGGCATAGGCCGTGCGCACGGGGTCGGTGGTGGCGGTGAAGGTGGGCCGCTTGTATTCTTCCACACTGAAGCGCTTCGAGGTGTTTACGCTTCCGCCCTCAAGGCGCATGACAAACGAACCCGGCAGCACGCTCTTGGGCAGCGTGAACGCTCCGCAGAACATGCCGTAGGCGTCCGTTTCCACCAAAAGGGAGTCAATCTTTTTATAGTTGGCATTGAAGAGCGTGAGCTTGGCACGGAAAGCCTTTTCGGTGTGGAAGTCGTCGCCCGTGCGGGTGTAGGCAATGCCGCTCACCTCCACCTTCTGGCCCGGACGGTAAATGGTGCGGTCGGTGTAGAGGTCCACCGTGGTGCGCGTCTTCTGCTGGCTGGCTCCGTAGTACTTCACGTTGCCGATGCCGAAGCCTTCTGAAGCGCGGTCGGCGTCGGTCCACACGTAGAAAGTGCCGTTGCGGTTGGTGGAGGAAACGATTACGGCGCCGTCTTTTCCGCAGGTGTAGACCTTGGCTTGCGAGTAGTTGCCCGTAGAGGCGCTTCGCACATATTGCGACACCTTTGCTCCGCCAACGGGGCGGCCCGTACGGGCGTCCACTGCCACCACGCGGTTCTGCCCGTCGGGGTAGGCGAAGACCATGGCCTTCAGGGCCGACACGTGGAAGCTCGAAGTGGAAACCACTTTTCCGCCTACAAGAAGTTCGGCCGCATAGACGCCGGGGTCGTCGGGAATGCGCAGCGCGACGTCGCGTTCCGTCCACACATAGGTAGGCACGGAAGCATCCAGTTCGTAAGTGGTGAGCACGGCATTCTTGCGGTTGCTTTTGGCGAGGTCTTCAAGGTTTTCGTCGCGAAGCGTTTCCTTCATGTCGTCATTGGCAATGCGCGTGATGCGTAACACGACGCTTTCCGTGTGGCGCCCTTTGAGCCGCAGCGTCACGTCCTCGCCCGGCACGGCATACGCCGGCAGATTCTTTAAACTGGCCTGCGGCTGGTTCATCTTGCTGATGAAGTTGCGCAGACTGTTGGCGTATTGGTTCTTTCCGTAACGCTTTACACCGTCCTCGGCAAGGGCGAGGAGCAGACTGTCGTTGTGCACGGCATGGGCGTTGTCGGAAAGGTAAGAACCCTGCAGGCCGGTCATGGCTTCCACAATGCAAGGCGCGAGTTCGGCGTCGGGGTAAGTGTTGAGGAGCGTAGAGAGCGAGCGGAAATAGTCGTCGTTCTCCACTGCGCCTTCCACCTTATTATAGTAGCGACGGCTGCTGCTGAGTCCGTCGAGCGTGAGGCGCACCACGGCGTTGTCGGCATGGTTGTCGCGGTATATGCCAATCAGGCGGTTGCGCATGGTCTGAATCTTTTCTTTGCTGCCGACACAGTCGGTGTAGGTGCTGAACACCACGTGGAGCAGGTCGTTGTTGAAGAAACGGCTGTTCTCCTGCTCAACGAAAAGAGGCAGATAGTCTTTCACGCGGGCTTCGGCAAGTGCTTCGGGGTGGAGAAGGGAAGCCTCGGCATGGGCTATGCTTTTGGCTGTCATCTCACCATAAAAGTCGTGGCCCGCCTGACACACATTTTCATCGTAGGCTTTGGCAAGGGCAGAATGCCACAGCGCCTGCACCACAGGCCG
Organism: Christensenella sp. UBA1685; assembly: GCA_963600165.1. GTDB lineage: Bacteria > Bacteroidota > Bacteroidia > Bacteroidales > Bacteroidaceae > Alloprevotella. Next base: position 3,750 of record CAVCAV010000153.1, on the reverse strand, counting down.
CGTTTCTTCGGCGAGCGACTCTTCCATCGCAGCAATGCACGACGTGAGACTGTCGGGACTGATTTCCACATTGAACACAAGGTTCATCAAACTGGCGCGGAGAAGCTGTGCATCGTTCTTCTCCGCCACGGCCTTGAGGCGAATCTGTTCCACAGAGGCGAGGGCCGACTTGGGGAGGTCCTTGTCGCTGTCGGTCTGCACCTTTTTCCACAAAGCGTCGTAGCTCTGCGCCGAAACGGAAAGGCTGAGGCCGCCGGAGAGGAGTATGGTGGTAAGTTTCTTCATAAGTCTTTTCTGAACTGGTTTTTTCCAATAAAATCTCGGCAAGGCGAAAACTTGCACGTTTGGCTGCAAAGTAAGTGCTTTTGCTGCAATTTTAAGCACCGCAATGGGGCAAAAGCCGCAAAAGCTTAGTATATTCGCAGCAATAAACGAATAGGAACTCTCAAATCTCCAATCATGGAACTTGAAAAACTGGGTCGCCAGCTTCAGCTCTTGCTGATGCTGACGCAAAACGTCACACTCACGGTGGACGACTTGGGCAAAGAGCTCAACATGAGCCGGCGCACCATCTACCGCTACATCGACGCCTTCAAATCGCTCGGATTTACGATGACGAAGACGGGCACGAAATATCGCATAGAACACACCTCGCCGTTTCTCAGAAAGCTCGTCACCGGCATGCAGTTTACCGACGACGAAGCGCTCCTCATCAGCCAGGCCCTCAACTCCGTTTACGACAACTCGGCCGAAATGCGCGCACTGCGCGAAAAGCTCGCCCGCGTCTACAATCCAAAGTTGCTCGTGCGTCACGGCAAGAGCGAACGGTTTGCCCATAACCTCACCACGCTCTATGCCTGCATGCGCGAGGAACGCGTGGCGCTCATCAAAAACTACGACTCCCCCTCGAGCGGAAAGGTGAGCAACCGCATTGTCGAACCTTATCTCTTCCTCGACAACAACAACGAAGTGCGCTGCTACGAACTTGCCTCCCATATGAACAAAACGTTCAAACTCGGACGCATGGAAGCCGTAGTTCCCCTCGACATCTTTTGGACAAACAAAAAGGAGCACCGCCCGTTCTTTACCGACCTCTTCCACTTTTCCGGCGAAAAACGCACACCCGTGACGCTCGTCCTCGGACACCTTGCCACCAACGTGCTTCTCGAAGAATATCCCGGTGCCGAAGACCACCTCACCGAGGAACCCGACGGACGCCACCGCATACAGTTGGACGTGTGCAGCATGAAAGGCGTGGGACGCTTCGTCATGGGACTTGCCGACGACGTGGAAGTGGTAAACTCTCCCGAACTCGTCGATTATCTCCGCTCCTGTGCAAAAACTATAACGAAAAAGTTCTCCTGACAATCCGTGCACTGCTGCATTTTGCGCCGCTTGTGGAAATCTCTCCGCAAGCGGCGCAAAAACGTTTATACAGAATAGAAGCCTTTCTCATGGGATTTCGTATTTTTGTCAACACAATGCCATTATCCCTTTTATGAGACGACTGCTCGCCCCAATACTCTGTTTTATATGCATTCCCCTTCTGGCAGCCCTCCTCGGTGCCTGCAAGGGAAAACCGGCTGCCGACGCTTCCCGCATCGACAGCCTCAGCAATGCCCACATAGACCTTATCTATACCGACCCCGCTAAAGCCGACAGCGCCTTCCTTGCCATAGAAAAACTCGCCACCGACAGCACACAGATACACCGGCTGCGACTTTTCCGTGCCACGGCAAGACTTCATATGGGCGACACCGCAACCACGCGAAAACTTTTTGCTGAAGTGCAGCATTGGTGTAAAAACAATCCCCACACCGAAGCCGTGGAGGGGCAGCTCTGGAACCATCGGGGCGTGATGTTCGTGGAAAACGGACGGAGAGACTCTGCCATCGTTTGTTTCGAACGCGCTTTCCGCCTGTTCAATGCAACGGAGAAAACGTCGCGCACCATTTCCACCACACTCAACCTTGCCGACCTCTACCTGCGCCAGGGCAACATACCGCAAGCGGCCGACTACTACCGCTATGCACAGTTTCTTTGCGACTCGCTCCACGACGGCGCGAACCTCAATGCCACGCTTTGCGGACTGGGGCAGGTCTATGCCGAACTCAACGACTTCAAGCTGGCACACAAATATCTTGACCGCGCAGCAAAAACCATCGACAACGAACAGCTTACGTCGAAATTGTACTACTACACCACGCTCGGCAACTGCTTGTATTTCGAGAAACGCTACGATGAGGCCGTCTCCGCATTTCAGCAGTCCTTGGCCGTAGCCCGTCAGTTCAACCAGCCCGTTGCAGAACTCCAACCGGAAGCCAACATGGGCGAAGCGTACCTCATGGGCGACCATCTCCCCGAAGCACAACAGCACCTCGAGCGCGCCATTTCGCTTTACAAAGAATCCAAAGGCCAGGAAGTAGGAACGTATTTCTACCTGCAAAGTTTGAAGGCCGACCTCTACATTGCTCAAGGCAAACAGAAAGAAGCGCGTCGCATTTTGGACGCACTTCCCAAAAAGGACAGCGTCACTTCGCTCCGCTACCTCATGCTCCACTACGAACGCTTGCAGCACTATGCCGCCCGCGACGGAATGTGGCGCAAAGCGTACACCTACCAAAGCAAGGCGGCCCTGTATGCCGACACCTTGCGTGGTCAGCAAACGGCCAACAACGTGGCGGAAATGGCGTTACGCTACCAGCGCGACACCACGCTTCTCGGCCAGCGCCTCGCCATAGCCGACTACAAGGCGCAGACGGCACAGCAGCGCAACGTGATGTTTGCGGGCCTCGCCGTGGCGCTCATCGTGTTGCTCTCGGCTGGCATTGCCATGATGTGGTACCGGCTCCGTACGAGCCGCCGTATAGGAAGGCAGATGGAGCAGATTACCGAACTTCGCATGGACATTGTCCGCAACCGCGTTTCGCCCCACTTTATCTTCAATGTGCTCGGCACGGTGTTTCCCCGTCTGGCCCGCCACGACGATGTGGGAGTTCCGCTCGAATTGCTCATCGACGTGCTGCGCGGCAATCTTCTCACTTCGGGCCGGATGGCCGTAAGCCTGAAGGACGAACTCTCGCTTGTGCAGAACTTCGTAACGCTCCATCACCTTTCCAAAGGCGAATATCCCAAAGTGGAATGGCACATTGCCGAAGGACTCCGCACCGAAGAGCGCACCATTCCTTCCATGTCCATACAAATACCGGTGGAAAACGCACTGAAGCACGCTTTCCCCACGCTCGACGAAACGAGCCGCATAGACGTCCGCCTTACCGTGGCCGACGACGATGCCCTCGTGATGGAAGTGCGCGACAACGGACGCGGCTGCGACCCCGGCAGCGTGAAGCGCACGAAGCGCGACACCGGAACGGGCCTTCGTCTGCTCAGCCGCACCTTGGAAATGCTCAATACGCGCAATGCGCAACCGGCTTCGTTCGCCATCAAAAACCTTCCCGCTCCCGACCACGGCACACTTATGCGCATGGTCATTCCGCGCCACTACGATTTCGGAGAAAATTGCAACGCCTGACGGCAGCGCAGCCCGTGGAGCGCAAAAAATATTTACGATTCATCCCCTCTCAAAGTTTTTCCATACATTTGCAGAAACAGTAAACCCTATAGGCGCAATGGAAGACAGATACGTACGTTTCGACTGGGCCGTCAAGCGGCTGCTCCGGCAGAAAGCCAACTTCGGCGTGCTGGAAGGTTTCCTCACCGTGTTTCTCGGCGAGGAAATAAAAATCATGG
>CAVCAV010000152.1:0-7306 GCA_963600165.1 Christensenella sp. UBA1685 | reverse complement strand
CGAGCAGCGCCTGGTATTTCTCGCCGGCGGTGCCGAGGGTGCGGATTACTGCGGTATATTGCATGGGCTGAGGGACAAGTCTTGTTTTTCGTGTGCTGAACGTTCTTTGCTGCCGTGTGCCTTTCTCCGTGCCACTGCTGCATTCCATTGAATGCGCGACATTCGCACGGCAAAGTTTACAGGCAGGAAAGCAAGGAACGTCAGTTTGTTAAACACGTTCCAGCGCAGTGCGCGCTTCAGTGTACGATGCTGCAGTTGCGAAAGCTGAAGGGTTTTGATGTACTGCTCGCGGTCGTCGTAGTAAGGATTCTCCGCAAGCGTGCGAAGCGTCCAAACGTACATCATCACACTGCAGTAGCGGTAGTGGCGCCGCAGCAAAGCGTCGGTGCATTGTTCGGAAAGCGCGGCATACTTGTCGCACATAGAGAAACTTCCCTCCAGCGCCTTGGGGTTTCCTTGGTTGGAAACGCTGGTAGAGAGTTTTCGATAAGCGTAGAAACGGATGTCGGGCACATAGAGGCAGCGCCACGGACGCATAAACAGGCGCGCATTCAGCTCAAGGTCTTCCACGAACACGCGGCCCTCTTCAAAACGCAAGTCGGCAAAACATTCACGGCGGTAGAGCGACAGTACCATGAAGTTTTCGCCGTGGACGGCATACTTGGCATATTCGCCCGAAGTGAGCATACGGCCCACATAGGGCATAGACTCGCGGGGAACGGGCCGACTGAACAAGTCGTTGCCGAGGCTGTCAACAGCTTTATATTCGCCGCGAACGATGTCGGCACGGTGGGTTTCGGCCTCTTGAACCAGACGTGCCAAAACGTCGGTGTCGCACCAATAGTCGTCGGAGTCGAGAAACATGATGTAGGTGCCCTGTGCACGGTCCAGTCCCACATTGCGGGCTGCCGAAGCTCCGGCATTGGGTTGATGGAGGGCAACGATGCGGCTGTCGGCGGCGGCATAGTTGTCGCACAGGGTGGGCGAAGCGTCGGTGCTGCCGTCGTCGACAAGTATGAGTTGCCAGTCGGCAAAGCTTTGCGCCCGCACGCTGCCAACACACTCGTCGAGCCAGCGGGCCACGTTGTAGACGGGAACAATAATGGATACGGTCATCTCTATAAGTTTTTCAATTAGAACAAGCGACGTAGGGCGTTGATGCAACGGTGCGACATGAGCCAATAGTTCATGCGGTAAGTGAGGGGCATCAGGTGCTTCACCCTTTTATATATGTGTCGTACCTCGGGAGCGCGGAACCAGGTTTGCGGAGCTTTGTAGACCTCCGTTTGGCAAAGGCGCTTCATCATGAGGAAATAGGTGCGTTCGAATTCTTCGTTCTTCACGCCAAGTGCCCAAAAGGCTTCGTACATGCGGGCCATCGTGGACACGGCCTCATCGGTCGGCATGGCATATTTCTCGTAAAAATCAATCGGCGGGATGTTATACAGGTAGAAAGCCTTCGTATCGTCGTAGCGGAACGAGCGCGCACGCTTCAGAAACTGCATGTTGAAGACCATGTCCTCACCGAAACGTATCGTCGTGTCGAAACGCAGCGTGCCTATGGTGCTGCGCCGGTAAAGTTTGGACCACGGGGCTTTTATTACGGTGGTACAAATGAGCGGTGCGAAGTCGCGACAGTCATCCTCGTTCTCGAGCAAAGGGCAAGAGAAGCGCTCTTGCTTTCCGTCGGCGCTGACAATTATGGGCGGAAACGCCACCATATCCTCACGAAAGGAGGCGAGGGGAAGATCGGAAAACGACGGGGTCAGCTCGTCGTCGGCATCGACAAACATCACCCACTCGCCTTGCGCCTTGTCCAGTGCGAAATTGCGCGCGGCACTCACCCCGCCGTTCTCCTTCTGCCACACGTGGATGCGGGCATCGCGGGCGGCATAGTCGCGACAGATGGCGGCGGAACGGTCCGTGCTGCCGTCGTCAACGAGGTGCAGCTCGAAGTCGGCGAACTGCTGCCTGACGATGCTGTCCAGGCAACGCGGAAGCGTTTGGGCGGCATTGTAAACGGGGATGATGATGGAAAGGAGCATATTGTCGGAAGAGATTTTCGGAATTCAGGAAAGCGCCTGCCGGAGAAAGCGGAGCGACTCTTGGCGGCGGACTTCAAGCATGCGGTAAACGCTGTCGTAGTCAATCGGCGTGGCGGGCACGGTGAACGTTGCGGCATCGACCTTGCGGTCTTCCAAACAGAACATGGAAAGGAGCGAGGCTATGCGGGCATTGCCGCGCGAGGCGTTGGCCACCACCACAAACTGTTTGCGGAAGAGTATGCTGAACACGCAGGCGTGGAACGAGTCGGTCACCACGAACTCGGCATCGTGGAAGGCGCGCAGCCACTGTTCTACGGGGGGCTGGATGCGTTCGCAAAGAGGGGCCGTTTCGTCGTCGCACCGCGAATTGGTGCTGAACGCTTTCAAGCCGAGCGAAGAAGCGAGCGTGCGGACAATGCCTTGCGTCTCGAGAGCGTCGTCGAGGATGTAGGTCATGAGCGTTCCCGGGCTCTGCGGAGTGTGGGCGGCGAGGAACAGGCGGCGGTAGTCGTCCGCGTTGAGGAGCATGGTGGGGTCGAGCACCCATTGGGCATCGGGACGGCCAAGACGACTGCGGCAAAGCGCTACGGCCGACGACTCGCGCACCGACACGGCATTGAACTTTTGCAACAGACGGCGGCACGTTTGCGTTTCTTCCTCCGTGTATTCCCATTGGTCTACGCCGAAGGAGGGAGCGTAGGCAATGCGCTGCACTTCGCAGCCTTCGGCAAACTTCAGAAACGCCTGGGCTATGCCGGGGGTGAAATAGCGCGGGCGCCACACTTGGTCGCTTCCTACAACGAAGGCGTCGAAACGGGGGTCGCGGGCCAACGAGGCGAAGTCCTTTGCGCAATAGAGATGAATGTAGCGCCGGATAAACTTTGACGTGTGGCGGAGCATGCGCCGCTTGTCGCGCTCAAGGAACACGCTGATGTCCTCGCCGCGCAGATATTTCCGAATGAAACGTTTGGCTATGACAAAAGGTGCGAGTTTCCATGGCAATGCCGTTCGGGCCCACCCTTCTGCCTTGATGACCTGCGGCCGATGGCCGAGGCGCTCAAGCACCGTTTGCAGAGCATAGGCTTGAAGTATGCCGCCGTAGTTGGTATTGAGCGGAAGGGTAAGGATGCCTATGTGTTTGCCTGAACGTTGTGTCATAGGGTTGTCAATGGGGGAGAATGTTGAGTAGTTTCCGCTTGCATCGGCCCAACCACGCGCGCAGCAGTGCTTTGCGCGAAGGTTGCGTGAAGCGCTTGAGCAAACCGCTGACGCTGCGCCGCCCGTTGAGCCGGGCGAAGAACTCGCTGCGGCGAGGGTGCTCCTTTACGGAAAGGTAGCAAGAGGGATTGAGGGGCTTTACCGCCTCGTAGTCGGCGCTGCGGAAGCGCAACTTGGAAAGGGGCAGAGCCGCAGCGCCTTTGGGGGTGTGGACGAACACCATGCCGGTGCCTTTGTCGTCGTCCATGTCGGGGAAGAGCGTGTCAATGCCCCAAAAGTCGGCGAGCGTGAGGTCGCTGTGGCTGCGTCCGGCCTTGGCCTTGCAGGCATAGCACGAAGGGCGGAGCGTGAGGTCATGCAGGAAGGCCTTCATGTAGAGGTCGTCGGCAAACGGCATGAGGTGCGATGCGGCCGCTCCGTCTTCTGCAACGTAGTCGAGTTTGAAGTGGTAGTTTTTCCACCCCCGGCCTTTGTGGCGGAAACTGATATGAGTGGCACGGCGGCCGCCGCACAACAGTTCGGCCAAATACTTGCGCCAAAGTTTCGGACTGGGTGTGCCGTGGCAGATGAAGTCAACGGCCAGGAGGTTGTCGTAGTCCTTGCGGAGGAAATGGCGCAGGGCGGCTATCTGGCAAGGGGTGCCGCTGAAGAGCACCTTGCGTCCGTCCTGAAGGAAGCGGCGGGCATCGGTGAAAGCCGTGGCAGTGCGTGCCTGCACGTATTTACTTCCCATGAAGGCGGAGATGCCTTCGGAGGTTTCGGTGTAGTCGATGACCGCTTGCCACTCGTCGTCGAACCTTGCGCCGAACACCACACCGCCTTCGGCAATGGTCTGCGAGGCGAGGAGGTGGAACAGGCCGCCCGACGAGCTATTCATGCGCACCGTCTCGTCTGTGTTGACGGCGGCATACACCTGCTGCGGCCGTTGCTCGGGATAGGGGTGCAACTCGTGGCACACCTTTTCGCAGAGTCCGCAGCGGATGCAGGTCTGTGCGTCGACCTGGGGATAGAGGAAGCCTTCGCGGTCCTCGCTCATGGCGATGCTCTGCTTGGGGCAGGCCTGTGCACAGGCGGCACATCCGCAGCATTCTTTTTTGTCCGTAACGCAAATCATGGTCAGCAGTCTACTTGCTTCACCCATTCAGTGGGGATACTGACGAGTGCCACGGACACTACGCCGGGAACGGAGATGACCACGCGTCTGTCGCGCGAACCGGTGACACGCATAAACGTGCCTTCCATGCCGGCAAAGTCGCCGCCGGTGATGCGTACGTGTGCGCCGCGGCTGAGGTTGAGTTCTTCGGGACTGAAATAGCGCAGCCGTTCGTCGCACGTGCTGCTGACGGCGATGAAGTCATTCATCTGCACTTCGGGCACCACGATTTTCGAACCGTCGGCACGCGATATCATATACTGCAGATAAGGCATACGCTGTTTGGCCTGCTGCAGCACGTTGCCCTGGGCATAGACGAAGAGGAGGTTGCGGACCACGGGCTCAAACTCTATGGCGTGCGAACCTTTCTTCTTCGAACGCACACCGCGCATGGGCACATAGGTGGTGAGGCCCAAACGGTCGAGCACGTCCTTCGCCTGCATGTTGCGGTTGAACGTGGCGCGCATGGCGAACCATTGTTTCTGCTGCTCTTTGGCCATAAGAATAAGGTGGGAACGGAGGTTGTTTTTTCACTTCTGGATATACTCTCGGGGCTTCGATTCCGGCGTTACACGCTGGCTATCAAACACTTAAGAATCATCTCTACCGTATTTCCCGTTTTCTCGAAAAGATTCTGCCGATATGTACATCTACCCGTTGCGCTCTTGGCTTGCGCAACGCTTCTCTCTCAAAATTAGTTACCGCAAAAATAGGTAAACGAAACCTTTCGCCACTCGTTTTTCACCTACAAAATGCCGTTTTCGGAAAAGACGACAACGGGACGTGTACAAATGCGAAATAAGTGGTCTTTAGCAATGCATTGAGGGCGCAAGCGCATGGGGGCGAAGTCTCCCGACTTCGCGCTCTACACGGTTTGCGCCCTCTATGGAGGCGACGTTTGAAACGTCGCTTTTTATTTTCATGCAATGCGAAGTCGGGAGACTTCGCCCCCATGCGCTTGCGCCCGCAAAGCATCGCTTGAGAGCCGTGTAGAACGCGACGTTCCAAACGTCGCCCCCATAGCGCGTGTAAGGGCCGCGCAAGCGAGGTCGGGAGACTTCGCCCCCATGCGCTTGCGCCCACAAAGCATCGCTGAGAGCCGTGTAGAACGCGACGTTCCAAACGTCGCCTCCATAGCGCGTGTAAGGGCCGCGCAAGCGAGGTCGGGAGACCTCGCCCCCATCGTTCGACCCCATACGCGATGCAAGACGCAGCTCATTTGCACATTTGCTCATTTGCACATTCGCACATTCGCGAAGCGATGCCCCCATCGTTCGCCTCCATCGTTCGACGAAAAAAGCCTCCGCTGAGCAGTGGAGGCTTTTTTCCTGTGTCATTTTTCTTTGTGTATCACCGTGGCATTGGCCTGATGGGTGGCAAGCACGAGCACCTCGGCAATCTGCACATGCTCGGGGGCACTTGCTGCGTAGTAGATTACGTCGGCCACGTCGTCGCCCGTCAGCGGTTTGATGCCCTGATAAAGTTTGTCGGCACGCTCGTCGTCGCCGCGGAAGCGCACGTTGGAGAAATTCGTTTCCACCAACCCAGGCTTGATGTTGGTCACCCGCACCTTCGTTTGGGCAAGATCGATGCGCAACCCGTCGCTGATGGCTTTCACCGCCGCTTTCGTGGCGCAGTACACATTGCCGCCGGGATAGGCGGCATCGCCAGCGAGACTGCCTATATTGATGACGTGGCCACGGTTGCGCTTCACCATACCGGGAACTATCAGACGCGTCATGGTGAGCAGTCCTTTTATGTTGGTGTCAATCATTTCGTCCCATTCGTCCATGTTGCCTTCGTATTCCGGGTCGAGTCCGCGCCCCAGTCCGGCATTGTTGATGAGCACGTCTATGGTTTTCCACTCCTCGCCGAGCGACGCTACAGCTTGCTGCGTGGCCTCGCGGTCGCGTATGTCAAAGCAAAGGGGAAGAACCTTCACGCCATGTGCGGCTTCAAGTTCGTCGTGCAGCGATTCCAACTTCTGACGGTTGCGCCCTGTAATGACAAGGTCGTAACCTTCGCGGGCAAACCGCCGTGCACATCCTTCACCGATGCCGCTGGTGGCGCCTGTTATAAGCACTGTCTTGTTTTTCATCAAATTGTGTATATGAGCGGTTCTTTAAGTCGCCCTTAAGGGAGATCCTTTCTCAAATTTTCTATTTCGTCTTCTGTCAAGCCTGAGGCTTGGGCTATTGTTTTGTCGGGAATGCCCAATGACAAGAGATTCAATGCCATCTGCTTCTTAGCCTTTTTTTCTCCTTCAGCAAGACCATTCGCATGACCTTTCGCAAGACCTTCCTCAAGGCCTTCTGCACGACCTTTCGCAAGACCCTCTGCACGACCTTCCTCAAGCCCTTCTTCACGGCCTTGCTCGCGTCCTTGCTCCAACGCCGTATCTATGGAATTCTTCAAGTCGCGGTAGGCTTTCAGGCTGTCTTCATATTCTCTCAGTTCCGTAGGCGTGAATTTGGCTATCTCGGCTTCTTCAAAGAGTTTCGCAAAGACTTTTTCCTTCAGCGCGGCCGGCTGGCGGTCGAGGCGCGAAATGTTCTTGAGCACGTAGAGCCACTTGTCGTAGAGCGTGACAAGCTCGTCTTCCGTCTTGTTGAACTTGGCTATCTCTACGTATTTGAACGAGAGCTTGTCGTTGAACACCTTGTGGGTTTTCTTGTCGAGCAGACCCACGTCGTGGTTGATGTCCGCAGCATCGAAAGCCTCTTCCTGAAGGTCGAAGTTGAGAAGAGCCACGGTGTAGACGTGTTTCAGTTCGAAATTCCAGTCCGTGCCCTTCGGAGCCTGTTCGCGGATGGGGAAGGTGGAGTAGAAGAGCGAACGGTCCTTGAAGAATTTCTGGAACGTGTTCTGCATTTCCACGATGAACTTCTCG
>CAVCAV010000151.1:0-7344 GCA_963600165.1 Christensenella sp. UBA1685 | reverse complement strand
CCCTCTATGGAGGCGAGCTCTCCCGAGCTCGCTTGCGCGGCGTCACAGACGCTTTTTCGCGGCTTCGCCCTCTATGGAGGCGACGTTTGAAACGTCGCGCTCTACACGAACCGACACACACCGCACATTTCATTCCCCTCCAACCGCTACTTTTGCACACGCCGCCACACTTTGTGCGCAATTTTTGCTACCTTTGCCCCGTAAAAATCGCGACAGAAAGCACCGCGTCTTCTCTGTCCGCCTACGTAAACCCCGGGACAAGGCCGCAAGCCGCGTCCCCCTACCATACATTCAACCCAATGAGTGAACAACAGAAGAAAATCAAGCAGCTTGTAGAGCTCCGCCAGAAGGCACGCCTCGGCGGCGGCGAGAAAGCCATCGAAAAGCAGCATGCAAAAGGCAAAGCCACTGCACGCGAACGCATTGACCTCCTCCTCGACAAAGGTTCGTTTGAGGAAATGGATATGTTCAAACTCCACCGTTGCCACAACTTCGGCATGGAGAAGAAACAATACCTCGGCGACGGCGTGGTGGCCGGTAGCGGTACCATCAACGGACGTCTCGTCTACGTCTTCGCACAGGACTTCACCGTCAACGGCGGTTCGCTCTCCGAAACCATGGCGCAGAAAATCTGCAAGGTCATGGACCAGAGCATGAAGATGGGCGCTCCCTGCATCGGCATCAACGACTCAGGCGGCGCACGCATTCAGGAAGGCATCAACGCCCTCGCAGGTTTCGGCGAAATCTTCCAGCGCAACATTGAAGCCTCGGGCGTAGTGCCCCAAATCAGCGGTATCTGCGGCCCCTGTGCCGGCGGTGCCGTCTACTCCCCCGCACTCACCGACTTCGTGGTCATGCTCCAAGGCGTCAGCTACATGTTCCTCACCGGTCCCAAGGTGGTGAAAACCGTCACCGGCGAAGACGTCACCCAGGAAGACCTCGGCGGCGCCAAGGTACACTCCTCAAAGAGCGGCGTATGCCACTTCGTGGCCGAAAGCGAAGAGGACTTCGCTGCCATCGTGCGCAAGCTCCTCTCCTACATGCCGCAGAACAACCGCGAGCGCGCTCCCCGCGTGGAATGCACCGACCCCATCGACCGCAAGGAAGACCTCCTCAACGAAATCATCCCCGACAACCCCAACATGCCCTACGACATGTACAAGGTGATTGGTGCCGTAACGGACAACGGCGAGTTCCTTGAAGTGCAGCGCAACTTCGCCCGCAACATCATCGTGGGCTTCGCACGCTTCAACGGCGAAAGCGTCGGCATCGTGGCCAACCAGCCCAGCGTATACGCCGGTGTGCTCGACTGCAACGCTTCGCGCAAGGCAGCACGCTTCGTACGCTTCTGCGACTGCTTCAACATCCCAATCGTGTCGCTCGTCGACGTTCCCGGATTCCTCCCCGGCACGGGCCAGGAGTACAACGCCGTCATCGACCACGGTGCAAAACTCCTCTACGCCTACGGCGAAGCCACCGTGCCCAAGGTCACCGTCACGCTCCGCAAGAGCTACGGCGGCAGCCACATCGTCATGGGTTGCAAGCAGCTCAAGGCCGACCTCAACTACGCATGGCCCTCTTCCGAGATTGCCGTAATGGGCGCCGCAGGTGCCGTGGCCATCATCGACGGCAAGGAAGCCAAAACGAAAGACGACCCCAAGGCATTCCTCGCAGAGAAGGAGAAAGAATACAACGACCTCTTCACCAACCCCTACAAGGCAGCAGAGTTCGGCTACATCGACGACGTAATCGAACCCCGCAACACCCGCTTCCGCATATGCCGCGCACTCGCACAGCTTGCCAACAAGCGCGAAACGCGTCCCGCAAAGAAGCACGGCAACATACCCTTGTAATTTCTTCCTTTCGGAAAATAAGCCCAACATGAAGACATTCCAATACACTCTCGGAGGTCAGAAGCTCACCCTGCGCGTCGACGACGCCAAAGGCACCGTGGCAGAAGTGCTCGTGGACGGAAAGCCCCACCTTCCCGCCGACGAAGAGATGCCGGCCTACGCCGCCGCCATCTCGCTCGCACTCATTGAGCACGAAGTGGAGATTGTTCACGACGACGAAACGGGCATCATCACCGTCAACCGCACGGAAACGCCCTGGAACGCGCCACACGAACTCATGAACCAGCTCTGATTTCAAACTCCGTAGTTTTTCACATCACAAAAGAGAAATGAAACAATACAAATATACCATCAACGGTGCACAGTTCGACGTCACCATCGAAAGCATCGCCGGACAGAAAGCCAAAGTAAAGGTCAACGGCATTCCCTTCGACGTGGAAATGCAAGGTTCAGCACTCACCGAAGGCGACCTTCCCACTGTAGCCGCCGATGCCGCCCCCGCAGCTCCCGCAGCAGCAGCTCCCGCAGCAGCCGAAGCCGCTCCCGCACCCGCAGCTGCCAAAGGCGCAGCAGGCGCAGGCACTCCCGTGAAGGCTCCCCTCCCCGGCGTGGTCACCAAGGTGCTCGTAAGCGCCGGACAGGCCGTGAAGAAAGGCGAAACCGTGCTCGTGCTCGAAGCCATGAAGATGGAAAACAACATCATAGCAGAAGCCGACGGCTCCGTAACGGGCATCTGCGTCGCTCCCGGCGACAGCGTGATGGAAGGCACCACGCTCCTCACCATCGGATAACACCAAGGCACACCCATGCAACGCAACCGCCCTGGTTCAACCCCTCCCTCTTCGGGCGTTGAACCAGGGCGTTGACGTTTTTGTACGCTTCCTACTTTCTGCGTCACATGAAACAACTCCCCTACATCACAGCGCTGCGCTTCCCCCTGGCCCTGCTCGTGGTACTCATCCACTGCAACATCGCGCAGCGCACGGCGGCCGACGCCGCACAGTTTGACGCCATCGCACCGCTCTGCCGGTTTTTCTCCCAACGCATCACGGCAGTGGCAGTGCCCATGTTTTTCGTCATCTCGGGCTTCCTCTTTTTCCGAGGAAAGCAAACGTTCACGCTCTCCGACTACAAGGCGAAACTCCAAAGCCGCGCGAAAACGCTTCTCGTGCCCTACATCGTGTGGAACCTCGTGGCGTTTCTCATCTATGCCGCAAAGGACATGGCAGCCGCCCAGCCGCTTCAGTTTCCCCTCACCTTCGACCTCTTCTGGGGCGTGCGCCAATTGGGCGAAGCGGGAGTGAACATCTTCGGACAGGCCATAGGCGCCTCGCTCGCCCCGGTGCAGGTGCCGCTGTGGTTCGTGCGCGACCTCATCGTGCTCGCCCTCGTCAGTCCCGTGCTCCACAGCATGGTGAAACACCTCGGCGTGGTGGCGCTCATCATGCTCGGCGTGCTTTGCTTCGTGCTTTGGCCCAACTTCGGAGGCATCACCTTCAAAGGAGCCTTTTGGTTCGGCATAGGCGCATGGTTCGCCATCAGCACAAAGGACCCGCTCGAAACCACACGCCGTTTCCTCTGGCCTTGCGTGGCGGGTGCAACAATTAGCCTTGCGCTCCGCTGCACACTGAGCACGACGTGTCCGCCGGCAGCCAACTTCTTCGACGTCGCCTACGTGGTCTGCGCCATGGTATGCCTTCTCCACGCAGCAGCCGCCTACACCCGCCGGCGAAAGCCCAGCGCATTTTTGGCTTCCTCGTCGTTCTTTCTTTATGCCTTCCACACCATCCCCGTTTTCGTGCTCATCGCGCTCCTTCCGCGCCTCGGCACGGATATCGGCACAGCCGCACAGGTGGCTTGCTACGTCGGCACGTACATTCTGACCGTTGCCGCAAGCCTCGCAGCCTTCGCCCTCGCCCGCCTCTGCGGAAAATGGACCGCACCCCTCACCGGCATTTGGAAATAACGGCGCGGCATTCCTTCGTTTCACATCCTCCCCAAAAACAAATTCCCATGGACTACAACGCAAACCCTTCACAGCCCCAACAACCGGCTCCATCCGCTCCGCAACAACCGCCCTACGGACAACCCCAACCGCCGTACGTTCAAAAACCCAAGCGCCACACGGCACTTATCGTCGTGTCCGTAATCGTTGCCCTCATATTCATGCTCATCGTCACCTGTCCCGGAACAAATGCCCACAAGGACGCCGTGAAGAACGCCATGACGGAAGCCGTGGAAAGCCAGTTCGACGAATCGAACAACAGCTTCGGCAAAGCTTTCGGCAGTTTCGTTTCGCAACTGATGGTCAACTTTTCGCTCGACAACGTACTCACCGTAGACAACTACTTCGTCTGCTCCGTGGGCCGCGTACACCTTGCAGGCTTCGAGCGCACCGTTTCGTTCGGCATACTCGGCCACGTCTACACCGTCAATATGGACATGGCAGAAGAAGCGCTCAAAAAGTCATCGAAAGGCAAGGGCAAGTCAGACGAAAGTTTCTCCTCCGATTCTTCTGACGATTCCGATTACGACGCTGCCTCCGACGACGAAGCAGCCGACCGGCTCCTCGACCAGGTAAGCTCGCTCGCCGACTCTTCTACGAGCAAAACCATCGACGACGCCCGAAAGGCCGGCGCCGAGGTCAACAAGGCCGTACAGCATGCCGCATCCACCGTCGACCGTGCCTCCAGCGTGCTCGACAAGGCGGCTTCAGCGCTCGACAAGTTCCTCGACGACGCACAAGAAGGCCAATAGTTTCGCCTTCCTCCGCCAAGCGTTCCCGAAAAAGCCATAAAACGGCGTTTCGAAGTCTGAAAAAACAAATAATACGCACGAAAATAACAAGTGCGCATGTCATTGTCTTAACTTCAAATCAGTAAATTTGCACAAACGTGGAGCAAAAGCCGCCGCAAAGCCGCCGCCGCGCTCCGCCTTGCCGCAAGAAAAAGACTGACTTATACAATTACAAAAACATACAAAGCTTCCTATGGTCAAAATAACAAAAGAGGCAGCCCTTCACTACCACGAAATGGGCAAGCCCGGCAAAATCGAAGTCACCCCCACCAAGCCCTACCGCACGCAGACCGACCTCTCCCTCGCCTACTCCCCCGGCGTGGCAGAACCCTGCCTCGAAATCCAAAAGAACCCCCACGACGCCTACCGCTACACCAACAAAGGCAACCTCGTGGCAGTCATCTCCAACGGTACCGCCGTACTCGGACTGGGCGACATAGGAGCCATGAGCGGCAAGCCCGTAATGGAAGGCAAGAGCCTCCTCTTCAAAATATACGCCGGCGTAGATGCTTTCGACATCGAAGTCAACGAAAAAGACCCCGAGAAGTTCATCGCAGCCGTCAAAGCCATCGCCCCCACCTTCGGAGGCATCAATCTCGAGGACATCAAAGCTCCCGAATGCTTTGAAATAGAACAGCGCCTCAAGGCCGAGCTCGACATTCCCGTCATGCACGACGACCAGCACGGCACCGCCATCATTTCCGCCGCCGGCCTCATCAATGCGCTCGAAGTGGCAGGAAAGAAAATCGAAGACGCACGCATCGTCGTCAACGGAGCCGGCGCCGCCGCCATCTCCTGCACCCGTCTCTACTGCGCCTTCGGTGCCCGCAAGGAAAACGTCGTCATGCTCGACTCCAAAGGCGTGATCACCGCCGACCGCGACAACCTCAACGCACAGAAGCGCGAATTCGCCACCTCACGTACCGACGTCCACACACTCGCTGAGGCAGTGAAAGACGCCGACGTGTTTGTAGGTCTTTCAAAAGGCAATGTCCTCACGCAGGACATGGTGCGCTCGATGGCCAACAACCCCATCATCTTCGCACTCGCCAACCCCGTGCCCGAAATCTCCTATGAAGACGCCATGGCAGCGCGTCCCGACGTGCTCATGAGCACAGGCCGCACCGACTATCCCAACCAGATCAACAACGTCATCGGCTTCCCCTACATCTTCCGCGGCGCACTCGACACCGCAGCAAGCGCCATCAACGAAGAAATGAAGATGGCCGCAGCAAAAGCCATTGCCGACCTCGCACGCCGTCCCGTGCCCGACATCGTGAACCGCGCCTACCACGTACGAAACTTCACCTTCGGCCCCGACTACTTCATCCCGAAACCCGTAGACCCGCGACTTATCACCGAGGTATCCATGGCCGTGGCAAAAGCAGCCATGGAAAGCGGCGTGGCACGCACTCCCATCACCGACTGGAAGGCTTACCGCCAGCGTCTGCGCGAGCTCATGGGCCAGGAGTCGAAGTTCACGCAAAATCTCTACGACACCGCACGCATGAACCCCAAGCGCGTGGTATTTGCCGAAGGCACACACCCCACAATGCTCGAGGCCGCCGTCCGCGCAAAGGAAGAAGGAATCTGCTTCCCCGTGCTCCTCGGAAATGACGTGCAGATACGCAAAATTGCAGAGGACCTCAAACTCAATCTCGACGGCATCGAAATCATCAATCTCCGCAACGACAACCAGATTGAGCGCCGCCACCGCTACGCCCAGCTCTTTGCCAAAAAGATGGAGCGCAAAGGCTACACGCCGCAGGAGGCAGAGGACAAAATGTACGAGCGCAACTACTTCGGCATGATGATGGTGGAAACCGGCGAAGCCGACGCATTCATCACAGGTCTCTACACCAAATATTCCAACACCATCAAGGTGGCCAAGGAAGTGGTGGGAATACGCGAAGGCTACAACCACTTCGCCACGATGCACCTCATCAACTCCAAGAACGGCCTGCTCTTCGTGGCCGACACGCTCATCAACCGCCATCCCGACGAGGACGCACTCTACGACATAGCCCGTCTGTCGGCTTCCACCGTGCGATTCTTCAACCGCACGCCGACCGTCGCCATGCTCTCCTACTCCAACTTCGGCACCGACAAAGAAGGCAGCGCCGAGCGCGTACAGAATGTCATCAAGCGCCTCCACACGGAATTTCCCGACCTCGCCATCGACGGCGAGATGCAGCTCAATTTTGCCATGGACAAAGAACTGCGCGACGAAAAGTATCCGTTCAACCGCCTCAAGGGCGCTGACGTCAACACGCTCATCTTCCCCAACCTCTCCGCAGCCAACGCTTCGTACAAGATAGTCAAGTCGCTCCAGGACGACGAAGAAGTGGTCGGCCCCATACAGATGGGACTCAACAAACCTATCCACTTCACCGACTTCGAAAGCTCCGTGCGCGACATTGTCAACGTCACCGCAGTGGCTGTCATCGATGCCATAGTTCTCGAAAAGAAGAAAGAGAAGTAAGGGTGGTTCTATAAATTAGCTTTGTCAGCTTTCGGCGCTATTTTTCGTCCAAATATCGTGCAAGTGAGAGCAAATAAAACTTGTTTTAATTTGCCGAGCGCAGCCGATATTGAATTCATTCAAATTGTTTGTGAACGAAGGAGCATAGCGGGCTATGCGACTGAGCGAACAAGCAATTTGGGCGGAAAAGAGCCCGAAAGATGACAAAACGCT
>CAVCAV010000150.1:0-7356 GCA_963600165.1 Christensenella sp. UBA1685 | reverse complement strand
CGCGTTGAGCGCGAGCAAGACGTGTAGAGCGCGACGATTCAATCGTCGCCCCCATGGCGCGGGGAGGGGCGCCGCTTAGGGAGGGGGAGGGGCGCCCCCATAGTTCGCCCCCATAGACAAAAAAAGATCCAAGCTTTCTCACGAAAGCCTGGATCTGCCGGCATTAAAAAATGCCACCTTTAAAAGGAACAATTTGTTGAATCAATGGAATGTACTACACCTTGATCTCTACCTCGACACCACAGGGGAGTTCGAGCTTCATGAGGGCGTCTACAGTCTTCGCAGTGGAAGAGTAGATGTCGATGAGACGCTTGTAGGAAGAGATTTCAAACTGTTCGCGGCTCTTCTTGTTGACGAAGGTGGAACGGTTGACGGTGATGATGCGCTTGCGCGTGGGAAGGGGGATAGGACCGCTGACAACAGCGCCTGTGGCCTTCACGTTCTTGACGATCTTCTCTGCAGACTTCTCTACGAGAGTGTGGTCGTAGCTCTTGAGCTTGATACGGATTTTTTGACTCATTGTGAATTTTGGAGTGTAAGTTGTTTGGACTTGCAGTCCTGAGCGCGCCGCCATAAGAGTCATTCGTTATGTGCGGGGCTGGGATTGCGCTGCAAAGATAGAGAGAGTTTTTTGGATGCGCAAATGTGGAGAGAAGTTTTTTTGAAAAAATGTGAGAGTTGGGAGAAGTCTTATGGAAGGGAGACATGCGCGATGGTTTGCGGCGAAGCGTCGTGCACCCTCTATGGAGGCGACGTTTGAAACGTCGCGTTGAGCGCGAGCAAGACGTGTAGAGCGCGACGATTCAATCGTCGCCCCCATAGTTCATTCGCTCCCATACGCACAAAAAAAGCCGCCAAACTGTGTTTGGCGGCTTCGGTGAGGAGCGGAACGCTCAAACGTGTGTTTGAACGACCGAAGAAGAGTGTGTGTAAAAACGAGTAACAAGTACAATGACTACTTGACGAGGTCTACGCGGCCCTTGATTTCTTCGAGCACGCTGCGGGCGATGCTGGAGGAAACGGGAGCGTGGTGGTCGTACTGCATGGAGCTGGTGGCACGACCTGAGGTGATGGTACGGAGGGCGGTGACGTAGCCGAACATTTCGGCGAGGGGCACCATGGCCTTCACGATGCGTGCACCGCTGCGGCTGCTTTCCATGCCTTCTACCTGACCGCGACGCTTGTTGAGGTCGCCGATGACGTCACCCATGTTTTCTTCGGGGGTAACGACTTCGAGCTTCATGATGGGCTCCATGAGTACGGGGCCTGCCTGAGCACAAGCGTTCTTGTATGCCTGGAGTGCGGCGATTTCGAAGGAGAGCTGGTCGGAGTCGACGGGGTGGAACGAACCGTCGAGGAGTTCTACCTTGAGGCTGTCGAGGGGGAATCCGCCGAGCACACCGCTCTTCATGGCGTTTTCGAAGCCCTTCTGTACGGAGGGGATGAATTCCTTGGGAATGTTACCGCCGGTCACCTTGTTGATGAACTGGAGGCCGCCTTCCTTGAAGTCTTCATCGACGGGACCTACGTTGACGATGATGTCGGCGAACTTACCGCGACCACCGGACTGCTTCTTGTAAACCTCGCGGAGGTTGACGGTCTTGGTGATGGCTTCCTTGTAGTTAACCTGGGGCTTGCCCTGGTTGCACTCTACCTTGAACTCGCGCTTGAGGCGGTCGATGATGATGTCGAGGTGAAGCTCACCCATACCAGAGATGACGGTCTGGCCGGTCTGCTCGTCGGTACGGACGGTGAAGGTGGGGTCTTCTTCGGCGAGCTTGGCAAGACCCTGAGAGAGCTTGTCGAGGTCCTTCTGCGTTTTGGGCTCTACAGCGATACCGATAACGGGATCGGGGAAGTCCATGGACTCGAGCACGATGGGTGCGTCTTCGTCGCAGAGGGTGTCGCCGGTGTGGATATCCTTGAAGCCTACGCCTGCGCCGATGTCGCCTGCGGAGATTACTTCAACGGGGTTCTGGTGGTTGGAGTGCATCTGGAAGAGGCGGCTTACGCGCTCTTTCTTGCGTGAACGGGTGTTGTAGACGTAAGAACCAGCTTCGATCTTACCGGAGTAGACACGGAAGAAGGTGAGGCGGCCTACGTAGGGGTCCGTAGCAATCTTGAATGCGAGGGCTGAGGTGTGTTCTTCCTCGGAGGGACGACGGTCTTCCTCTTCGCCGGTTTCGGGGTTGGTGCCGACGATGTTGGGGGTGTCGAGGGGTGAGGGGAGGAACATGCAGACGTAGTCGAGGAGGGTCTGCACACCCTTGTTCTTGAATGAGGAGCCCTGGGTCATGGGCACGATGTCCATGGCGAGGGTACCCTTGCGGATGGCAGCGATGAGTTCCTCTTCGGTGATGGAAGCGGGGTCTTCGAAGAACTTGTCCATGAGGCTTTCGTCGCACTCGGCAGCGGCTTCGACGAGCTTGTCGTGCCATTCCTGTGCTTCGGCCTGGAGTTCTGCGGGGATGTCGTCCACTTCGTATTCGGCACCCATTGTTTCGTCGTGCCAGAAGATGGCCTTCATCTTGATGAGGTCGACGATACCCTTGAACTTCTCTTCAGCTCCGATGGGGATGGAGAGTACTACGGGGTGAGCGCCGAGGATGTCCTTCATCTGACGTACCACTTCGAAGAAGTCGGCACCGGAGCGGTCCATCTTGTTGACGTAACCGATACGGGGCACGTTGTATTTGTCGGCCTGGCGCCAAACGGTCTCGGACTGGGGCTCTACGCCGCCTACTGCGCAGTAGGTGGCTACGGCGCCGTCGAGAACACGAAGGGAGCGTTCCACTTCAGCGGTGAAGTCGACGTGTCCCGGAGTGTCGATGAGGTTGAACTTGTACTGGTTACCGTTCCAGTTCCAGAAGCAGGTGGTGGCAGCGGAAGTGATGGTGATACCACGTTCCTGCTCCTGTGCCATCCAGTCCATGGTAGCACCGCCGTCGTGCACCTCACCGATTTTGTGCGTCTTACCCGTGTAGAAGAGGATACGCTCGGAGGTGGTTGTCTTACCGGCATCGATGTGGGCCATGATACCGATGTTGCGGGTCAAATGTAAGTCGATTTTTGCCATCGTTGTATGGTGTGTCTAAAAGGGGAGGAGTGCCGAAAACGAACAGGCTTTGCCGGCTTTCTGCACCGCTTGGGGGTGCAGAGAGCTGGCAAATGGCCATATCGTTGTGTAAGAACACGCGGTGCTCGTTCGGCGGAACCGCCCCGTGTGTATTTAGAATCTGAAGTGAGCGAATGCGCGGTTGGCTTCTGCCATGCGGTGCATGTCTTCCTTACGCTTGAAGGCGCCGCCCTGTTCGTTGTAGGCGTCCATGATTTCGGCAGCGAGCTTGTCGGCCATGGTCTTGCCTCCGCGCTTGCGAGCGAAGTTGATCATATTCTTCATGGAGACGCTTTCCTTGCGGTCGGGACGGATTTCGGTGGGCACCTGGAAGGTGGCACCGCCGATGCGGCGGCTCTTTACTTCTACCTGGGGCGTGATTTTGTCGAGTGCGGCTTTCCAGATTTCGAGGGCGCTCTTTTCTTCGCTCTTCATCTTCTCGCCTACGATGTCGAGGGCTTTGTAGAAGATTTCGTAGGAAGTGTTTTTCTTGCCGTCGTACATGAGGTGGTTGACGAACTTGGAGACCTTCTGGTCGCCGAAAACGGGATCGGGGAGGATCACACGCTTTTTAGGCTTTGCTTTTCTCATTGTGAGTTGGTGTGTGTGGGTTTGGTTTGTAAATGTAACAGGCTGCATCGGTGTTCTTCAGCCGCCTCTCGAGGCGCTTACTCAACCCTTTTGCAAACCATGCGCCTTGCCTCTCTGCGGCTTGGCGCGGGTGCCTTTCTTTTCGGCCTAATTTGCCCTCGGGGCATCTGTGACCGGGAGCTGGGGCGGCTCCTGTGCGTTGGCGCTGCGCTCACGTTGCACATCCGTTTACACTAAAAGAAGAAGCGGCGGGGGGTGAAACGGGGTGTTTCACCCCCAGTGCTTCACAGATAATATTAACGGATGCTCTAACAAACGTTAGAGCGGATGCAATATGGACATTGCCTGTTGCGCTTGTTGTTGGTTGCGCTCTTTTGTTGTGCCTCAGGCTGCCGGTGCATTGCCGCGGCTGCCGGGGCTCAGGCTGCTTGGATTACTTCTTTGCAGCTTTGGGGCGCTTTGCGCCGTACTTAGAGCGGCGCTGGGTGCGGTTTGCCACGCCGGCGGTATCGAGTGTACCGCGAACGATGTGGTAACGCACACCGGGGAGGTCCTTCACACGGCCGCCGCGCACGAGCACGATGCTGTGTTCCTGAAGGTTGTGGCCTTCTCCGGGGATGTAGCTGTTGACTTCCTTGGAGTTGGTGAGGCGTACACGGGCTACCTTACGCATTGCTGAGTTAGGCTTCTTAGGCGTGGTGGTGTATACACGCACGCAAACGCCGCGACGCTGGGGACATGAGTCGAGAGCAGGCGACTTGCTCTTGTCGGCTGCTACGCTTCTGCCCTTACGTACTAATTGTTGAATAGTAGGCATTTGTTTTGATTTTATATTGTTATATTGTTATTTCTGAGTGGGGAAGGGATATGGGATAGGTATACATTACACCTTTCGGGCTGCAAAGTTACACTTTTTGGTTTGAAAGTGCAAGGGGGAAGGGAGAGAAATGTGCAAATGTGCAGATGTGCAGATGTGCAAATGGGGTATGCCATGTGGGGAGCTTGGGGGCGTAGCGCATGGGGGCGACGTTTGAAACGTCGCGTTCTACACGATATATATATATAAGGTGAAAGTTGCGGCGAAGCGATGCGCGCCTTCTATGGGGGCGACGTTTGAAACGTCGCGTTGAGGGCGAGATGGCCGTGTAGAGCGCGACGATTCAATCGTCGCCCCCATGGGCGGTGGAGGGTCGCCCCCATGGGCGGTGGAGGGTCGCCCCCATGGGCGGGGAGGGTCGCCCCCATGGGCGGGGAGGGCGCCGCTCATGACGATGCTGTCACTGCACAAGTTCCCTTACGTCGGGACGGAGGTAGAGGGTGAACTCTGTGGAGTGGAAGTAGCGGGGATTGTTGAAGATGTAGCGTACGGCGTGGACGTAGTGGCTGTAGGAACGTACGAGACGGTCGAAGATTTCGCGCTGCCAAAGGGGACCGGTGCGGCCGAGCTCTTTGTTGATGCGCACGGCACTGTAACGTTTCATCGACCCCACGACCTGTGTGATGTGGTAGCCGGGGTAGAGTTCGAGGAGGAGGTGTGCGTGGTTGGGCATGACGACGCAGGCATGGATGTCGCAGGTGCGGCCGTCGTGGTGGAGTATGGCGTCGTAGACGTGGCGGCGGATGTCGGGCTGGCGGAGGAGGCAGCTGCCGTGGCCGTTGTCGAGAACGTTGTGGAGATGTGCGCGGAGTTCGCGGAGGCGCTCTTCGGCTATGACGGGGTCGGCGGGGAGGTTGCTGACGTTTTCGAGATAGACGTTGAGGGTTTGCTGGGGTATGGAGTCGGCGAGGCGGAAGGTGACGGCATACATTTTTCCGCGCTGGCTTCTGTGGGGAAGATGCCCGTGGGTGTAGAGGATGTCGGGCTCCTCGTCGTTCCAGGGGAAGTCGGTGCGGAAGGTGGGCATGGGAGGGAGGGTTGGTTAATGGGGGAATGGGAGAATGTGCAAATGTGCAAATGTGCAAATGTGCAAATGAGGTATGCCATGTGGCACGCATGGGGGCGAAGCGGTGTGCGCCGCGTGTGGGGGCGACGTTTGAAACGTCGCGTTGAGGGCGGGACGGCCGTGTAGAGCGCGACGATTCAATCGTCGCCCCCATGGAGGGCGCACGTGCGGCGCAGCCAATTTGCACATTTGCATATTTGCACATTTGCACATTCGCGAAGCGCCGTGTAGAGCGCGACGATTCAATCGTCGCCCCCATGGGCGGGGAGGGGCTGCGCTTTGGGAGGCTCAGAGTATGGCGAAGCCGGCGGCGCGGATGGCCTTGTGGATGTCGGCGATGTGGGTGGCGTCGCGTGTTTCGAGCACGATGCGGAGGTTGCAGGAGTTGACGTCGGGACTTTCGCCGTTGCGCTCGTGGTGGATGGAGATGATGTTGGCGCCGAGGCGGCAGATCACTTCGCAGAGGGCGAGGAGGGAGCCGGGGCGGTCGGCCATCTCGATGAGCATTTCGGTGGTGCGGCCGCCTTTCATCAAGCCTCGGTTGATGACGCGGGAGAGGATGGTGACGTCGATGTTACCGCCGGAGACGATGCAGCACACGTTTTTGCCCTTGATGTCGACCTTGTTGAACATGGCGGCGGCCACGCTGACGGCGCCCGCGCCTTCGGCGATGAGCTTGTGGTGCTCTACGAGGGCGAGGATGGCGGCGCAGATTTCGTCTTCGCTCACGGTGACTATTTCGTCGACGTATTGCTGCACGAGCTGGAAGGTGTGTTCGCCGGGCTCTTTCACGGCAATGCCGTCGGCAATGGTGAGCACGGAGGTGAGGGCTTCTATCTGGTTGTGGTCGACGGAGTTGACCATGGAGGGTGCGCCTTCGGCCTGCACGCCGATGACGCGCACTTCGGGCTTGAGCGTTTTTATGGCGTAGGCCACACCGCTGGCGAGGCCGCCGCCGCCGATGGGCACGAAGACTACGTCGGTGTCGGGGCGTTCGGCAAGGATTTCCATGCCTATGGTGCCCTGTCCGGCAATGACCTGCTCGTCGTCGAAGGGGTGGATGAAGGTCATGTGTTTCTCTTCGTTGAGCTGGAGGGCGCGGCGGTAGGCGTCGTCGTAGACTCCGGGCACGAGGCACACTTCGGCTCCGAGTTCGCGTGTGGCTTCTACCTTGCTGATGGGTGCTCCGGCGGGCATGCAGATGAGGGCGGGAATGCCGTAGCGCTTGGCGGCGAGGGCCACGCCCTGTGCGTGGTTGCCTGCGGAACAGGCTATCACGCCGTGGGCTTTCTCTTCGTCGGTGAGCTGCGATATTTTGAATCCTGCGCCGCGCACCTTGAAGGAGCCTGTGACCTGTAGGTTCTCGGGCTTGAGGGTGAGGTTGGCGAGGGGGTTGATTTTGCGTGTGTCGATGAGCGGTGTGCGGTGGATAACGCCGCTGAGCACGGTGGAGGCGCGGTATATGAGGTCGAGTGTAAGCATTGGCGTGGGGTTTGTTTACGTTTTGTCGGTTAATGGAGGTTTTGGGTTGCAATTTTACGAATTTTTGAGGAAACGAGAAAGTTGGAGAGCATTAATCGTAGCTTTCGCCGTGTAGAGCGCGACGATTCAATCGTCGCCCCCATGAATGGGGCACATGGGCTGCGCTTTGAGGCGAAGCGGTGTGCGCCGCGTGTGGGGGCGACGTTTGAAACGTCGCATAGAGGG
>CAVCAV010000149.1:0-7358 GCA_963600165.1 Christensenella sp. UBA1685 | reverse complement strand
ACATGAGCGACGGCACCGTCAACTTCTCCCTCAAGAACTTCTACCTCCCCGGCGATACGGAAGACGAAAACATGTACGTCGGCACCATCGTACTCAACGGTGTGAGTGTAAAACAGGAGGACGGTTACGAAAGCATCTCCACCGAACAGACCATCACCATTGAGGCAGGCGACGATCCTTCCGACGCTTTATGGGTAGGCCCCATGCTTGAAGAAATTCCCGTGAAGCTCACCGGCAAGCTCACCGACAGCCATCTGTACGTGAACATTGACATCAACATGGAGTCTTTAGGCCAGATCATCAACGTGGTGGTAGGCAATGAGGGCAATGTGACCGGCATAAACACCGCTACACTCCGTCCCGCTACCGACAATGCCGTCTACACCCTCAGCGGCATCCGCGTGAACAATGCCACCAAGGGCGTGTTCATCATCAACGGCAAGAAGGTCATCAAGTAACGACCGTATCTTCAACACACAATATCCCCGCCCGCAACATCTTACGGGCGGGGATTTTTGTATGGGGGCGAACGATGAAGCGAACGATGGGGGCGAAGTCTCCTGACTTCGCATGAGCGGCGTCACAGACGCTTTTTCGCAGCTGCGCCCTCTATGTGGCAAACATGTAAGCCCTTCCTCGAGCAAAAAAACCGCAAATTCCACGATTTGTAAAGTGGCATTTTATAAATTTGCGGTGTTTTATAAAGTGTCACTTTACAAACTGTCGTATGGACAAGACATTACTGAAGCAAATCATCACAGACAACCAGCGGGAAGTGGAGCGCTATCAGGTACACCACAGAGACATATGCATGGACGGATTTCCGTGTTATGTGTTTGTGGGAGTACGAAGGGCCGGAAAGTCGTTCCTTCTCTACCAGAAGATGCAGCAACTTCTTTCTGAAGGACACAGTTGGCAAGAAATGCTCTACCTAAACTTTGAGGACGACCGTTTGGAAGGTTTTACCACTTCCGACTTCAACCTCATTCTTGAATGCCACGCAGAAATGTCGGAAAAGCGGCCCGTCCTCTTTCTCGACGAGATACAGAACATCAGCGGATGGGAAAAGTTTGCCCGCCGGCTGGCCGACACCAAATACCAAGTGTACATCACCGGAAGCAATGCCAAAATGCTCTCCCATGAAATAATGACCACGTTGGGCGGCAGATATCTCACCATAGAAGTCTATCCGTTCAACCTCAAGGAATACTTCGACTTCAGCGGACAGCCTTACGACGAAAAAACGCTTTTGGACACAGAAGCACGCGCCGCCATGAAACGCGCTTATTCAGAATTCTTCCATTGGGGAGGGCTGCCTGAAAGCATCGGCCTTCCCGTAAAACGCAATTACCTCAGCAGCACGTTCCAAAAAATCTATCTCGGCGACATTTGCAGCCGAAACAACATCAACAATCCCAATTTGCTGCGTTTGATGGTAAAGAAAATTGCAGAGAGCATCAAGCAACCCATTTCATACAACCGCATAGCAAAAATTCTTTCAAGCGTGGGAGGGAAAATAAGTGTCCCTACGGTAAGCAACTATATGCAACACTGCGAAGACTCGTGGTTGCTGCTGCGCCTGCACAACATTGCTTCTCCGTTTACGGAAAAGGAAACCGTTTCAAAATATTATTTCATTGACAACGGCTTGCTGAACCTTTTTCTCCTCGACGGGGAAACGTCGCTGTTGGAGAACTTGGTGGCCGTCACCTTGTTCAGAAAGTATGGCCACGACAACGACAACGAAACCGTCTTCTTCTATAATTCAAACGTTGAAATAGACTTTTACGTTCCCGAAGAAGAAACAGCCATTCAAGTGTCGTACAGCATTTCCAAAAACGATTCCACTTACGAGCGCGAAATTTCGGCGTTGGAAAAACTGCCGGCGTTGCTTCCCTGCAAACAACGCCTTGTCATCACCTACGATGAGGAACAAACCATAACAGACGACCTGGGTGAAATAAAAGTGATGCCTTACTGGAAGTGGTGCCTGAAGCTGAACGGGACGCCATTGGTATAAAAACGCTGCAAATAACCATAAAGGGTGGTTCTATATATTACCACCCTAAAACCACAAAAGGCTCTCCTCGCCACGCGGCAAGGAGAGCCTTTTTTGTTTATCCAATATCGCTTGCGCTTATTGTTCAGGAGCGAAGAGGGGGTCCCATGCGGGAAGTTCCACGGGCGTCTGCTTGAGAAGGTCGAGCACGGAAGCGGGAACGTATTTCTTGTCGACCACTACGCGGAACATGTATTCGTCGAACCATTCGTCCGTCATTATGAGGTGGCCCTTGTAGCCCGAAGCTGCGCCCCAGGAGTTTTCCACCATCCATTTCTTCGACTTGCCGTTCTCGTCGAGGTCAACGGCCATGAGCGTCATGGCATGGCTCGAAGCGGAAGCGTGCGAAGCGATGCGCTCGGCCTTGGTCATGGGGAAGGTGGTGTTGAAAAGGGAAGCGTAGTCGTAGTTGCGGAGCGAGAGCACACCCGTCTTGGAGTCGTAGTACTTGCCCACGTCGCAGCTGAAGTACATCATCGTGGAGTCCTTGATGGAAGCGATGGCCAGGGGCTTGAGCTCGTCCATGGGAAGGTTGATGTAGGTCCACTGCATGCCGTCGTAGGAGTGACGGTCCATGTTGATGGTGTAGGTCTTGTGGTAAGGACGCGAGGGGTCGTTCATGAGCATGACGTAGGACGTCTTGAGGTCCTTGCCGACGTATTCGTCGTAGAACGACTTCGGCGTGTAGGTCTTCGTGCTGAGGGGCTTGCCGGAAGCGTCCTTCATGGTCCAGGTGAACTCTGTGGGAGGTTCGCCAAGGCTGATGGTGAGGATGTGGTAGATGGTGCCGAGCATCTCCGTCTTGCGCTTCTGCAGCTGTGCCTTCTTCTCGCCGTTGGCCACGGCCTTGCGGAGCGTGAGACCGTATTCGCGGAGCTTGAGCGAAAGGATGGAAGCCATGCGCGAGGTGTTGTTGGCATTGAAACTTTCGGGCATCACGTCGGAAGGAACGAGGCCGTATTTGCTCACGGCGTCAATCACGCCGCAAAACGTGCCGCCGTCGGAGAGCGGGTTTTGGAAGAGCCAGTCCACGAGTTTGTCGTCCATGGGTTTCTTGGCGTTGTCGATGACGGCCTGAAGGAAGAGGTTGCTCTTCTCGAGCTGGTCGTAGAAGAAGCAGTAGCTCTGCGAGAACTGGAACTCGCCGAGGTTGTATTTCTTTATCATTCCGGCACGCATCACGTTGAGTCCGGTGAAGAGCCAGCAGCGGCCCGAGCTTTTCTGGTCGGTGATGCCTTTCGAGGGCACTTCGTTGGAGAAATAGGTGTCGGTGGCATCGGGATTGTCGGCCGTAGTGGCGAGCTGGTTGATGCTGGTGCCGGCAAGGGCATTGCGGAGTGCGCGGTCGCTTGCGGTGACGGGGTTTGCCTTGCGGATTTGCTGCAGCATGTCGGCGGAGATGCCGCCTTCTGCCGTTTGGGCGGAAAGCAGTGCGGCGGGTGCTGCGAGTAAAAGGGTAAGAAGGAGTTTACGCATTGTGTATGGGGTATGTAAATGATACAAATTGAGGAACGGCTGTCATCCGAGCCGCTTCATGAGGTAGCGGACGGGGAGCCAGACGGAGGCGAAACCTACGACGATGACGGTGAAGAACACGAGTGCCACGTCGGCAGCGTGTACGCTCACGGGGTAAGCGTCGATGATGAAGTCGCCGGCGGAGCCTCCGAGGCGGATGATGCCGAAGGTCTGCTGCAGCCAGCAAAGAAGGAGGCCGAGGAGTGTGCCTGCCACGGCACCGAGCACGGCAATGGCGCGGCTTTCGTAGAGAAAGATGCGGAAGGTGAGCCGCGGCGTGGCGCCGAGGTTGTAAAGGGTGCGCATGTCGGCGCGCTTGTCTATGATGAGCATGGACACGGAGCCGATGATGTTGAAACAGGCCACGAGAAGAATGAACGTGAGGAAGAGATAGGCCATGAGCTTTTCTATCTTCATCACGTTGAACACGTCGGGCTGCTGCTCTATGCGGTTCTTCACGGTGAAACTCGTTCCGGCCGTCTGCTGCATGGCGCGCTGCACGCGGTCGACGTCGGCTCCGTCCTTGAGCTTGAGTTCGAGCGAGGTGATGAGTCCGGGCTGCTCAAAGAGGTTTTGGGCGAAGGCGATGGGGCAGAGCAGATAGTTTTCGTTGTACTTGCGCTGGCTCACGTCGAAACAGATGCCGGCGGAGGTGAGGTCGTCGGCGTTGAAACTTTCTGCGGGATTGACCAGATTGACCTGCGCGCCTTTCCGCGGCGCGCATATTTGCAGCGTGCCGTAGTCGATGCCGCCCATGCTGCTGGCCAGGCCTATGCCGGGAATGCCGTAGGAAATGCCGGCCTGCTCGAGGCGATAGGTGCCGTTGCCGTAGAGAATGGAGCGGATGTTGGTCACGCGGTCGTAGTTGTTGTCCACACCTTTGAGCACGATGACCACGGGGCGTCCGCGGAAGAGTATCAGCGCATTGTCCTCAAAACAGGCCGACGACGAGGCCACTTCGGGGAAGCGGGCTATGCGGGTGAGCACGGGGTCGTCGGCTGCGGCGAATTTTCCCTTGGCGGGCTGCACCATGAGCTGCGGGTCGAAGTTGGTGAAGAGTCCGCCTATGAGGTCGTGAAATCCGTTGAACACCGAGAGCGTACACAGCAAAGCTGCCGTGCCGAAGGCTACGCCCAGCACGGAGATGGCCGAGATGATGTTGGCTGCCCCCACGCGGCGGCGTGAGAAGAGGTAGCGCACGGCCATGAAAAGCGGAAGGCGCATTCCGCGCCACCAGTTCGCCAGTTTGCCCATGGTGAGTTATTCTTCGCCCTCGGGGCTTGACGCTGCGTTGGCTTCGCCGGCATTGTGGCCGAGGAGCTGGTCGATGTGGTCGAGATAGTCGAGCGAGTCGTCAATGAAAAACTTCAGTTCGGGAATGATGCGCAGCTGATGGCGCACGCGTGTGCCGAGTTCGTAGCGGATTTGGCGCGTGTTGCCGTTGATGTTGGCAAGAATTTCGTCGGCACGTTCGGAAGGGAAAATGCTGAGGTAGCCGCGGGCTATGCTGAGGTCGGGGCTGATGCGCACTGCGCTGACAGAGACGAGCACGCCGTGGGTGGCCTGCGTTTGTTTTTGGAATATGTCGCTCAGTTCCTTTTGGATGAGGCGTGAAATTTTCTGTTGTCTTGTGGTTTCCATGTGATGTTTGGGAATGGATAATGATAGAATGTGTAGACGAAACGGCTGCAAGCGGTTAGATGCGCTCAGTAGCTTTGCAGAGCCACTGTCGGTCGGCTTCGTCGGTAAGAAGGGGAAGGATGCGCTCGCGCACGGTGGCGTGGTAGGCGTTTATCTGCTCCACTTCCACGGCGGTGAGCATGGTGCGCTCCACGGGACGCAGGTCGTAGGGACAGAGGGTGAGCGTTTCGAAGCGGTCGAAGCGGCCGAAGGCGTTCGTCAGGCTTTCCGTGCAGACGAGCACGTTTTCGATGCGCACACCGAAGCGGCCTTCCACGTAAAGTCCGGGCTCGTCGGTGATGGTCATGCCGGGACGGAAGCGCACGGCGGTGCAGGGACGCACGTCCTTGCGTATCTGCTGCGGACCTTCGTGCACGCAGAGTTGGGTGCCTACGCCGTGGCCTGTGCCGTGGCCGAAGTCGTAACCTTCGTTCCACATGTACTGGCGGGCGGCAAGGTCGAGCTGCAAGCCTGTGGCGCCGTCGGGAAACTGCTGGCGTGCCAGCGCAAGGTGGCCTTTGAGCACAAGGGTGTATACGCGCCGCTCTTCTTCGCTGACAGGTCCGAGCGCTACAGTGCGGGTGATGTCGGTTGTGCCGCAGTCGTACTGTGCGCCGCTGTCGAGGAGAAGGAGACTGCGGGGCTGGAGCGGGGCGTCGGTTTCGGGCGTGGCTTCGTAGTGGACCACGGCGCCGTGGGGACCATAGCCGGCAATGGTGGCAAAACTGCGCTCCTTGAAGCCGGGCTGTTCGGCACGGCAGGCGGTGAGCTTTTCGTCCACGGAGATTTCGGTGAGACGTTCGCCCTTTTCCATGCTTTCGTCGAGCCAGCGGTGGAACTTCACGAGGGCCACGCCGTCTCGCAGCATGGCCTGGCGCATGCCGCAGAGTTCGCTTGCGTTCTTCGCCATGCGCAGTTCAGGCACGACGGGGGGAATGAAGTCCCTGACGGCAGAGCTCATGCCGAGGCTCGTCATCACGCTGCTGTCGAAGATGACGGGTGCGGAATGGTCCATAAGCGTGTCGTGGGAGAAGACGAACGGGGCGGCTTCGGCGTAAGGCCGAAGTTCTACGCGGGCCTTTCGGAGCTGTTCCTTGACGTCGTTGCCGAAGCCTTCTTCGTGGGCGAAGAGGATGGCTTTTTCTTCCGTCAGACTGATCCAGAGATAGGAGAGGAACACGGGGTTGCACTCCACGTCGGATCCGCGCAGATTGAGCAGCCATGCCGTTTCGCTGAGGTCGTTGACGAGATAGCCGCCCTTGGCGAAGCGTTCTTTGGCCTGGTAGAGCCCGGTGTCTTCAAAGGCGAAGATGGAGAAGTGGCCGGCCTTGATGTGTGCCTTCACGGCCTGGCGGGTGCGGCAGAGCTTTTCGGCAGCCGTTTCGCCGGCATACTCTTCGGGAAAGATGCTCACGCGTCCGTGCGGCAGTTGGGGACGGTCGGCCCAGATGCGGTCGAAGGCGTCGGTTTCCACATAGAGTTCGGCGCCTTCTTCGGTGAGTTCGTTGGCCAGCGCATCGCTCAGCATGTCGGCGGGGCACCCAACGAGTCCCTGCAGGGCTTCGTCGTTTTGCTTGAGCCACTCTGCGGGGGAGGGCACGCCCTCCTGTCCTTCGCGCATGAGGCGGAAGGGTGTTCCTTCAAGCTGCTCTTCGGCCTGGAGCCAGTAGCGCGAGTCGGTCCAGAGCAGCGCCTCGCGCTGGGTGACCACGGCGGTGCCTGCCGAACCGGTGAATCCGGTGAGCCATTCGCGGCATTTCCAGTGGTCGGGGATGTATTCGTTGTTGTGGGGGTCGGCGGTGGGTATGAAGTAGGCGGTAAGGGGCAGTTCGCCCTGCTGTGCGTCGTGTGTTTCGGAGACGGATTGCATCCATTGGCGCAGAGCCTGTACTTTTTCGCTGGTTGTCATGGATAGGAGAGATTTTATCGGGCAAAGCGGACGGGGCTGCGCAAGCCTCGTCCGCTTCAGACGTTTGCCGTAAGGTTTCGGGAGGGTTGAAGAGCGGAATCATTCACGCAATTTCCGAATTTGGACGATGGCGGGCTGAAAGCCCAATGACAACATAGCCCAGGGCAAGCGAAGCGACACCCTGGGTTAGGATGT
>CAVCAV010000148.1:0-7438 GCA_963600165.1 Christensenella sp. UBA1685 | reverse complement strand
GCACCGTAGTTTTCCTCGACTACGACACCAACGAGGACATAGACGACGGGAAGAAGCCCATGTCGCACGCTGGACTGATCAAGCGGTATGTGTCGGAGCTTTGAAAAGAGAGAGAGTAACCAACTGAAGTTTGGGATTTTGACTTTGCATTGTACGTACAATGCAGAATCAAAATCCCAAACTTTGTATATCGTAAGAATGCTTTTGCGGCGAAGCGAAGTCAGGAGACTTCGCCCCCATCGTTCGCCGCATCGTTCGCCGCCATCTTTTTCCACTTGAAATATCCGGCCACGGCAATCACCACATACAGCCCGTAAAGTCCGGCCTTGAAGGGCACGCCTTTCGTGACATAGAGATAACACGAAACCACGTCCACCACAATCCAGAACATCCATTGCTCCACATACTTCCGTGCCAATGCCCAAAGACCCACGAAACTCAGTGCATTGGTGAACGCGTCGAGTACGGGCACGGTGGATTTGGTGAACGTGTGGAGCACATACCACGTCAGCGCCCAGGCCGCCGCAAAGAAGAGGCACGTGGGCAAATAGAGCCGCAGCGGCATGTGCGCAACGGGCAAGTTTTCGCCATTTTCGGTTTTCACCACCTTGCGGCGCTTGCCAAACTTCCATACGGCAAAACCATACACGGCAGCCAGCGTATAGTACACCGCCATGCCGGCATCGCCGTAGAGTCCGTGGTTCCAGTAGAGCACAATGTCGAGCGCTGGCATCACAATGCCAACGACCCACAGCCATATGCTGGCACGGTATTCCAGCACAATGTAGAGCAAACCGAGAACGGTGGTGAATGCGTCGAGATATTGCATAATAGTTGTGTGTTGTGAGTTGAAAATAAATGCGGCTTTTGCGCGGCGAGCGGCCCGAAGGGCCATCTCTCGTAAGCCCAGGTCACGGAACGAAGTGACGCGGCCTGGGTTAAACGCCTACCCTACCACCGCGGGCTGAAAGCCCACCACATCAAACGTATGGTGTGCCTTCAGCCCGCTCATGGTTTCAGAATCAGAATCTTAGAAATTAATGCTCAAGTGGGCAAGCACGTTGGTTGTGGCGCTGGCGGCGTAACCCGTTTCGTAACGGTCGCTGCTGGTGTAGGCCACAACGCGGCCGTCGGCACCGCGCTTGTAAGAGGGCGAAGACCAACCGTTGTTGTAGTACTTGGCATTGAACAGGTTGTAGACCGTGCAACCGAGCGTAAGGCTCTTCACACCGCGGAACTTGAAGGTATAGGCCACGTCGAGGTTGGTGATGAAGTGGCGCTTGAGCGTCATGTCCACTTCGTGGTTGCCGTCGGTTTCCTCACTCACGTAAGAGTCGAAGCCCGTGTTGGTCAAGCGCTGTTTGCCGACATACTGGCTCGTGAGCATGGCACGGAAACCTTCGTAGCTGAACGTGAAGATGTTGTTGAAAATGAAGTCGGGCGAGAAGGACAGCGGCGTGTTGCCAAGGTTCACGGCCTCGCCGTTGTCGAGCGTCACGGTCCAGTCCTGAGCACGGTTGTGGCTCCACGTTGCGTTGGCATCCCAACGGAACCATTTGACGGGGCTCCACGCAGCCTGAAGTTCCACGCCGCGGCGGTAGCTCTTGCCGGCATTGCGCGAAATGAGTTCGCCGAGCTGGTTCTTCTCACCCGTAAGCACGAACTGGTCGCGGTAAAACATGTAGTAGAAATTGACGCCGGCAGAGAAGTGCTCGCTTTCGTACTTGTAGCCGAGTTCCCAATCGTTGAGACGTTCAGCCTTGAGGGAGGTGTTCACGTTGTCTTCGTAGTCGTTGCGCGTGGGCTCCTTGTGGCCCATGGCATAGGAAGCGTAGACAGCGTGGTGAGGATTGATCTGATAGAAAAGTCCGGCCTTGGGGTTGAAGAAATCGAACTTCTGCGTCATGTTGTAGACGTCCTGCTTCTTGCTGCTGAACGTGTCGCCGGGACCGTCCATGGTGTAGCTGATGTGGCGGTACTGGAGGTCGACGTAAGCGCTGAGACCGCTAACAATGTCGTAGCTCACTTTACCGTAGATGTTGCCGTCGTTCTTGTCGCCCGTGTTGCGGTAGTACTCGAAGTCGGCCGTCTTGAGCGTACCGGCCTTGTCCCAAAGCACACGGCCGTAGTGGTCGCTTTCGTAGCGGTTGAAACCGCCTCCGATGGTGGCGCGGAGGTTCTTCTTGTTGTCGTAGTCGAACGAGGCGATGGCTCCGTAGAAGTCGGCCTGCGAATATTTGCGGCGAATGAGGTCTGTCTTCGTGTCGAAGTCGGCAGGCGTGGCGGCAAGGTTGTACTCGCCGAGCTTGCGTTTGCGCTTGTATTCCTCGTAGTAGCCGAAGCCCTTGGTGTAGTGGAGCGTGGCGTTGAAGTTGAGGAACGGATTGATGCGTTGGGTGAGCAGCAGTTGGTAGTGCTGCTGGCGGTAGAGGTCAATCTGGTTTTTGTAGAAATGGGCCTTGCCGTTCTCGTCGGTGTACATGTAACCGCACGAGTTGTAGGTGCGTCCGTTGTTCTCGTCCATTTCCTGAACGGAAGGATAGCCCCAGGCGTGGTACGTCTTTTCCTGGCCGTTGAAGGTGACGAACTTCACCACGGTGCTCTCGCCGAAGTAGCCTCCCTGGAGAAAGTAGGAGTTCATGTTGGCGGAAGCGCGGTCGATGTAGCCGTCGGAGCCGATGTTGGAGAGACGGCCGGAGAAGGCCCAGTGGTTCTTTATCAGGCCTGTGCCGAAGCGGAAGGTTTCCTTGTGGGTGGCCCAACTTCCGGCAGAGAGGTCAACGCCGGCATAGGGTTTCACACCGAGTTTCTCGGTCTGCATATTGATGGATGCGCCGAAAGCGCCTGCACCGTTGGTCGACGTACCCACACCGCGCTGAATCTGCATGTTTTCCACGTTGGAGGCGAAGTCGCCCATGTTGGACCAATAGACGCTGTGGCTCTCGGCGTCGTTGATGGGCACACCGTTGGCGGTGATGTTGATGCGCGTGGCGTCGGTGCCGCGCACGCGTATTCCGGTGTAGCCAATGCCGGCACCGGCGTCGGAAGTGACGGTGACGGAGGGGGTGAACATAAGAAGGAAGGGAACGTCCTTGCCGAAGTTGACATTCTGGATGTCCTGCTTCGACACATTCTGGTAGGCCATCGGCGTGTGCTTTCCGGCACGGGTGGAAACTACCTGGGCCTCTTGCAAGGCTACACTGCGCAGCGTGTCGGCTGCAGCTTGGCGGGGAGAAGTCCCGTCCACGTCACACACCTTCACGGCGTGCACGTTCAAAGTGCTTGCGGTAAGTACGGCAAGCATGAGTACTGTATTTTTCGTCATTCCAGTAAAAATGGTTGTTGCAGAAAATGTATGGGGGCTTCCACACCGAAGAAGTGCACTATGTAGAAAGGTGCACGGAGGGATTGGACACGATGGTGTGTGTGGAACTTGTCAAGAATACGCTCTTTGCTACGCCGGCATTGCCCGGATCAGCTCATAAGGGTATGTTCTCAGCATCCGCAATTGCGGTAGCACCCCTGCAAAACGCACACGCGGCGCACGTCCGCTGCCGTTTTGCACTGCAAAGTTGCAACTTTTTTGGTTTTTGTAACTAAACGATGTTCAAAAAAACGACTTGCCGTGCTTAACGGATTTGCGCGGTCTTTTTGAACAATACCAAGGCAAAACAGCCACAACCGGAACAGAAAGTGAAGAAAAAGTTCATTTTCTGTTCCGGAATTTACTACTTTCGCAATATGAACAACGTGAAAGGTTAGCTCTATTATATGGAATACAACATAAAGGACAAAATAGAATGGACGGTGATTTTTCTCGTCGAATTCGGGAAGCGGCACGGGCTGACGCTCAAGCAGGCTTTCAACTATTTGCAACGCTATAAAGGCATCAACTTCGTTGAGCGACACTACGATTACCTGCATACACAATCGTTTGCTTCCGTTGTAGACGACATGACTGAGTATTGCGGCAAAATGGGAGGAGGGCTACGATGAAACTTTACCACGGAACCAATCAAGCGTTCGACAAGATAGACTTGCAAAAATCAAAGCCCAACAAAGATTTCGGCAAAGGATTTTATCTGTCTCCCGACTATGAACAAGCCCTCAAAATGGCACATATCAAAATGGAGCAACAGCAGCAGGGTTCGCCTTTGGTCATGGAATTTGAAATAGACGAGACAGAGATGCAAGCCCTACGTCTACTCAGTTTCAACGACTACAATGAGCAATGGGCTGAATTCATCTTGGCCAATAGAAACAACAGTACGGGTAAGCCTGTTCATGATTACGATATCGTCATAGGCCCCATAGCCGATGACCGTGTGGGCTTGCAGTTGTGGAAATATGAAAGTCAACTGATAGATTTGCCTACGCTCGTCAACAAATTAAAATACATGAAAGGCATGACCATACAGTATTTCTTCGGCACCGAAAGGGCTTTGGCTTTACTAAAACGAGTAAGATAATGATTGACGAAAAAGAAATGATGAAGGACGATATGGTGACGCAGCTCGCCATATTGCTCATAGAAAACAACAAGGCGCAGACTATGAGCGATGCGCTCAGCGTAGTCATTAACTCTGAAACTTACCAGAGGGTGATGGAAGACAAAACTGCACTTTACTATCAAAGTCCGCGCTACGTCTACGATTTTCTGCAAAACGAATTGACGTTGGGCAAGACTTTCTAAGTTTACATCAATAGGCAGAAGGGCTTAATGCACCGAGCGAAGACAACATTCTTCGCCATGCACTAAGCCCTTCTGCTTTTTGTGTTCCGCTCAGCGAAGGCACACCTTATAGGCTTCCTCGGCCTGCTTCACGACATAAACGCCGGAGGGAGCTTCGCTGAGGTTCTTCACGCGTTTGCCCGCAGTGTTGTAGAGTTTCAAGCCGTGGAGTTTCGAAAGTTCCTGACGGCTTACGGCACGCACTTCCTCTTCGACGGAGGAAATGCCCGTGACGGGATGGGCCACGTGGGTGAACTTGTAGATGCTGGCAGGGTCGCTGACATTGTTGCCCGAATAGGTGGCGATGACCCACGTCATGTTGACCGCCGAACCGTTGCGCGTGCCGCGGTCGTTCATGAGCGTGCCGTTGCTCGAAAAGCCATAATAGCCTTCGGTCGCACTCTTGATGAGTTGAAACTCGCCGGCCGACTCCGTGCCGTACTGCAGATAGGGCATTTCCACCAAGGGGGAGGGATTGCCGTTGTTCCACGAAGAGCCGGTCTTGCCGTTGACATAGTCGACGGGAGCGCCCTGGTAGGTGTAGAGGCAAAAATGCATGTCGTCGGTTCCGGGCATCATGTAGAAGAGCTGCTTCTGCTGTGCGGTGTCGGTGTAGGCTTCCGTGGTGCTCTGCAGCGCATTGTAGCCGTTGTGGGTTCCCTGTGTCCAGTAAAACGGACCGCGCTTGTCGCTCACGGTATAGTAGTAGCGCGTGTCAGCAGTGCTGTAGCGGAAAGCGGTGGTTGGGTCGACGGGGTCGCCCACCGTCACAATCTGCACGCCGTCCACCGGCCAAGGCACGAGTTTGCCCGTCGACTTGAGTTTGGGACGCTGAGCGCCGTAGCTGATGAGCGAATCGGTGAGTTCCTGTGCCAGACTCTTGGTAAGTTCGGGCATGGACTTGGCAAGGTTGTTGCGCTCACCCACGTCTTCTTTCACGTTGTAGAGACGGAGTTCCTGGTTCTCCCAAAAATAGAGCAGATGGTAGTCGCCTTTCATCAAGGCGGAATAGGCGCTGTAGCCTTCAGCCTTGTCCTGACTCTCGCCCCAGATGTTGGGATAGTGCCAAACGAGCACTTTCTCACGGCTGAGCAGCGGATTGCGAATGATGTCTACAAAACTCTTGCCATCAACGGTCTGCGAACACCGGTAGTCCGTTGCGCCGGCCATTTCCAATATGGTGGGGAAGAAGTCCTCAATGCCCACACGGTTGGCATTTTCCGTTCCGCCTTCCGTCACACCGGGCCAGTAGACCATCATGGGTTCGTGAACGCCTCCTTGGTAGGCAGAGCCCTTTCCGCCGCGGTGGGGATAGCTTTGGTCGTAGTTGGCACGGCCCTGGCGCACGCCGACGCCCTGTCCGCCGTTGTCGGACATGAAGAGCACGATGGTGTTTTTCGCCACTTCGGGCTGGGCTTGCAGGAAGTCCATTATCTTACCAAGGCTTTCGTCCATACCTTCAATCAGTGCGGCATGGTTTATTTCCTGGTCGTTGAGATTGGCTTGGAGCTGCTCGTCGTAAACGCCCTGTCCGTCTGCCTGTCGATAGTTCTGAACGAAACGCGAGTCGGGATTGTAGGGCGTGTGGATGGCATAGTGCGACATGTAAAGATAGAACGGCCGATTGGCTGCGATGGGCACAGCCATGGCTTTGAGGGCTTCTTGCGTGAGGGCATCGGTGAGGAAAGTGCCTTTGGCATAGTACTCCTCGAGGCCGGGCACGTGGGAAAGTCCCGAACCGTAGTTGTCCTCTGCCAGATAGCTGGCGGGAGAACCGTTGGCGCCGCCGGCAATGTTCACGTCGAAGCCGAAAGAGAGCGGATTCTCGCCGGCTGTGCCGATGGCTCCCCAGTGGGCTTTTCCGCAGTGGATGGTGTAGTAGCCTTGTTGCTTGAGGAGTTGCGGAAGGGTGGTAGCAAGGGCTGCGTTCTTGCGGTCGTGTGCGGTGCTGACGGTGTCGGGCTGAAGTCCGTTGTAGTTCCAGTCGGGCATGGTGAGCACACTGCTGGAGGCGTCGTTCGAGCCGTCGTACTGGTGCGTCCAGTTGGTCACACGGTGGCGCGCCGGATTCATGCCGGTCATCAAGCTGCAACGGGAGGGAGAGGAAATGGCGCTGGCATATGCCTGGGT
Organism: Christensenella sp. UBA1685; assembly: GCA_963600165.1. Lineage (GTDB taxonomy): Bacteria > Bacteroidota > Bacteroidia > Bacteroidales > Bacteroidaceae > Alloprevotella. The sequence continues at coordinate 576 of CAVCAV010000148.1, read as the reverse complement.
AAACTTCACGCCCATCTTTGCCATGCGTTCCATGTTGGGCGTGCGGTAGCGGTGGTTGAGTGCTGTGGTGTCTTTATAGAAGGGGACGGAAGTCTCCTGCCACCCCATGTCGTCCACAAGAAAGAGGATGATGTTGGGGTGCTGCGAGGTTTGAGCGGCTGCGCCGAGCGTTCCGGCCAGCACGGCTCCTGAAGCAAGCAAAAAACGTTTCATGCGATTTGTAGGGTTAGATTTGCAGGTAGTTGATAAGTTCAAAAGCAAAGGTAGGAATAAAAAAGGAAAGCCGCACAGGTTTTTTCAAGGGGAAGATTCATCAAAGGTTGAATTCATTGTCGCACAGATGAGGTGTGCAGGCGCCTTCTATGGGGGCGAACGATGGGGGCGAAGTCTCCCGACTTCGCGTTCTACACGGCTTGCACCATCCATGGAGGCGACGTTTGGAACGTCGCGTTCTACACGGCAGGTAAGTCACTCATGCGGCGAAGCGAAGTCAGGAGACCTCGCCCCCATGCGCTTGCGCACTCATAGCACGATATATTTCGTGTAGAGCGCGACGTTTCAAACGTCGCCTCCATA
>CAVCAV010000147.1:0-7508 GCA_963600165.1 Christensenella sp. UBA1685 | reverse complement strand
CGCTGCTTTTACAATGCCGTCTCGGCGTAGTTGCATTTGTAAGTTGAATCTTCCATCCCAAACTTTAAGCGCATATATTTTGCGAAACGCTAAGCGTGGTGTAACTTTGCAAGACATAATGCGCCGCAGAGGCGATGTTTATTAACCATCCGTTAAGGCTTGTTCTATAAATTGGGAACAATCAAGAGAGTTGTCCCTAACTATTTTATAGCATCACCTTTAGAAACCAAACTCCACTACATAACATGGAATTAGCAAAGACTTACAATCCAGAAGAAGTAGAAGGTAAGTGGTACCAATATTGGAACGACAATAACCTTTTCTCTTCCAAGCCCGATGGCCGCGAACCCTACACCGTTGTAATCCCTCCCCCCAATGTGACAGGTGTGCTCCATATGGGACATATGCTGAACGAAACCATTCAGGACATTCTTGTACGCCGTGCACGCATGGAAGGCAAAAACGCCTGCTGGGTACCCGGTACGGACCATGCCTCCATTGCCACAGAAGCCAAGGTCGTTAACCGACTGGCAGAACAAGGCATCAAGAAAGCCGACCTCACCCGTGAAGAATTCCTTAAGCATGCATGGGCATGGACGGAAGAGCACGGAGGCATCATCCTCAAGCAATTGCGTCGCGTAGGCGCTTCGTGCGACTGGAGCCGTACAGCCTTCACTATGGACGAAGAGCGTTCAAAGAGCGTTATCCATGTTTTTGTAGACCTTTACCGCAAAGGCCTTATCTACCGCGGCGTGCGTATGGTCAATTGGGACCCGAAAGCCAAAACCGCACTTAGCGATGAAGAGGTAGTATACAAGGAAGAGCACACGAAGCTCTATTACATGAAATACTACGTCAGCGAAGACGACGGCAAAGGCGCCACCGGCGAAGAAGGCGAAATCATCCATCAGGATGCCAAGGGCCGCTATGCCGTGGTTGCCACCACGCGCCCCGAAACCATCATGGGCGATGTGGCCATGTGCATCAATCCCAACGACCCGAAGAACCATTGGCTCAAGGGCAAGAAAGTCATCGTTCCCCTCGTAGGTCGCGTGATTCCCGTCATCGAAGACGAATATGTAGACATCGAGTTCGGTACGGGCTGCCTCAAGGTAACTCCTGCCCATGACGTGAACGACTACATGTTGGGTGAAAAGTACGGACTTGAAGCGATAGACATCTTCAACGACGACGCTACCATTTCGGAGGCTGCCGGCATGTATGTAGGCCAAGAGCGTTTTGCCGTTCGCAAGCAGATTGCCATTGACCTCCAGGAAGCAGGCCTCATGGAAAAGATTGAGGACTACGACAACAAGATAGGTTGTTCAGAGCGCACCGGTGTGCCCATTGAACCGAAGCTTTCCATGCAGTGGTTCCTCAAGATGCAGCACTTTGCAGACCTTGCCCTTCCGCCCGTGATGAACGACGACATCAAGTTCTACCCCGCCAAGTACAAGAACACCTACCGCCACTGGTTGGAAAACATAAAGGACTGGTGCATCTCCCGCCAGCTGTGGTGGGGACACCGCATTCCCGCCTACTATCTGCCGACCGGAGGCTTCGTGGTAGCAGAAACCGTTGAAGAAGCCGTTGCACTTGCCAGAGAGAAAAGCGGCAATGTCGAACTTCAGGCTTCAGACCTCCGTCAGGACGAAGACGCGCTCGACACGTGGTTCTCTTCCTGGCTTTGGCCCATCTCGCTCTTCAACGGAGTGCTTGACCCCGAAAATGAAGAGTTCAAATACTACTATCCCACCGCCGACCTCGTAACGGGTCCCGACATCATCTTCTTCTGGGTAGCCCGCATGATTATGGCCGGTTACGAATACACCGGCAAGATGCCCTTCCGCAACGTATACTTCACCGGTATCGTGCGCGACAAGTTGGGTCGCAAGATGTCGAAGTCACTCGGCAACTCGCCCGACCCCTTGGCATTGATTGACAAGTTTGGCGCCGATGGCGTGCGCATGGGCATGATGCTCGCCGCTCCTGCCGGCAACGACATCCTCTTCGACGAAGCACTCTGCGAACAAGGCCGCAACTTCTGCAACAAGATATGGAACGCATTCCGCCTTGTACAGGGATGGCAGGTAAGCGAAGACGCCGAGCAGCCCGAAACCTCCAAACTCGCCGTAGCATGGTTTGAAGCCAAACTTCGCGAAAGCGCTGCCTCCGTGGCCGACCTCTTCAAGAAGTACCGTTTGAGCGAGGCTTTGATGGAAGTGTACAAACTCTTCTGGGAAGAATTCTCCAGTTGGTATCTTGAAATGGTAAAGCCCGCCTACGGTTCGCCCATCGACGCCGCAACCTACAAAGCCGTGTTGGCAGCATTCGACAACCTGCTCCATCTGCTTCATCCCTTCATGCCCTTCATCACCGAAGAACTTTGGCAGCACATTGCTGACCGCAAGGAAGGCGAAAGCATCATGGTAAGCGAACAGCACATCGATGCTCCCCACGATGGCGACAAGGATTTGCTTGCAAGCTTCGAAAACGTAAAGAGCATCGTCGTTGGCGTACGTGCCATCCGCAACCAGAAGAACATCTCTCCGCGCGAGGTTCTCGACCTCGAAATCATCGGCAGCAATCCTTCCGCAGCTTTCGACAGCGTTGTAGTAAAGATGGCCGGTGTGAGTGCCGTAAAAGCCGTAGAAACGAAGAGCGACGGTGCAACCTCCTTCATGGTAGGCACTACCGAATATGCAGTACCCCTTGGCGACCTCATCGACGTAGAAGCTGAACTGAAGAAAGCCGAAGCAGAGCTCAAGCACCTTGAGGGTTTCCTCATGGGCGTAAAGAAAAAGCTCTCCAACGAGCGTTTTGTTAGCAATGCTCCCGCAGCCGTAGTTGAACTTGAGCGCAAAAAACAGGCCGACGCCGAAAGCAAGATCCAGACGCTCAAGGAAACCATCGCGCAGCTTAGCAAATAAAGGTTTTGTTTCGGGCGATGTTCAGTTCACACACCAAACATCGCTCAAATCTGAACCGAGCCACACACTTTTTAATGTAGACAAGCACGTTGGCCGAAGATACACTGTATCGGAAGCCCATGCTTGTCCACATTTTCTAAAAAAAACACACCGACCCAATCTGCCATGCCGCAGATTAGGTTCTCAGCATGATAAAACAAACACTTTAACATTCTATTCTATGAAAAAGAAGAAACTGAGCGTTGCCCTTCTTGCGTTGTTCTCAGCCGCACCGTTGGCAGCGCAGACCGACTACACAGTCTATCCTATTCCCCAAGAGCAAGTTGCCGGTACGGAAAAAGTGAGCTTCACCAGCGCCGTTACCATCGTGGCCGAAAGCGGCATAGATTCCTACACCATAGACCGCGCAAAGAGCGTGCTTGAAGACCACGGACTTACCGTCATCGTAAGCGAGGAGGCGTCCGCCACAGAATCGAATGTATACCTCGGTATCAACGGTTCCAATGGCAAAGCCAACACAATGGCAGACCAAGCAAGCCTTCTACGAACCGTTTTCTCCAAGGAAAACAAATATGACCGTCACGCACTCGCCTTGTTCAACGAAAGCGGCCATGCTTCGGTTGTCGTCATCGGCGAAAATACCGATGCCACATTCTATGGCCTTGCCACCCTTGAACAGATTCTCGACAACGGAGTGAGCGGTCTGCACACTGTAAAATTCTACGATTACGCAGACCAGAAAAGCCGCGGACTCGTAGAGGGTTATTATGGCTATCCTTATTCCGTAGACGTGAAGAAGGACCTTATGCGCTTCATGATGCGCTACAAGATGAACACCTACCTTTACGGTGCGAAGAGCGACCCGTACCACTCCAACTATTGGAAGAACCCCTACCCCACTTCCATTACTGCCGAGCAGAAAAAGAACGGTTGGCTCTCGCAGGACATGATCAAGGACATCACCGCCACGTCTCACCAAACGAAGGTCAACTTCATCTGGGCCATTCACCCGGGAACGGACTTCATCAACAGCAGTACGGTGGTGAACGACATCATGACGAAGTACAACAATATGTACAAACTCGGTGTACGTCAGTTTGCCGTTTTCGTAGACGATGTGGGCGTACCCTCCTCCGATGCCGACCTCAAGACCAACGCCGACCATCTCACCCAGCTGCAGCAGGCTCTTGAGAACAAATACAACAAGAACTACACCGAAGTCAGCGACACCGTTCGCCCCCTTCACTTCGTACCTCAGGTCTATTGTGCCAACTTTGCCTCTGCAGACGTGCGCAAGCGCTTCTTCGGCGCACTGAGCAGCACCCCGTCCTACGTGACCATCTACACTACCGGTGCTGCCGTGTGGAGTGTACCCAACAGCAACGACCTGCTGACGGTGAAGAACGATCTGGGACGCAACGTACAATGGTGGTGGAACTATCCGTGCAACGACAATGCCGACGGACAGATTTACACAATGGACATGTATTCCAACTTCTACGACCTTCCCTCTGTCAACTCCAGCGCCACTTTGCCCTCGCAGCTCAACAACGGCCTCGGCATTGTGAGCAACCCCATGCAGGAAGGCGAAGTGTCGAAGACGGCACTCTTCAGCGTAGCAGACTATGCCTGGAACAATGCCAAGTTCAACAACAAGACATCTTGGGAAGCTTCCTATAAAGCTGTACTCCCCGGCAACACCGCTGCACAGGAGGCCTACCGCTATCTCGCCCTTTATCTCCGCTACAACGACCCCGATGCGCTCAATACGCTCATCAACCAGTTCAAGAAAGACGGCAGCAGCAGCGAACTCGTAAGCCTTATGAAGGAAATCAGCGCAAAATGCGACGTACTCATTGCGCTGAAAGACTCGCAGGTCGACGGCGAACGTTTGCTTTACACCGACCTTGCCCCCTGGCTCCTCAAACTCAAAGCCATGGCCGGACTGACCGAAGAACTCTTGGGCACAGCCGCCAACCACGAAAGCGGCAACACGGAAGTTTGGGAGAAATACATCAGTGAAGTTCAGCGCGTTGCAGCCCTTTCCACGGCAGAAGAATTCAAGGCTTACGCCCTTGAGGGCATGGGCAACAGCATCAGCACAAGCGTTCGTCCCTCCCAGCCTTGCCAGCGCTACTTGCTCGGGTTCATAGACTACCTCAAGAGCAACAGCATGGACGGTTTCTTCCCAGAAAAGACCATACAGAAGGCGCCCACAAGTTTCAGCAACGTGGAAGGTCTCAAGGGTACTGTCACCAACACGTCAAACATCACCATCACGCAGACCAAACCTTTCGTCCTCAACAAGGGCGAATACATCGGCACGAAACTCGTGGAACCGCAGTTGGTGAAATCCATCACAGTGGCCGACACACTGCTTGCCAACCATAGCGTGGTGATGAGTGCCGACGGTAAGACATGGACGCGCATCACCGAACACATCACCACCCCCACCGGTTACGTACGTTACGTAGGTGTGGTCAACGACAAGGAAACGCCCGTCACGCTCAAGCTTGTGGTATCGTCCATCAAGATATCCTTGCCCGACAAAACCACCATCCGCGAGACGACCATTCCCAGCGGCGACATCTACAACAACATGACGAAGGACAAGATGACGGACAAGGACTACACCACGTTCGTCTGTCTGAAGCGCAACCAGCAAAGCGGCGATGCCTACACGCTGAAACTCAACAAACAACAGCCCATAAAGAACGTGCGCATCGGTATGGGAACCACCAACGACGACTACATGAAGGTTGGTAAAGTACAGATTTCCACCGACGGCGAGAAGTGGACCAATCTCAACGTAAAGGGTACCAACAAGAGCGACTTCACAATGGACCTCGACCAAGTGGTCCCCATTTCCAATGAAGTGAGCATCTGCGATTTCGACGGCGATGACCAGGAAGCGCTTTATGTCCGCTTGTACCTCAGCACACCCAACACGAGCAAATGGTTGCGTCTCTACGAAATTGAAGTGAACGGAACGTCGGCATATACAGAAGCCCATTGCAGCAACCAGTACGGCACGGCAATCTCTGAAGCCGACGACGGCAATGCGTCCACGTCTACCGAGAGTATAAAGGGACAGCAAATGACCTACCGCTTCCAGGAAGTTTCGTTGCTGAAGAGCGTGACGCTCTACAACGACCCCGAAACGACAAAGACGGCAAGCATTGAAGTAAGCCGCGACGGAAGCACATGGACAACCGCAGGCAAGTTCTCTTCATCTATTCAGAATGTTGACCTCAGCGAGATGAGCGATGCTGTAGCGCTCCGCATCAAATGGACGGGAAGCACCACACCGGCTATCTACGAAATCGTGGAAAATGCCGATGAGAACCATGCTCCCGTGGTAACAGAGATTGAATCGGTTTACGGTAACAATTCCGGCTCTGCAGACAAAGCAAGTCTTACGTTTGTTGACGGACACCTTACCGCGAAAGCGGCTCCAGGCATCAACCACATTGACGTATACGACGCTGCCGGACGACTGGTATTCTCCATGAATGCCAATAAGGTGCAGTCGGTCAATGTGCCGGTAGCACACGCTAATGGTGCTACGCTGATTATGCGCATGACACTTGGCGACGGCTCTGTGCAGAGTTTTAAAGTTAGATGACGAGTAAAGTACTTTGATAACGAAAAGAGGTGAAATCCAGAGAGTTGGATTTCACCTCTTTTTGGTTGGTGGTATGTTGGTATTGATTGAGGGCGCACAAACGATGGGGGCGAAGTCTCCTGACTTCGCGCTCTACACGGCATGTGTTGGTTCGTGTAGAGCGCGACGTTTCAAACGTCGCCTCTCCATAGATGGCGCAGCCGTGTAGAGCGCGAGTTCGGGAGAGCTCGCCCCCATCGTTAGCTCCATCGTTCGCTTTCTCGTTCGCCCTCATTGTTCGCTCAATAGTTCGCTATCAGAACTCGGGCGGTGTGTCGAGGGGAGCAAGGTCTTGAAGTTCGACGGGGGGGAGGCTGTCGGCATTCATGCGCGACTCGAGCATGGTGTTGTCGTAGACTGTAGGTTCTACGTTTTGGGGCTTTTCTTTGGGTTGCTCCACCTTGTTGTCGGCATCTTCCGGATTTTGGAAACGGGCGAACTCGCCACGGAAACGCAGACGCACATCGCCCACTGCACCGTTACGGTGTTTGGCAATGATGATTTCTGCCATACCGCGAAGGTCACGGCCGTTGCCGTCTGTGTAAATCTTGTAGTACTCCGGGCGATGGATAAAGAGCACCATATCGGCGTCCTGCTCGATGGCTCCCGATTCACGGAGGTCGGAGAGTTGCGGACGTTTGTCGTCTCCCTCGCGGTTCTCTACACCACGGTTCAATTGCGAGAGGGCGAGAATGGGAATGTTCAATTCCTTCGCCAATCCTTTCAGCGATCGCGAAATGGTTGACACCTCTTCCTGTCGGCTACCGAAGTTCATACCCGAAGCATTCATCAGCTGCAAGTAGTCAATCATCAGGATTTTCACGCCATGCTCGCGTACCAGTCTACGTGCTTTCGTTCGAAGTTCAAATACTGAGAGCGAAGGCGTATCGTCCACATAAAGCGGTGCGCCGTGA
>CAVCAV010000146.1:0-7578 GCA_963600165.1 Christensenella sp. UBA1685 | reverse complement strand
CTTTAAGGGTTGCCGTGTAAGTTCCGTAAAAGGGACTTGGGCGAATGCTGCTTTAAAATTTCTTGTGGGGATGATAAAAAGAAAAAAGGGATGGTGAAGGCCGTAGTTTGCAGTTCGGCTGGCCTTTCTGTGAAATGGGGCCTTGTAGAAATGGCACGTGGTGTGGGATTCCGTGAAACGCTTTTTCGTTGTCGGAGGAGGGAATCCGTCTCCCTTTCGGTGTGCAAAAGTAATACAATAATTCAATTTGCGCCCGATTGCGAAAAGTTTTTTACGGATTTTCTGCGGAATTTTGTGTATATGGGCCCGAGTGGGTGCGTTCACATCTATTTTTCTTAATTTTGCAGTACTTATGGAATCAGACGATAAATATGTATATACGCAGCCTGTGCTCGACTTTGTAAGGGTGGGCACGGAGTACTGCAAATATCTTGAGCAATGCCAGAGCGCGGAGCTTGCCGATTTTGTGCGCGTGATGCGCGGTTTGCTCCCTATGGTTTACCTGAAGGCCACGCTTCTTGGCGAGGTGCCCGACGCACCGGGTTGGACTGAACCCCGGCTGACGGAGGCCGACTACGACTACATTCGCGGCAATGTGGCTGCGGTGCTGGCCGATAAGGACGATTTCCTCGACGTGTTTGTGGAGGATTTCAAGTATTCCGAACATCCTGTGCTCTGCACGGTGAGCGAGAATCTGGCCGATGTGTACCAGCAGCTTCGCGAACTTGTGGAGTCGTTCCGTTCGGGCGATGTGGAGTCGATGGAGGCTTCGCTGTCGGAGACGATGACGGAGTTTCGCCTCCAGTGGGGGCAGAAGTTGCTCAACGCCCTGCGTGCCCTCCACGACGTGAGCATGCAGCTCGACGTCTGATTTCCGGATGTTTGTATGTAAGGCTGCGGCGCAGTTTGCGTGTTGGCAGCCGACGTCACTTGTGAAAAGAAATGGTTCTTCCAAAAGTGTAAGAAGCCGAGGACGGAGTCGTAAGGCGCGAATGTCGGGCTGAAGGGCCGGCGGATATTTTATAGCCTATTCGTTTGATGTGGTGGGCTTTCAGCCCGCGTAGGTAGTGGAACGTATTACCCAGGCCGCGTCACTTCGTTCCGTGACCTGGGCTTACGAGTGGTGGCCTTTGGCTTTCCCTTCGGCCGCCGATTTTCAATTCAGGCCGCTCGCCGCGCATATTCCGCAGTGCCGCTTTTGTCTATAGGCTTTTACCATTACTTGCCTATTGTAAGAACCGTTATATAACCCAAATACTAAACTGTTATTTGTCCGTGGCGCGCCGGGCGGTGTGCTTTTTAAAGAGAAACGGACTATCCTGTAAATCCATGCGAGAGATTTTCATCAAGACCAACAAGAACTTTATTCCGTCGCTTCCGCGCTTTGCTTTTGACGGCCGCATTGTGGTGGTTCAGAGCGAGAGCGAGGCCGAACGTGCCGTGATGGCTTTGCGCCAGTCGTCCATATTGGGCATCGATACCGAGACACGCCCTACTTTCCACAAGGGCGAAAGCCACAAGGTGGCGCTGCTTCAGATTTCGGGCGACGACATATGTTTCCTTTTCCGCCTGAACCAAATGGGCTTTCCCCGTTGCCTGTCGGAACTGCTTTCCGATGCTTCGGTGCTGAAGGTGGGCCTGTCGCTGAAGGACGATTTCATGATGCTCCGTCGCCGCGAACCCTCCTTTGAGGCGCACGGATATATTGAACTGCAGACCTACGCTGCCGAGATGGGCATTGAGGACATGAGCCTTCAGAAACTTTATGCCAATGTGTTCCACCAGCGCATATCGAAGGCTGCACGACTGTCGAACTGGGAAGCCGACGTGCTGACCGAATCGCAGAAGGTGTATGCCGCCACCGATGCCGTGACGTGTGTGCAGCTCTATCGCGAACTCAAGCGCTTGCGCGAGTCGGGCGGATACGTGCTGGTGCAGCCCGCTGTGGAGGAGAAGAAGCCAGAACTCGCTTGCGCCAAGGCGTGAGGCGAAGCCGCTCATGCGAGCTCGGGAGAGCTCGCCCCCATAGAGCGTAGAGGGCGCTCACCGCGCAAAATCCGCCGCGCATAATCCACCGCGCAAAATCTGCTACGCATAAGTGCGTGGCTTTTCCGTTTTAATATTCCTATATATATAATAATGAGTAGCGAGAAACTGAAGAAACGTTTGCAGCGCCCCCGCCGTCGCGGATGGGTGGCATTGCTGCCACTGTTGCTGCTTGCCGTGCTGATGTGCGGGATGGGTTCGCTGATGGGCGACTTTTCGAAGGTGCCCATGTGCGTGGTGTTCCTCCTGGTGAGCGTGGCGTCGCTCGTGACGCTCCGCGGCTACGGCATAGAAGAACGTATAGCGTGCTATTCCCACGGAGCGGGTGCGAAAGACCTCCTGCTCATGGTGTGGATATTCGTGCTTGCCGGTGCGTTTGCCAAGTCGGCACAGGCCATGGGCGCTGTGAGCGCTACGGTGGACCTTACGATGGCCGTGCTCCCGGCCAGCATGCTCCTTGCCGGACTGTTCGTCGCCTCGTGCGTCGTGTCGCTCTGCGTGGGTACATCAGTGGGTACTATTGTGGCCCTTGTGCCCGTGGCTGCCGAGATGAGCGCCCGCACGTCAAGCCCGTTGCCCTTGATGGTGGCTTCGGTGGTGGGCGGAGCCTTCTTCGGCGACAATCTCTCGTTCATTTCCGACACCACCGTGGCCGCCACGCGGACACAGGACTGTGCCATGCGCGACAAGTTCCGCACCAATTTCCTCATCGTGCTACCAGCCGCAGTGTTGTGTTTCGTCATCTATGCCGTCGTCGGCGCAGCCCATCCCGCCTCGGGCGTTGTGGCCCACGAAACGCTTCATGTGTGGCGCGTGTTGCCCTACGTGGCCGTTCTCGTCACGGCGGTCTGCGGCATGAACGTGCTGCTCTCGCTCAGTCTGGGCATTGTGCTCACCGGCGTGGTGGGCATAGCCGACGGCGCCTTCGCGTTGCCCGAATGGGTGACCAGCCTGTCGGACGGCATCATAGGGATGGGCGAACTCATCCTCATCTCCATGATGGCAGGCGGCCTGCTCGCCGTGGTGCGAAAGGCCGGCGGCGTGACCTATATGGTGCGCGCCATCACCAGAAGAGTCCATTCGCGCAAGGGCGCTGAACTGTGCATTTCCGCCCTCGTGTCGTTCACCAACCTTTGTACGGCCAACAACACCGTGGCCATCCTTTCCGTGGGCAGCATAGTGAAGGACATTTCGCAGCGCTATGGGGTGGACCGCCGCCGCAGCGCCAGTTTGCTCGACATTTTCTCGTGTGTGGTTCAGGGCTTCATTCCCTACGGCGCACAACTGCTCATGGCGAGCGGCCTGTGTGGCGTGAGTCCCGTGGCCATCATCCCTTATCTCTTCTATCCCATGCTTTTGGCCGTGGCCGCACTGGTGAGCATAGGCATATCCAAGGGCAAACGTGCGGCATAGACTGATGCGGAAGTTTTTGCAGTTGTCGTCTTTTTTATAAATTTGCCAAAACAAAACGTAATCTTCATGTCAAAGGACTCTGGGCGCAAGCCCGAAACGAAGGGCCGTCTCGGCGAATACCGCGACGACATCCGTCGCGCCATAGAAGTGATGGAGCGCGGCGGCGTGATAGTTTACCCTACCGATACAATATGGGGCATCGGCTGCGACGCCACGAACGAGGCGGCCGTGCGCCGTGTGTTCGAAATCAAACATCGCAGCGACGCCAAGGCGCTCATCACGCTTGTCGACTCTGAGGTGAAAGTGGAGTCGTGTGTGCGTGAGGTGCCCGACGTGGCTTGGGACCTTATAGAACTTTCCGAGAAACCCCTCACCATCATCTACGACGGGGCACGCAACCTTGCTCCCAACCTGTTGGCGGAGGACGGCAGTGCCGGCATCCGTGTGACGCGCGAGGAGTTCAGCCGCAACCTCTGTATGCGTTTCAAGCGTCCCATCGTGTCGACATCGGCCAACGTGAGCGGCGAGCCTTCGCCCCGCTGCTTTGCCGACATCAGCGAGGAGATACTCGCTGCGGTGGACTACGTGTGCACTTCACGCCGCGACGAGCGGAGCAATCCTCCTGCCTCGAGCATCATCAAGCTCGGAGCGGGTGGGGAAGTGAAGGTGATTAGGGAATAGGGCGCGCTTCGCTGCGCAATGTGCAAATGTGCAAATGTGCTGCGCCTTGACCCGCTTGTGTGGGCGAACGATGGGGCGAGGTCTCCTGACCTCGCTTGAGCGGCTCCGTCCTCTATGGAGGCGACGTTTGAAACGTCGCGTTCTACACGATTAAAAATTTGATTTGTCGTGTAGAGCGCGAAGTCAGGAGACTTCGCCCCCATGCGCTTGCGCCACATATAACCTCGTTTTCTTGTAAAAATTCCAAGGCACGGTGTAAAAATTCCAAGGCACGGTGTAAAAAATGCAAGGCACGGTGTATATTCTTTGTGCCGTGTAGAGCGCGACGTTTCAAACGTCGCCCCCATAGAGGGTGCAAGCCGTGTAGAGCGCGACGTTTCAAACGTCGCCTCCATAGAGGGTGCAAGCCGTGTAGAGCGCGACGTTTTAAACGTCGCCCCCATAGAGGGTGCAAGCCGTGTAGAGCGCGACGTTTCAAACGTCGCCTCCATGGAGGGTGCAAGCCGTGTAGAGCGCGACGTTTCAAACGTCGCCTCCATGGAGGGCGCATGTGCAGCGCAGCTTATTTGCACATTTGCACATTTGCATATTTGCACATTTGCGAAGCACCGTGTAGAGCGCGAAGTCAGGAGACTTCGCCCCCATCGTTCGTCTCCATCGTTCGTCTTCATCGTACGTCCTTATAGATTAATATAGCTTTCTTTCAATGGATGAATTTGTAACAAAACAAGGCGACTACCGAAGCCATACCGTCAGGGTGCTTTCGGCTTGGATGCACAAGCATCTGAGCCCCAAGCAGTTTATCATCATACTGAGTTTCTTTGTCGGACTGGGAGCTGCCATAGCCGCCTGGGTGCTGAAGTTTCTCATCCACGAGATAGAGCACGTGCTCACCTCGCAGTTCGACGTGACCCATGCCAACTGGCTGTTTCTCGTCTATCCTGTGGTGGGCATCTACTTCACGGCCCTTTTTATAAAATATGTGGTGCGCGACGACATCGGCCACGGTGTGACGAAGATACTCTATGCCCTTTCGCGCCGCCGGGGCAACATACGCGGCCACAACTGCTGGTCGAGTGTGATAGCTTCGGGTCTGACCATCGGTTTCGGCGGATCGGTCGGTGCCGAATCGCCTATCGTATTGACCGGTTCGGCCATCGGCAGCACCCTCGGCCAGCTCTTCCGCCTCGACCGCAAGACGCTGATGCTCCTCATCGGCTGCGGTGCGTCGGCCGCCGTGGCAGGCATCTTCAAAGCCCCCATAGCCGGCGTGATGTTCACCCTTGAGGTGCTGATGATGGACCTCACCATGTCGTCGCTCCTCCCTCTGCTCATCAGTTGCCTTACCGCCACGTGTTTCACCTATGCCTTTGCCGGCAGCGAGTCGCTCTTCAACTTCACGGTGTCCGACCCGTTTGTGGTGCAGCGCGTGCCCACCTCCGTGCTCCTCGGCATTTGCTGCGGACTCATCTCGCTCTACTTCACGCGCATGATGAGTGCGTTTGAAAAGACCTTCGGCCGCCTGCACAACATCTACTCCAAGCTCGCCCTGGGCGGCGCAGTGCTTGCCGTGCTCATCTACTTCTTCCCGCCGCTCTACGGCGAAGGCTATTCCACCATCTCCATACTGCTCAACAGTTCGTCGGGCGCAGGAGCCGACAGCGTGTTGAACAACTCGCTCTTCTACGGCCACTCCGAATACCTCCTCGTCTATCTCCTTCTCATCATCTTTCTGAAAGTGTTTGCCACAACGGCCACCAACGGCGGCGGCGGTTGCGGCGGTACGTTCGCCCCCAGCCTGTTTCTCGGCTGCCTCACGGGCTTCGTGTTCTCGCGGCTTTGGAACCAGTACGGCATCGGCGTCACCGTGCCCGAGACCAACTATGCCCTCCTCGGCATGGCCGGCCTGATGAGCGGCGTGTTCCATGCCCCGCTGACCGGCGTGTTTCTCATTGCCGAACTCACCGGCGGTTACGACCTGTTCATTCCGCTGATGATCGTTTCGGCCTGTTCGTACCTCACCATCCACGCTTTCGAACCCCACAACATCTACGCCATCCGCCTTGCCCGCCAGGGCGAACTCCTCACCCACCATACCGACCGCAACGTGCTCACACTCATGAGTCTCGACTCCATCATAGACAAGGAGCGCGCCGTGCTGTCGCCCGGGATGTATCTCGGACAGATAGTGCAGGCCGTGTCGTCGAGCAAGCGGCTCCACTTTGCCGTGGTGGACATCAACGGTTCGCTGCTCGGCGTGATCAATCTCAACAACATCCGCAAAATCATCTTCCGCAGCGAGCTTTACCGCATGTACAAGGCCAGCCAGCTCATGGAGCAGCCCAAGGTGAAACTCCGCACGGACGACAGCATGCAGGCCGTGATGGACAAGTTCCAGAGCTGCGACTCCGGCACGCTCGTGGTGGTACGGCCGGACGGCACGTATGCCGGTTTCGTTTCGCGCACGAAGCTCTTCTCCACCTACCGCCAGGTGCTCAAAGACTTCTCGGATGAATGACATTTCCCCTTCTACTATGGACATCTACGGACTTTTGGGCCATCCGCTGGGCCACAGTTATTCAGCGGCATTCTTCAACGAAAAATTCGGGCGCGAAGGCATCGATGCCGAGTACCGCAACTTCGACTACCCTTCGGCCTCCGAGGCCGTGGAGGCGCTGCGGGCCATACCCACGCTTCGCGGTTTCAACGTCACCATACCCTATAAGCAGCAGATTATTCCCCACCTCGCCGGCCTCACCCCCGAAGCCCGGGCCATCGGGGCGGTGAATGTGGTGAAAGTGGAGCGCGATGCCGAGGGCCGCGTCAGCCTTTTCGGTGCCAACTCCGACGCCTACGGCTTTGGCGAGAGCATCAAGCCCCTCATCGCTTCGCCCCTCTACAAGAAAGCCCTCGTGCTGGGCACGGGCGGTGCATCGAAGGCCGTGCACCACGTGCTGCGCAGCCTCGGACTCGCAACCGTCGGCGTGAGCCGCACGCCCAAGGACGGGTGTCTGACGTATGCTGACCTCACCGCAGAGGTGATGGCCGAAGCCCTGGTGGTGGTCAACTGCACCCCGCTGGGCATGTATCCCAAAGTGGACGCCTGTCCCGCCATCCCCTACGAATTGCTCACGCCGGAGCACGTGTTGTTCGACCTCGTATACAATCCCGAAGTCACCCTCTTCATGCAACGAGGCGCCGAGCGCGGTGCGCGTGTGAAGAACGGCCTCGAGATGCTCCACCTTCAGGCCATCGGGGCTTGGAAGGTGTGGAACGAAAAGTAAAATTTGCTACGAGCCCAACACGTTGGGCCCGCAGCAAATAATATGGGACATAGGTTGCGCAGTTTCGCAACAGCGGATTTTGCGCGGCGAGCGGCCTGTAAGGCCACCACTCGTAAGCCCAGGTCACGGCACGAAGTGACGCGGCCTGGGTATA
>CAVCAV010000145.1:0-7611 GCA_963600165.1 Christensenella sp. UBA1685 | reverse complement strand
ACGTATACACAAGTTTTGCTTTATTAAAACTTTGCTTTCAGCCGAATGGTTGACCGATTTTTATCGGTTGTGACGAATAATTAGCCGTTTCGTGAAAGTTGCTGTCAGCCTTGGTGATGCTTGTAAATAACAGATAATCATATGTGTAATGGATACTTGCGGCGGCATGGCTGACAGGTGACGGCAAGTTGCACAAACTTCGGTGTAACGCGCGCGTACGCGCGTAAGCGTGGCGAATCGTTCCTTGCAGAATAGAGGGCTGCGAAATATGCAAACGTTTGCAAAAAACTTTCTGCGAGCCCAACGTTTTGGGCGGGGGTGAAATAGAAACGGGGTGCTTTGGAATTTTTACGGCGTGCCTTGGAATTTTTACGGCGTGCTTTGCCCTCTATGGAGGCTACGTTTGAAACATCGCGCTCTACACGATGAGCCGTGTAGAGCGCGATGTCTGGAGACTTCGCCCCCATTCGCTTGCGCACTCAATGCGTCGTTTGAAAAACCGTGTAGAACGCGACGTTTCAAACGTCGCCTCCATAGAGGGCGCATATGCGGCGCAGCTCATTTGCATATTTGCACATTCGCACATTTGCACATTCGCACATTCGCGGGCGTCGCCCCACCCAAAATACAAATCTGCGCAGAACCTGTCGTGCGCAATTATTTCACCACCACTTCGTCCGTAAAGATCCATCCGCCGAAGCTTGAGGGGAGCGCTTGCACACGGACGTAGCGTGCCGTGGTGGAGCGTCCTTTCCACGCACAGGTGCGGACGTCGGGCTGTATCGTCTTTTCCGACCGGTACGTTTGGCGGCACACTTCGGTGAAGTGCTCGCCGTCGGTGCTGAGACTCACGATGTAGGCAGAAGGGTAGAAAATCTCGGGCCCGCAGGCTTGCATGAAGTCCGTGCTCACCTGGCTCACCTGCGTGGCACGTCCGAGGTCGATGGTCACGTCGAAACGTTTTCCGCTGATGAATCCCTGCCAGCGTCCGTCGTTGTTGGCCCATCCGCCGTGGAGTCCGTCGGTCAGCGAACCGTCGCCGGCGGCGGGGTAGTAGTCGTGGTAGGGCAGGTTGTAGGTGACTTTCGCGCCCAACGCCTTGTGTTTCACCTGTGTGGCACGTTCGGGGCGTTCGCCCTTCTCGTGGGCGAGGTCGAAGGCGTTGACGCCGGCTTCGCTCCGCAAACGTTGCGCCTCGCTAAGGGCACGGCGGCGGAATTCGGGGAAATCCTTTTTCTCCGTGCCGTTCCACCCTATTTCCGCCAAGGCCAGTGCACGCGGATAGAGCATATATTCGGCTTGCGAGGCGGTGGGCACATATTCCGTCCACAGGTTGCCCTGCACCCCTTTGATGTGTGTGCGCTCCTCGGGCGTGAGGTCTGCACCGGGAACAAAGCCGTACACCTTCTCGAGCGTAAGGTAGCCGCCGATGGCCTCGGGCTGCGTAGGCGGTGCGTCCTGGTAACTGTCGAGATAGCAGTAGGCACCCGGCGAGAGCACCACGTCGTAGCCGTGGCGAATGGCTTCGCCGGCTTTCTCCGTGCCGCGCCACACCATTACGGTGGTGTGGGGCGAGAGCGTGCTCGACGTGATTTCGTCCCACCCGACGAGCCGGCGGCCGTTGGCTTCGAGAAAATGTCCCATGTGGGCAATGAGGTGCGCCTGCAGTCCGTCCACGTTTTCCAGTCCGAGTTCCTTCATCTTCTGGCGGCAGAGCGGACAGTTGCCCCACGAGGCTTTTCCGGCTTCGTCGCCGCCCACGTGGATTTCCTTGGAAGGGAACACGTCCATCACTTCCTTCAGCACGTTTTCAAGAAAGTCGTAGGTGGCCACGCTTCCCGGACAGAAGTCAGCCTGGCGGTAAGGCTCGTGGGTGCACGAGAGTTCGGGATAGGCCGTGAGCACTTCTTCGGAGTGGGCCGGCATTTCTATTTCTGGCACGATGGTGATGCCCCGTTCGGCAGCATAGCGAACAAGGCTGCGCAGTTCGTCCTGCGTGTAAAAGCCGCCGTAGGCACCTGCGGAATCGGCGGAGGCGTAGTGGCGCTTCCCGTCGTTCCACCACGTCTTCCATAAGGCCGCCGTGCGCCATGCTGCAAGCGACGTGAGCCGCGGATAGCGCTTGATTTCCATGCGCCATCCGGCTGCATCGGTCAGGTGGAGGTGCAGGCGGTTTATTTTGTAGCCGGCCAGAACGTCCACTTGCTTGCGCAGAAAGTCGATGGGGAAGAAGTGGCGCGACACGTCGAGCATCACACCGCGCCAGGCGTAGGCCGGCGAATCGGTGATGTCGGCAGCCGCAATGCCTCCCTTTTGCGTGAGTTGCGCAAGGGTTTGGCCGGCACGCAGGAAGCCTTCTTGCGAAGCGGCATAGACGGCCAGCGTGTCGCGCGTGATGTGGAGGCGGTAGGCTTCTGCGTTGGAGGTGTCAGCGTTTTCGAGCCGGTCGAACACTACGGCACGTTTGCCGGCCGCCCCTTCCGTTGGTGTCTGAAGCAGCGAACGGGTGTACAGGTTGTCGGCTTCCGCACCAACGTTGTTGTGTAGCGTGTAGGGAGAGGAGGTGGAGAAACAGCCCTTGTTTATCGCAACTTGCTGCGGAAGAGGCAGCAGTGTCTGTGCCGCGGCAGGGTGGGGAACGTAAAATGAAGAAAAGCAAAGAATGAGGGGAAAGAACGTCTTTTTCATGAGGGTAAGGTTCGGTTTGTGCGCCAAAAGTACAAATAAACGCTTGGGCTTCCGTTTGACATAGCAAAAAAGTGGTACATTTGTTCCAAATTCTTATAGCCATGAACGTTTCAGAACAGACTTTCCAGCAAATAGAGCGCGCACTGCGCAAGGCAGCCTCCAAATTTCCCTCTGAAGTGGACTGTCCGCCCCTTACCGACCTTCTTATCCAAGTGAAGCAGGACAGCGGCGAACTCCTCGTCTTCGACGATGACGACAACGAGCTCACGCGTTGCGTGGTGGAAGAGTGGATAGGCAACCGCGACGAGAATTTCTACGACGAAGTGCAGCCCGTGCTCAAGCAGGCCATAAGGCGCATAAAGGACGTGACGGAAAACGTGAACGTGTTGAAGCCCTACTCGTACGTACTGCTCAACGAAGACGGCGAAACCGTGGGCGACCTTTATCTGGTCGACGACGAAACCATCGTCATCAGCGGCGACTTCCTTCAGGGGCTCGACGAGGACCTCAACCGCTTTTGGGAAAAACTCCTGAAGGAAGACTGACCAAGGGCAACGACAAGGCCCGGCTGCGCTCTCTATGGGGGCGAGCTCTCCCGAGCTCGCTTGCGATGCAAAAGCATTTTAAAAGCATTCTACTCGTATCATCCCAATAATACTCCATGATATGGCAAGAAAACAATACCCGATTGGAATACAGACTTTCGAACGCATACGCAAGGAAGACAATCTCTACATAGACAAGACCGAGTATGTGTACCGTATGACACATACCGACGGAAGGTATTTCTTCCTGAGCCGTCCGCGGCGTTTCGGCAAGTCGTTGCTCGTTTCTACATTCCGAAGTTATTTCGAGGGCAGAAAAGATCTCTTTGAGGGACTTGCCATAGAGAAACTTGAAACGGAGTGGATTTCCTATCCTGTGCTGCATTTCGACATGAGTATGGGAAAGCATATGGAGAAAGACGCCTTGGAGAGGTATCTGTTATATACTTTGGCTCAAAACGAAAAGCGGTTTGATGTAACCAGCGAATCGTTGGACCCCAATGTGCGTCTTTTTAATTTGATAACGACAGTATATCAGCAGACCGGCAAGCAAGTTGTAGTGCTCATCGACGAGTACGACGCCCCCTTGCTCGATGTGGCGCATGAGGACGAGAAACTCGATGCTCTTCGCTATGTAATGCGCAACTTCTATTCACCTTTGAAGGCTTCCGAGCCCATGCTTCGCTTTGTCTTTCTTACGGGAATCACGAAGTTCTCACAACTGAGCATCTTCAGCGAGTTGAACAATATAAAGAACGTGAGCATGGATGAGCCCTATGCCGGCATTTGCGGCATCACGAAAGAGGAAATGCTTGCGCAAATGAACGACGGCATAGACGAACTGGCAGGAAAGCTTAAACTCTCACGGGAAGAAACCGTTCAGCAGCTCAAAGACCACTACGACGGTTACCATTTTGCATGGCCTTCGCCCGACGTGTTCAATCCTTACAGCCTGCTCAACTGCTTTGCCGACGGAAAGTTGAACGCCTATTGGTTCGGCTCCGGCACGCCCACCTATCTCATCAATATGATGAGAAAGTTCGACTTCTTGCCGACCGACTTGGGCAAGAACAAATGGGCTGGGAGTGAAGACTTCGATGCGGCCACGGAGACAATGTCCACCATTCTCCCTCTGCTCTATCAGAGCGGCTACATGACCATCAAGGGCTACGATGAGATGAGCAAACTCTACAAACTGGCACTGCCCAATCGCGAGATAGCTGTGGGGCTGTACGGCTCGCTCTTGCCCCACTACTTGGGACGCAATACCACCGACGGCAACACCACGATAGCCCGAATGTCCGTATTCATTCGTCAGGACAACATGGACGCAGCGTTGCAGTTGCTTGCCGACTTCCTTGAGACCGTGCCTTACTGCGACAATACCCAATACGAAGGCCATTGGCAGCAGACGTTTTACATCGTTTTTGCCTTGCTCTCCAGGTTTGACATCCGTGTGGAGCAACGCACTGCCAAGGGGCGCATAGACATCGTTCTCGAAACGAAGACCGCCGTCTACGTCATGGAACTGAAATTCAACAAGACCGCTGAGGAGGCTCTGGCACAGATAGAAGCCAAGCACTATGCCGACGCCTTCAAAATGAAGGACAAACCCATAGTGAAGGTGGGCCTGAACTTCGGAGTAAAGGACGAAACAAACAGCCTGGAATGGAAGGTCGTTTTGTAGTCGGAACAATCTAAAGCCGTCCAACAGACAGGCGAACGGTGGGGGCACGCTTCGCAAATGTGCAAATGTGCAAATATGCAAATGAGTTGTGTCTTGCGCCTCTTATGGAGGCGACGTTTGAAACGTCGTGTTCTACACGGCATTGATGCATGAAAAGAGGGCGCAAGCGCATGGGGCGAAGTCTCCTGACTTCGCTTACGCGAAGATATCCCATTTCACAAACATAGAATCAGGGCGATGGTAGGCAGCCTACCATCGCCCTAACTTTTAACCGGACACACTTCTTTCCTTTTCAGTTACTGCCAGCCCTATCCAACGACGTAATGAAGCGTATGCAAAACCTGCTCAAGGACACTCTCGCCCTTTACGACGACTGCGCAGAGGGGGCTTCCTTCTAACTCCGAAGGTAAATGATTATTCCGGATTTTAGGCTTTTGCATTGAAAACTGAGCGGACATCTGGCTGTAGGCCAGACACATTCTCAGCCCACGGTGTCAACCGTGGGTAACGTTGAGAGCGAGGATGCTGGGCTGTAGACTCAGCACAACCAACTAAGTGTTCTTTCCCTTGTGGCTTTTTCGCCCTTGTGCTGAGCCTACAGCCAGATTCCCGCGCAGCCTCCAATGCAAAAGCCTAAAACCGAAATTTCAAAATAGTAAAGTCCAAATAGAACTTGCACCAAGTTTTAGCTCACCCGATTCGGTCCAAATTCGTTAAGCGCGGCGAGCGGCCTGAAAGGCCACCACTCGTAAGCCCTGGTCACGGCACGAAGTGACGCGGCCAGGGTTAAACGCCCCACCCGCCTCTGCGGGCTGAAAGCCCACCACATGTGTCACGACAAATGCTTATGCGGTTGATGCTGTGGTCTTTGGCATTCCTTTCGGCCGCCGATTTAAATTCTCAGAAACTCAATCAAACAACAATTATGACCGGACAAAAACAATTCACGCAAATCCCAATTGGAAAAATTGAAGAAGTCGCAGACATCCGTTCTGTGTGGCCGCACGAACAATACAATTTTTCGGAGTGGCTTGCCGACAACATAGAAATTCTCAACGAAGCCATCGGAATGAATCTTGAAGTTACAGACAAGGAACTTCATATAGGTTCATTCCGGGCAGATATAGTCTGCAAAGATGACAATGTTGGCAAAGTCGTCATAGAAAACCAACTTGAAAGGACCGACCACGACCATTTCGGCAAAATAATCACTTATGCAGCAGGGGTAGATGCCGGCGCCGTCGTATGGATTGCACCGACTTTTACAGAGCCGCACCTGACTGCAGTCAAATGGCTAAATGATGAAACGGGCAGCAATCGTCAATTCTTTGCAATAGAAATTCATCTTTTCAAAATTGGCAATTCAGAGCCTGCTCCCTACTTGAAGGTGGTTGCACAACCTAACGAATGGTGTAAGGTCGCTAAATCTATAGCCAGTGGTGACCCTAAATCACAACTTGAAGCAACACGTTATAGTTATTGGACTTGCTTAAGTGAATACCTGCAAGACAAAGGCTATTTCGGTACGTTGCCAAAAGCCGTACGAACGCACTACAACAATCTTTCTGTTGGTAAATCTCAAATATTTTTCGCTTTGACCATAGACTCCATTCATAACGTGATTAAAACCATGGTTTACATGGAAGGGCCAAAGGCCAAGTCGCGTTTTGATTTTCTGAAGGATAAATGTTATGAAGATGGCGTGAAAATATTTGGCGACAAATTAGTTTGGCTTGACAAAGAAGGAAATAGTACAAAGTCGATAGAAATCTCTGCAAACTACAGTCTCAACGATGAAGCTAAGTGGAAGGTGCAGTTTGAGTGGTTCTATCAGACGTTGACTGCTTTCAATGGTTTGTTCAGACCTTATATAAAAGATTTGGACTAACCCATGTCCCTCATTCAAAAATACATTTTGGTAGTGAAGACCATTCATCGGGCCGGTCGCATCACGCTGAAAGAGCTCGGTGAAAGGTGGCGTGAGAATGTCGACCTTAGCGGCGGACTCGACTTGCAGCGCCAAACGTTCGACAGATGGAAGGGCGGCATACTGGATATGTTCGGCATTGTCATCGACTGCGAGCGACGTGCGCCGTACCACTATTAAGGCCAGAACGTTCGACGCGGAGCCGTATTGTGTAAAGATGTCGGCGCAGCGCTGGTATCTGCTGGCAAGGAATGTGGACAAAGACTATCTCCGCCTTTACGCTTTGGACAGACTGGAGAACGTTCGGATGACCGACGTGAAGTTCACTATGTCAAAGGACTTTAGTGCCAAGGACTTTTTCTCCGAATACTTCGGCATCATGATTGATGACAACGTGCCGGTACAACGGATTGTGCTACGGGCAGACAAGTACCACCAACACTACATGAGAACATTGCCCCTTCATCCGTCGCAAAAGGAAATATTCACCTGCGAACAGTATGCCGATTTCGAACTTTATCTTCGTCCGACATACGACTTCTTCATGCGCTTGATGAGTTTTGGCAACATGGTAAAGGTCATGGAGCCGCAGAGCCTTCGGGACGAATTGTGCAAGTGGTTGCAGAAGTCAATGGAAGTGTATTCGATTTAAGTTTAAGACTCGTATATAACAATAGTCCGGTAAAATCGGACGTAAGTGATTGATTATTAATCGTTTATCTTTAACTATACTTAGTAGTTTAAAATAGGTCAAGTGCCTGATA
>CAVCAV010000144.1:0-7649 GCA_963600165.1 Christensenella sp. UBA1685 | reverse complement strand
CCTCATTTGCACATTTGCATATTTGCACATTCGCACATTCGCGAAGCGACACATTTCCACATTCGCAAAGCGACATATTCGCTCATTCGCGTAGCGTCGTCCCCATCTTTCACCCTCTCACACTTCCTGTAAAAGAAAAATTTGCTTTTTCTTTCCGTTCCGCTCACTTTACACTATCTTTGCCACATAAGGTGCAAAAGGCACAAAGCCAAGGCACCGCATAGCATGGAACCCGCGGAAGAGACCGCCTCTCCGCACCATATATAATTTCCCAAAAAAAGATTTTCCCATACACAATGACCATAGGCATCATCAACGCCATGCACAAAGAGCATGAGCAACTCGTGGCACTCCTCACCGACATTCACGAAACGACAGACGGACATCTCAAGTTCGTGGAAGGCGAATTCAACGGCCACCGCCTCGTGCTCATGGAAAGCGGCATAGGAAAGGTCAACGCTGCCATCGGCGGCGTGGAACTCATTCGCCGCTACCGCCCCGACGCACTCATCAACACCGGCGTGGCAGGCGGTATAGACCGTTCGCTCGAAGTGATGGACGTAGTGGCCGGAGCACGCGTGGCCTACCACGACGTGGACTGCGGACCCGAGTCGGAACACGGACAGGTACAGGGCCTCCCGCTCTTCTACGAAGCCGACCCGAAGCTCTACCAGGCCGCCCTCAACGTGAAAAGCGACACGAACGTGAAAGGCGGACTCATCTGCAGCGGCGACCAGTTCATCACCGACAAGGCACAGCTCCAGACCATCAAGGACCGCTACCCCGACGGACTCGCCGTGGACATGGAAAGCGGAGCGCTCGCACAGGTGTGCCACATCTACGGCGTGCCCTTCCTCTCCTTCCGCATCATCAGCGACACCCCGGGCGCAGAAAACCATTTCGACCAGTATCTCAACTTCTGGGACACCATGGCCGACCGCTCCTTCGGCGTGACGAAAGCGTTGCTCGAAAGCGTGACGGGGGAATAGCCACCATACGACTTCGCCCTCTATGGGGGCGAGCTCTCCCGAGCTCGCTTGCGCGAGACTTGCGCGAGAATGAATTCATGAACATTCATTGCTTCAGCAATAATAATTTATGGGAATTCATGGATAATTCGTGTTTTCTTCAAACAAGAATGGCCATGAATTGGACATGAATTGAACAGAAATTTTTATTTGTTGGAAATGTTCGATCTTGCGAAGTCAGGAGACTTCGCCCCCATGCGCTAACGTCCCCATCTTTCGCATCACACATAGCAGATTAAACCGTGTAGAACGCGACGTTTTAAACGTCGCCTCCATAGAGGGCGCAAATCGCGCACAAAGCATCCAACATTTGCACATTTGCATATTTGCACATTTGCACATTCGCGAAGCGACACATTTGCACATTTGCACATTTGCACATTCGCGAAGCGACACATTTGCATATTTGCACATTTGCACATTAACAATCTTCCATGCAAAAAATAGCCAGTTTCACCATAGACCACAGCCGCATGCACCGCGGCATCTTCGTTTCCCGTCAGGACAGTGTGGGAAGCGAGACGGTCACCACCTTCGACATCCGACTCAAACTGCCCAACCGCGAGCCCTATCTCCTCTCCCCGGCTTCGCACACCATAGAACACCTTGCGGCCACCTTCCTCCGCAACCACGAAACGTGGAAGGACCGCATCATCTACTGGGGACCGATGGGATGCCTCACGGGCTTCTACCTCATTGTCCGCGGCGACTTCACCAGTAGCGACGTGCTGCCCCTGGTGAAAGAAACGTTTGAATTCGTCGCCGCCTTCGACGGCGAAATTCCCGGCACACGCCCCGAGGACTGCGGCACCTATCTCCTCCACGACCTCCCCATGGCACGCTACGAAGCCCGCCGCTTCCTCGACAACACGCTGCTCCACGCCACGGAAGAGAACCTCAACTACCCAAGGTAGAGCCCTCTACACGCATAGATATTCTTTTGCCCTTTCAGGGCGCAATTCAATAATGGACATCCCCAACCCAGGGTGTCGCTTCGCTTGCCCTGGGCTATGAGGACATTGGGCTTTCAGCCCGCCATCGCGCAGGCCCTAAGGGTGAAATACCTTATAGCGCAAGCCCAAAGGGGGAAGTCAGAATCCATCCTTCTTCGCGCAAGCCCTGAGGTTAAAAGTAAGCCCCCACACCTCTTCGCGCAAACCCTAAAAGGTCTGAATATATAACCTTCTCCGAGAACTTTTCAAATGTGGCTCCCGAAGCCACGCCTTAACCAAACCCTACACATAATATTATGAAGAAAATCTCCGTCTTGCTTTCGGCTCTTTGCCTGACGGCCGCCATCCCCACGGCAGCGCAAGCACAGAGCGAATTCCAGCTGAAACAGGAGAGCCTCAGCAATCCTGACAACGTGCCGGCACCGGTGTTCCCCGTGCCCAGCGCCCGCCAGCTCAAATGGAACGAAACCGAATTCTATGCCTTCTACCACTACGGCATGGACACCTACACCGGCAAGGAGTGGGGCGACGGCACGGAAGCCGAATCGACCTTCGCTCCTACCAAAGTGCCCAACCCACGCCAGTGGCTCGAAGCAGCCAAGGCTGCCGGCATGAAGGGCGGCATTGCCGTGGTGAAGCACCACGACGGTTTCTGCCTCTGGCCCACTGCCACCACGAAGCACTGCGTGACCAACTCGGGCAATGCCAACGGCGTGGCAACCAACATTCCCCGCGACTTCGCCGCCGCAGCCAACGACCTCGGCATGAAGTACGGCTTCTACGTGTCGCCCTGGGACCTCAGCAACAAGTACTGGGGCGAAAAGGACAGCGACGGCAACTACACCGACAACTATGCCAAGAAGGTGTTCCTCCCGCAGTGTGTGGAACTCGCCAAATACGGCAGCAACCAGTTTGAAATGTGGTTCGACGGTGCCACCGGCAGCGACCATGCAGGTCTCTACGGCCGCGAAGACGGCAAGACGGAAAACCGCACCATCGACAACGCACAGACCTACTACGACATTCCCAACCTCCGCGACTCCATCCACAACCTCCTCCCCGACTGCATCATGTGGGGCGTAGGCGGCGAAGCACGCTGGATCGGCAACGAGTCCGGCTGGGCCGGCGAGACCTGCTGGTCGATGGGCGACTCGGAGAGCGGCGACGAGAACGGATGGGAATGGCACCCGGGCGAAAGCGACGCCAAAGCCACCACCGGCGGTTGGTTCTGGAAGTCGAGCGAAAGCGTACAGAGCGCCGAACGCCTCTTCCAGATGTACCTCGAAACCGTGGGCCGCAACGCCACGCTCATCCTCAACCTCCCGCCCGACAAGAGCGGTGAACTCCCCGCTGCCACCGTGAGCCGCATGAAGGAACTCGGCGAACTCATGCAGACGCGCCTCGGCACCGACCTCGCTCCCTCGGCCAAGATTACCACGAGCGAAACGCGCACCGCAGGCGCCAACCGCAACTACGAGGCCACCAACATGACCGACGGCGACAAAGACACCTACTGGGCCACCAACGACGGCTCGAAGAGTGCCTCCATCACCCTCGCTTGGGACGAGCTCACCACCGTGCGCTACGTCAGCCTCATGGAATACATCAAGCTCGGACAGCGCGTGAAGAAGTTCACCATCGAAACGAGCACCAACGGCACCGACTGGACCAAGCGCGCCACCGGCATCACCACCACCACCATCGGCTACAAGCGCATCGTGCCCCTCAACTCCAGCACGAGCAGCAGCTACGGCACGGGCTACAAGGTGAAATATCTCCGCGTGACCATCGAGGACAGCAAGGCTTGCCCCCTCATCCACACTCTTTCCGTTTACTAATCCACACACTGCACAACCATGAACATCAAGAAATACATCAGTTTGGCAGGTCTGATCTTCCCGCTCGGCATGTTGGCACAGACCAACACCGTGCTCTGCGATTTTGAAACGGAAGACAGTTACACCTCCGTAGGAGTATACGACACTTGGGAAGACTCGCCCTTCCGCACCAAAAAGCTCTCGGGCAACGCCCAAGTGGTCAACAACCACCTCAACGACGTAGACGCCGTGCTGGGCTATGCACCCAACGACTCGAAGAAGATTCTCGGCGTACAGCGCTCGCGCTTCGGCAGCAACACGTTCGGCGCCCTCGTAGGACTCAAGACACCCTTTGCCCTCAAGAAGACCACGCAGTACGTACACGTGAAGATATGGTCGCCCAAGGACGTCACCGTCATGCTCATCGGCCTCGGCAACCGCGACGACCGTCCCAGCCAGTCGCCCCTCACGGAGCAGTGCTGGTCCACCTCCACAAGCAAGGTGAAGGCAGGCTCATGGTGCGACGCCGTGTTTGCCATCTCAGGCTCAAACGGCATCACACTCCGCAACCTCCTCATCGTGCCCGACCGCAGCTCCACGCACGACCTCACTGAAGACTTTGCCGCCTACATCGACGACATCGTGCTCAGCACACAGTCCACGCCGTTCTTCTCCACCACCCTCTACCCCATCAACTACGACGAGAACACGGCCCACTCACGCGGCACCGCACGCTACACGAAGGCCATCACGCTTTCCAGCACCGACGGCTCGCAGAGCGTAGACGTGAACCAGACCGACGAAAACAAGCTCTACATCAAGCGCATGGAGAACTGCTTCCTCGCCAAACCCGGCGAGACGGTGACTCCGGGCATCACCCCGGGTGCCATGAGCTGGATGGGCGGCTACGTATACATCGACAAGGACAACGACGGCAAGTTCGACGTAACGTACGACGACACGGGCGTCACCGAAATGGGCGACCTCATGTCCTACTCGCTCTACAAGAACAAGGACAGCAAGGGCAACAGCGTGAGCGGCGCTCCTTCGCTCACTCCCCCCACGTTCACCATTCCCTCCGACATGAAGCCCGGCATCTACCGCATGCGCTACAAGGTGGACTGGGACTGCGTGGACCCCGGCGGCAACCCCGGCCCGTCGAACAAGATTACGGACAACGGCGGCGTCATTGTAGACACCCGCATCAACATCCACGGCAACGAAGTGAACATTTCGCGTGCCGTTGACGGACTCGGCGGCGGACTCAACGGCGACGTGCTCATGGGCGACGGCACCGCAGTAACGGGCAAGACCGTGCCCTTCGGACAGGCCTTCAAGGTGAAGGTACAGCCCGCTCCCGGCTTCCGTTTCTCACACCTCGTCATCCGCCACGGCTACAACATCGAAGGCGACAGCCTCGTCAGCGAAAACCGCCAGTGGGAAGAGACCACCGTCTATGCACGCGTGTTCAAAAACGGCGAATACACCATTCCCGCTTCGCTCGTTGACGGCGACGTACGTCTCGTGCCCTACTTCAGCAGCGGCAGCGAGTCGGCCGGAGGCGAATATGACCTCAACTTCGACCCTGAGCTCAAGATGGCCGACGCCACCACCAACGTGCTCTCTTCTGCCAAGTTCACCACAAACAACGGCGAGAGCACCACGCTCAAAGTGACCAACTCGAGCGAGACAACGGTGTACCGCAACTTTCTGCCGAAGGAAGTGAAAGCCAAAGCAGGCGACGTGGTCAGCAACTCCGTGGTCTACAAAGGCAATGCGCTCATCAACTCCTACCTCTACCTCGACATGAACCAGGACGGCGCTTTCACCACCGACCTCAATGCCGACGGCACGCCTTCGGAGAACAGCGAACTCCTCTCCTACTCCTACTACAACGGACTCAACAGCAAGGGCGAAACGAAGTCGGCTGAAGCTGCCGGCTACGCGCTTCCCTCCTTCAAGATTCCCGCCGACCTTCCCTCGGGCATCTACCGCGCCCGTCTGAAACTCGACGTCAACAACATCGACCCTGCAGGCAACTGGACGGCCAATGCCACCGACGGCATTGACGCCAACGGCGGCTACGTGGTGGACTTCCTCGTGAACATCCACAACGACAACGTCAACCTCGAAGTGAACGGCGTGGGCGGCAACGTAGTGGGCCGCAACTACACGGGCATTCCCGAAACCATCCCTTTCGGTTCGGCGTACATCGTTCTCCCCTCGGCTCCTGCCAAGGGCTACGTAGTTGACAAGGCCGTTATCCGTCACGGTTACGACCTCGACGGCGAACAGTACGTCCACGGCAACCGCCAGTGGAGCGAATACACCAACACGAAGGCCAAGGCCGGCAACTCCATGTCCATCGCAAAGGACAGCATAAACGGCGATGTACGCGTTTACGTATACTACAAGACCGACGGCACGGAGGAATACAAACTGAAATTCTCCGACGAGTTTAACGGCGAGGACGGTTCGCTCCCCAACCCCGAAATCTGGAGCCGCTGCTCACGCGAAAACCCCACTTGGAAGCGCTTCACGGCACAGACCGAAGAGGGACAGGCCAAGACGGCGTTCATCCAAAACGGCAAACTCGTTACGCGCTGCATTGCCAACACCATTGAAAGCGAAGGCAACGTGGACATGATAAGCGGTGCCATTGAAAGTTCGGGCAAGGTGAACTTCACCTACGGACGTGTGGAAGGCCGCCTCAAGACCACTCCCCACACGGGCAACTTCCCCGCTTTCTGGATGATGCCGCAGGACAACTCCAAGGGTTGGCCCAACGCCGGCGAAATTGACATCTGGGAACAGATTGACGCGCAGGACAAGGCTTACCACACCATCCACACCAACGTAAGCTACAACCTCAAGAAAGGTCCCACCAACTCAGGCAACGTAGCGAGCACGGCAGGCGAATACCACGTCATCGCACTCGAATGGGAGCCCGAACTGCTCACCTGGTACGTCGACGGAAAGAAGGCATTCTCCTATGCCAAGTCGACCGACGAAACGCTCCTCAGCGAAGGACAGTGGCCTTTCGACAAACCGTTCTACCTCATCCTCAACCAGAGCGTAGGCAACGGTTCGTGGGCAGCACAGTGCGACCCCTCGTTCCAGTACGAAACGAAGTTCGACTACGTGCGCGTTTACCAAAAGGACGACCAGGAAATCACCGTCCCCACGGGCATCAGCACGGCTGAAGGCACCGCCCGCCTCGACTTCTACACCCGTCCCGGCAAGGTGCTCCTCGTAGCTCCCGAAACGCAGAACGTACGCATTGTCGACCTCCAGGGCCGCCTCGTCTTCAGCGAACCCGTTCAGGGCAACCGCACCGTAGCGCTCCCCAAGGGCATCTACGTGCTCAACGGCCACAAGGTGCTCGTGCCGTAACGCACAAGCCATTTTGACATAACACACACAATTAAAAGCGTCCGCTTCGCTCTCCATAAGGAGATTGAAGCGGACGCTTCGCACATGGGGGCGAAGTATCCCGACTTCGCTTCGCCGCTAAAAGCATCCTTTTTTTCATTTTACCTTTATCGCTTAAGCGAAGTCAGGAGACTTCGCCTCCATCGTTCGCCACATCGTTCGCCATCTTCTGCCACTTGAAATAACCAGCCACGGCAATCACCAGCCTCAACGGCATCTTTTGACGTTCAATGAAGTGTTTAGTAAGAAAGTCTTCATGTAGTCTCGACGTAGTTAGATTTACAAGTTGAATCATCCAATTTATAAAATCAGTTAGTGAATAACCAAAATAAAACATTTCACTATCTTTGCATAGAACTTTTAAACTATGAACATAGAGGAACTTGAAAGGCTTATTGCCAATGATGAAAACGTACATC
>CAVCAV010000143.1:0-7709 GCA_963600165.1 Christensenella sp. UBA1685 | reverse complement strand
TGCAAAGCGTCTACGCGCCCGAGTTCCGCGGAACGGCAAGCGAACTGACGCTCCACGTGAAGTAAGCGCAGCGCAAGCGATGGGGGCGAACGATGGAGGCGAACGATGGGGGCGACGTCTACCGACGTCGCTTGCGCGCTTTCAATGCAAAAAATTCATGGTCCATTCATGGCATTTCATGTTCTAAAAACACGAATGCCAATGAATGGACCATGAATTGTTATAACCATTTACGGGGCGTCTGCCTCAAATGGCCAAATCGTCCTTGTGCTTTTCTATGAAGCGGTCAATCATTTCTATGCCTTTCATCGTGCTGCAACCGCGGATGTAGAGCATCACAGTATTCTTGAACACCTCAATCTTCGTGTAGCTCGCCAGCACCTCGTTGCGCAGCATCATGTTGATGCCCTCGGAGAGCTGGTTGTAGACAATGTGGAAATTGATGCCCTCGCGGAAATAGCCCTGTTCGATGCCTTTGTTGAGGAAGGCCACGGCATCGTCCTCCTGCATTTTCTGCTTTTCGTTGAAAAAGGCCACCACCTTCGGGTATTTCAGAATTTCGGAAAAGAAGTCCACGTTGATCTGCTGCGTCTCCTTGATGTCCTCGGCAAAAAGCGTAAGGATGAATTCCAGCACGTTCGTCGACTTTTCCGACAAACCGGCAAATGCCTCTTGCCGTGCCTGATGGTAACTTTTGGTGCAAGCCAACAGCAGGTCTTCCTTGTCGGCAAACATCTGGTAGAGAGTACGTTTCGACATACACAGGCTATGGGCGATGTCGTCCATCGTAACGGTCTTTATGCCTTTGGAGTGGAAAGCCTTGAGGGCTACATCTACCACGTGTCTCCTTACTTCTTCGTGCTGGCTCGCAGCGGTGCGTTCGTTACCCATACGGTTGTTGTTTTTTCTTGCGGTTGGAAGGTTTCGTTCGGTCGGTAGAGGGAAAGCAATCTGCCAATTGGTCTTTCCCGTAAAAAATAAGATGCTGCAAAGATAAAAACTATTTTGCGTCGGCGGGTTTTCTGCAATGACAAATCGGCAAGAGGCGGAAAAGTTTTTGCAAACGGGAGAGGAATTGTGTCGCTTCGCGAATGTGCAAATGTGCGAATGTGCACTGCTTATGGAGGCGACGTTTGAAACGTCGCGCTCTACACGGCAATCCAATGAAACCGATGAGGGCGCAAGCGTATGGGGGCGAAGTCTCCTGACTTCGCTTCGCCACTCACATACCCCATACACCATGCCTTCCATTTCAAATTCCAAAGCACGGTGTAAAAAATCCAAGGCATGGAGTACGCCTAAGAATCGTTTATGCGACGTTTCAAACGTCGCCTCGATAGAAGGGACATTCAGCCGCAAAATTTTCAAGCCGCTTCTCCAAATTTTCTCCCCACCCAACACGTTGGGCTCGCAGAAAGTTTTTTGCAGACGTTCACACATAAAATACTTCTTCATTCTGGTGA
Organism: Christensenella sp. UBA1685; assembly: GCA_963600165.1. Classification (GTDB taxonomy): domain Bacteria; phylum Bacteroidota; class Bacteroidia; order Bacteroidales; family Bacteroidaceae; genus Alloprevotella. The sequence goes on along the minus strand of CAVCAV010000143.1, from coordinate 6,246 downwards.
AATCCATATGCCTCGCACGCGCGCACGCGCGTTAATTACACCGAAGTTTGTGCAAGTTGCCGTCATCTGTCAGCCGGAGCACCGGCAAAATCACTTATAATATTGATGATCTGCCACTTACAAGCACAAGCCGAGCTGACAGCAAGTTTCAGCCGAGGACCAATTATTCGTCACGAAAGATAAAAAATCGGTCATGGACCACGGCTGACAGCAAAGTTTTAATAAAGCAAAACTTGTGTATACGTTTCTTGTTGCTGTCAGCCAATTATGGGGCGAACGATGGGGGCGAATCTTCTATGGGGGCGAAGTCTCCTGACTTCGCGCTCTACACGGCATTTCGCCCTCTATGGAGGCGACGTTTGAAACGTCGCGTTCTACACGGACTATAAGTTTGCAAAAACGCTTATGCGAAGTCTGGAGACTTCGCCCCCATGCGCTTGCGCCCTCCATGTGCCGTGTAGAGCGCGACGTTTCAAACGTCGCCTCCATAAGCGGCAGAAGGCGCAGCTCATTCGCACATTTGCACATTCGCACATTCGCACATTCGCACATTTGCTGAGCGAAGCGAAGCGCACGCTGAAGGCTGACAGCAGTTTGCACAAACTTCGGTGTATACACGCGCGCACGCGTAATCCTCTTTCAATTGCACATTTTTTACTACATTTGCAACTACAACCGCAAGCAACACCTTCTTGAACCTATGCCAGCCAATTCCACCCTCCCGACTCCCAAACGGCTCGATGCCACAGACCTGCAGATTCTGCGCGAACTGCAGGCCAACGCACGCCTGTCCACCAAAGAGCTGGCGGCCCGCGTGAACCTCTCGTCCACACCCGTTTTCGAACGTGTGAAACGCCTGGAACGCGAAGGTTTCATTTCCGGTTACGTAGCCGTGCTCGACGCCGAAAAGCTCAACCAGGGCTTCGTGGTGTTTTGCTCCGTGAAGATGAGCCGCATCAACCGCGACATTGCCGACAACTTCGCGCGCACCATTGCCGCCATTCCCGAAGTGACGGAGTGCTACAACGTGTCGGGGCAGTACGACTATCTCCTCAAAATCCACGCCCCCAGCATGAAGCGCTACCAGGAGTTCGTGCTCAACGTGCTCGGCACCATCGAACACCTTGCCTCGCTCGAGAGCACCTTCGTCATGGACGAACTCAAGCGCACGCACGGCATCAATCTGTAAGCGCCTTTATCCCATAGCAAGAAAAAACAAACAAACAACAATTCCTTTCAATCCATGATTTCACACACCTTTTTCAAGCGCGCCGCATGGTTTGCCGCGCTCTGGTGCCTGACGTTGTGCGGCGTGTACGCACAGGAGTTTGCCGCCGGACGACTCTACCATGTGGTGGCCGCCAAGAGCGGACTGGCCGTGGGCATCGACGCCGCAGGCTCGCCCGTCATGCAGAAGCTCAACGAGAACGAGCCCAACCAGCACTACACGCTCAGCCAGCTCTCGGGCTCCTGGCGACTCATCAACCCGTTTACCAACAAAGCCCTCCGCACACAAGGCAACGCCGTGGCCGAAGGCGAGAACAACGGCTCGGACGAAGCGCAGCTATGGAAACTGGAGCAGAACGGCAAGGCCCTCCTGCTCGTGCCCACCAACGCCCCCACCCTCGCCGTGTGCGTGCAGGGCAACAGCCTCGTGCTCGAAAGCAAAACGAAAGCCGCAAAGGACGCCGCAGCACAGTTTCTCGTTAAAGAAGCCACCCACGCCGGCTTCGACGACGCACTGACCTACCGCATCCGCTCCGTGGCCCACCCCGAAACGGTGCTCGGCAACGGCGACTCGGGCGAGAACAACGCCGCCATCGTGGGCGAAACGGCCGACGCCGCCAATCGCGGACAGTACTGGAACGTGAAGATGCTCGACCTCGACCGCCGCGTGGTGGAGAACGCTTTCTACGGACAGAACTTCGACGACGGCGGCGACAACGCCGCCATACAGTGGCTCCTCCAGTGGCCCGCCACGGAAGGCGAGTGGACCAACGCACAGTTCGTCTTCGAGCCCGTCAAGGCACAGAGCGGCGCCTACATCATCCGCTCAGCCGGCAAGAAGGCCGACAAGATGTATCTCCTCAAAAACGGCAAACTCGTAGTGGCAGACTATGCCCCTGCCAACAAGGAGGCATGGTTCTCCTTCGAACAGGTGGAGAAACCCAAAATAAAGTCGCCCTACTGGGAGGACGAAACCATATTTGCCGAAAACAAGGAAAAAGGCACCGCCACCTATCTCCCCTACAACAACGAGAAGGAGATGACCGCCGACGCCGACTTCTATGCCTTCCCCTGGAAAACGCCCGCCACCGACCGCTACCTCTCGCTCAACGGCACCTGGCGTTTCCACTTCGTGCCCGAACCCTCGCAGCGTCCGCTCGACTTCTATAAGGAGGGCTACGACGTGAGCCAGTGGGACACCATCCCCGTGCCCTCCAACTGGGAGATGCAGGGCTACGACCGCCCCATCTACTGCAACGTGGAATATCCCCACTCCAACACACCGCCCTACATCAAGGCACGCCCCGGCTTCAACGACGGCGGCAAAAACTACGGCATCGACCCCGTAGGCTCCTACGTGCGCACCTTCAACCTTCCCGCCAACTGGGACGGACGCCGCACCTTCATCCACTTCGGCGGCATCTATGCCGGAGCCTTCGTCTGGCTCAACGGAGAGTATGTGGGCTACACGCAAGGCTCGAACAACGTGGCCGAATTCGACCTTACGAAACATCTCCGCAAGGGTGAAAACCGTCTCGCCGTGCAGGTGTTCCGCTGGACCGACGGTTCCTACCTCGAATGTCAGGACATGTTCCGCATGTCGGGCATCTTCCGCGAAGTATATCTCTACAACACGCCCCGCATGGCCGTGCGCGACCACTACCTCACGTCCACCGTCGACATCGACTCCAACACCGGCCTGGGCGACTGCCGCCTCGACGTGGCGCTCACCGTGGACAACCGCGACAACCTTTCCGACCGGAAAACCATTGTGGCCAAGGTCTACAACCCCGATGGCGTGGAAATTCAGGAAACGTCGGCCGTGTTCAGCACCGCCGACGGACTGGAAAAGCACCTCACGCTCGAAGTGCCCAACGCCGCGCTCTGGAGCGCCGAAAAGCCCAACCTCTACACCGTGCGCATCATTCAGAAGGACGCACAGGGCAACGAGGAGATGGCTTTCTCCACTAAATACGGTTTCCGCACCGTGGAAATAAAGAACTCGCTCGTCTACATCAACGGCAAGCGCGTGTTCTTCAAAGGCGCCAACCGCCACGACACGTCGCCCCTGCACGGCCGCGCCGTAACGGTCGACGAAATGCTGCGCGACGTGACGCTCTTCAAGCAAAACAACCTCAACACCATACGCACCTCGCACTACCCCAACGACTACCGCATGTACGCCATGTTCGACCACTACGGTCTCTACGTCGTTGACGAAGCCGACCTCGAGGACCACGCCAACCAGAGCATCTCCGACAAGAAGTCGTGGATTCCCGCCTTCGTCGACCGCATTGACCGCATGGTGCTCCGCGACCGCAACCACCCCTCCGTGGTGATGTGGAGCTTGGGCAACGAGTCGGGCAACGGCGAAAACTTCCGCTACTGCTACGAAGCCGCCAAAAAGCTCGACACGCGTCCCGTCCACTACGAAGGCACACGTTCCAACGGCTCCTACGGCGGTGGACGCTTCTCCGACTTCTATTCGAAGATGTACCCCGGCATGGCATGGATGAAGCAAAACACCAGCAACCTCGACAAGCCGATGTTCATCTGCGAATATGCCCACGCCATGGGCAACGCCGTCGGCAACCTCGCCGAATACTGGAACGTCATCGAGTCGTCCAACTCCACCATCGGCGGCTGCGTTTGGGACTGGGTGGACCAGGGCATCTACGAGCCTAACGAAATGAAGAAGGGCATCTACCGCCTCCACACGGGCTACGACTATCCCGGACCTCACCAGGGCAACTTCTGCTGCAACGGCATTCTCCCCTCCACCCGCCACGAAAGCGCCAAACTCAAGGAAGTGAAGGCTGCCCACCAGTTTGTGAAGTTCAGCGACGTTTCGTTCAACACGAGTGCCAACACGGCCACCGTCACGCTCAAGAACGCCTACAACTTCACCGACCTCAAAGAAATGAGCCTCCGTTACGAAGTGGTGGTAGACGGCAACGTGGCGTCCGCCAAAACCGTCAAACTCCCCGCCACCGCTCCCGACGCTTCGGCCACGCTGACGCTCAAGTTGGCGAAAGCCAACCTGAAGAAGGCCGCCGAAAAGGGTCAGGAAGTGCTTCTCACGCTCTATGTGGTGCAACCGAAAGCCACAGAGTGGGCCGAAGCCAACCACGTGGTGGCCATGAAGCAGTTCACCGCCGTTGAACGCGGCGCGCTGGCCAAGATCACCGACGACGCCAAAGCTCCGCAAATGATGCAGAGCGGTGCGCTCCACGAAACGAAAGTGGGCAACGAAAACGTGCAGCTCACCTTCGACAACACCACTGGCCGCCTCACCGCCATGGCCTTCCACGGCCGCGACGTGATTGCCGGCGGCGAGGGTTTCCTCTACGACAACCACCGCTGGATTGAAAACGACCGCTTCGGCAACACCGACAACGGACTCGAGGCCAACGGCACGTGCCAGGTGACCAACGCCGACGGACAGCTCGTGGTGAAGACCTCGCGCAAAGGCAAACTCTGCGACACGCAGATCGACTACACCATCCATCCGCAAGGCATTGTGGACGTGACGGCCACGTTCACCCCCCACACCGCCAACCTTCGCCGCGCAGGTCTCGTGTGCATGCTCGACTCCTCGCTCTCGCAAGTCAACTACTACGCCTACGGTCCCTGGGAAAACAGTTGCGACCGCAAGGACGGCGTGGTCATTGGACGCTACACCACCACGGTGGCCGCCATGCCCGAACGCTACATGAAGCCGCAGAGCACCGGCAACCGCGAAGGCCTTCGCGAACTGACGCTGACGGACAAGAGCGGCTTCGGCATCCGCATCGAAACGGAAGGCCAGGTCAACTTCTCCGCCCTCAAGTTCACCGACGAGGACCTCATGAACACCGCCCACATGTGGGAACTCAAGGAACGCCCCAGCACCGTGCTCCACCTCGACGCCTGGATGCGCGGCATCGGCAACGCCTCCTGCGGTCAGGACGTCGACACGCTCCCCCAATACCGCGTGCCCGAAAAGCCCCTCACCTACAAGCTCCGCATCAGCGCAGCTAAGTAACCGTAACCGCCATAAACGAGCGATGAGAGCGAACGATGGGGGCGAAGTCTCCTGACTTCGCGCTCTACACGGCCCTTCCCCGCCTATGGAGGCGAACGATGGGGGCGAAGTCTCCCGACTTCGCGTTCTACACGGCCTTCCCCGCCTAAGGGAGCGTAGCGCATGGGGGCGAAGTCTCCCGACTTCGCGCTCTACACGACCTTCCCCGCCCATTGATACTTCGCGCTCTACACGGCTCATCCAAACAAACTAAACGAGGTTTCACCTTTACCCTACATAAAGGCGAAACCTCGTTTCGTTTGTTTTAGGGTGGTTCTATAAATTACCACCGTATAATGGACAAATTCGCTCAATTTGCGTTTTGTCATCTTTCGTGCTCTTTTCCGCTCAAATTGCTTGTTCGCTCAGTCGCATAGCCCGCTATGCTCCTTCGTTCACAAACAATTTGAACGAAAAATAGCACCGAAATCTGACAAAGCTAATTTATAGAACCACCCTTTAGGTCATGAGCAACAAGTTGCGCTGTTCTCAAGGTTAATTATTTGTGTGACATCATTGTTTTTTTGTGCTCTGAACTGTCGTGGCGACATGCCCAGCTCTCTCCTTACATATTTACCGAAGAAGGAGAGGTTGTCGAAACCTACCTCGGCGGCTATTTCCTTAATGCTGCGGTCGGAGGAGGTGAGGCGGTTCTTGATGTGGTTGATGGTGATGCCGTTGATGATCTCGGAGGCTGTCTTGCCGCTCTGCGCCTTGCAGATGGCGGAGAGATACTTGGGGGTGATGCAGAGGGCATCGGCGTAATGCTTCACCTCTCTCTTGCGGGGGCACTCGTGACTGAGCATCTGGGTGAAACGCTTGAACAATACCTCGGCGGAGGAGAAGTTGTAGGTGGATTCTTGCAGCTGTAGATGGGGCATCAGATAGTCGTATAGCTCGAAGAGGAGGGATTGGAGCAGGTGCTTGATGATCAGCGCATGATGCTCCAAACCTGT
>CAVCAV010000142.1:2156-7771 GCA_963600165.1 Christensenella sp. UBA1685 | reverse complement strand
GTTTGTGAACGAAGGAGCATAGCGGGCTATGCGACTGAGCGAACAAGCAATTTGGGCGGAAAAGAGTCCGAAAGATGACAAAACGCTATTTGAGCGAAATTGCCCATAATTCGGTGGTAATTTATAGAACCACCCTTATACACGGACGGTTATTCCTTTTCTTTCTCCTCGTCCTTGTCCTCGTCATCGTCGGACTTGGGCGTGCGTTTGCCCACAGCATAGTCGGAAGGCGTCACGCCGTAGGTGTCCTTGAAGCACTGACGGAAATAGGAAGGCGTGGAGAAGCCGGTGCGGTCGGAAATTTCGCTCACGCCGTATTCAGCCTCATCGAGCATTTCGGCAGCACGGCGCAGACGCGTGCGGCGGATATATTCGTTGACAGTAATGCCGATGAGCGACTTGATCTTGCGATAGAGCGTGGAGTGGCTCATGCACATCTCGCTGGCAATGTAACCCACGTCGAGACCGGGTTCGTCGAGGTGGTCGAGCACGAAGGCTTCGAGTTTGTCGAGGAAGCGCTGGTCGAGCGGAGAGAACTTGGGTTGCTTCGAAGCTTCGTCCAGTTCGCTGCCGGGAACTGCAATGTGCATGGCAATGGCATGCGCCATCTGGCGACGTACGCGCAGCAGGTTGTTGATGCGCGAAAGGAGCAGGCGCGAACTGAAAGGCTTGGTGAGGTAGGAGTCGGCACCGGCAGCATAACCTTCGGCCTTGTCCTCCATGAGGTCCTTGGCGGTGAGAAGGATGATGGGGATGTGGCTCGTATTGATGTCGTCCTTCAACTTACGGCAGAGTTCGAAGCCGTCCATCACGGGCATCATCACGTCGCTGACGATGACATCGGGGCCTGTGCTTTGTGCCAGTTTCAAACCCTGTTCGCCATTGCTGGCCTGAATGATGCGGAAGTATTCGTTGAGCGACTGCTCGATGTATTCGCGAAGCTCGTCGTTGTCTTCCACCACAAGAAGCGTGGCGCGCGTGTCGTTGGTCTGTTCGGGAGCGGGCTCAGTGGCGGCAGCTTCTGCCGTTTCGGTAGCCGTAACGGCGTCGGCAGCCTGCTTGTCTTCTTCGGCCGTCTCTTCCTGGTGGCCGTACGTTTCGTTGGTAAGGAGCGAGAAGGAGAACACCGAGCCGCCTTCTGCACGGTTCTCGGCTTTCACTTCGGCGTGGTGAAGGTCGGCTACGGATTTCACCAGTGCCAGTCCGATGCCGGAGCCGGTCACCTGATGGGGGCCGTCGGCCTGATAGTAGCGCTGGAATATCTTGGCCAAAGCCTCTTCGGGAATGCCGTAGCCCGTGTCGCTCACGCTGATGACGGTGCGCTCTATCTGGCCCGTCTCGTCTTCGCTGTAAGTGGAAGGTGCCACATCCACCTTTTCATGGCGCAGACTGATGCAAACTTCACCCTTGGGGGTGTACTTCATGGCGTTGGACATGAAGTTGTCGAGCACGATGTGGATGATTTCGGGGTCGAACCACTGCACGTAGTTGCCTTCTTCTATGTCGGTCTTTATTTCCACTTCGCTCTGGCGGTTGAGTTCCTTGAAGTGGAGGGCGGTTTCGTACACTTCTTTGGCAAGGTCGGCATGCACCACGTTGAGCTTGCGGTTCTGCGTTTCGGTCTTACGGAACTCAAGCAACTCGTTCACCAGACTGAGCAGACGGTTGGCGGAACGGCGGATGCTGGCTAGTTTCGACTGGATGGACTGCGGCAGGTTGCCGTCGTTGGCCATGTCGTCGAGCGGACCAATGATGAGGGTGAGCGGCGTGCGGAGCTCGTGGGTGATGTTGGTGTAGAAACGCAGACGTTCCTGGTTGAGACTCTCGTCGTTCATGTGCTGATGGTGCTCCACGCGGAGCTGACTCTCGAGGTCGGTCTTGCGCTTGTAGGAACGCATGAACCACCAGAATGCGAGCACGATGAGCACGGCATAGAGGAGTTTGGCGTACCATGCGAACCAGAACGGCGGAGCCACCACAATGCGCAGCATGGCCATGTGGTTGTCCCAGTTTTGTCCGGCAAGGCGTGCACGCACATAGACGTTGTAGGTGCCGGGCGAGAGGTCGCGGAAAATCACGTGGTTGTCGCCCTGCGTGCTGAGCCACTGTCCGTTGCCCAGTTCGGCTACGCGGTAGTCGTATTCCGTAAGGTGGTTCTGTGCCACGTCGGTCACGTTGAACGTGAGGCGTATGGTGTTTTGGTCGTAGGGAACGGTCACTTCAGGCTGGTCGAGCGGCAGGTCGACTGTGGTGTCCTGTTGCTCGGCGTTGCGTGTGCCGTAGGCCTGAAGTCCGGTGATGCAAACGTGGGCGATGGTGGGCAGTTTGCGGAACTGCGCAGGAGTGAGGCAGCACACGCCCGAAAGCGAACCGAAGAAGATTTCTCCTCGGGGACCGGTGGTGACTGCACCGTTCACAAAGTCGCCCGTGGGCACGCCGTAGCGCGAAGAGAAGTTTTCAAACTCGTGCGACTTTTTATTGAAACGCGAAATCTGTGCATTGGTGCTCAGCCAAAGGAAACCGTAGGAGTCTTCGGCAATGGCGTGGACGTGCTCTTCAGCCAGACCGTTGGCACTGCCGTAGACCACCACGTTCTTCGGATTGGCGGTGTTGGCAAAAAGGGCAAGCCCCTTTCTCGTAGCAGCCCAAAGGGCACCTTGTTTGTCTATCATCAACTGGTTGACGGCGTTGCTGTGGAGACCGCTGCCGTTTTCGATGTGGGCCACAATCTTGTGGTTCGTACCGACCACGTAGATGCCGCGGCCGAAAGTGGCGAGCCAGAGTTTGCCCTGGCGGTCCTTTACGATGGAGTGGATCATCACGTCCTCCATCTGACTGTCGATGTCCGCAACGTGGCGTATTTCTCCTCCTTCAGCCACGAAGAGTCCTTGCTGCGCGCCAATCCACATTTTCGTGCCGTCCTGATAGAAGCAGTAGGGATTGAAATTGTCGACCGGCATGGGAAGCGGCGTAAGACTTTGTGTGGAGGGCGACAGAAGGGCCACACCACGGCCGAAGATGGAAACCCACATCTGGCCCGACGTGTCGCGGTAGATGGAGTTGACATGGGTGTTGGGGGCAAACGAAGCAAAAGACTGGGTGGTGCTTGCACCGGACTGCATAAGTCCGAAAAGCTCGTTTTCGCCGCCCATCCAAAGGCGGGCGTCGAGGTCGATGCCAAGTCCCCAAACGGGTTTGTAGCTGAAGGCGGAATTGCTGAACTGCACGTAGGGCAATGTGCGGAAGAGGGGACTCATGTGGCTGACATAGTCGAGTCCGTTGCGGTAGGTGCCTATCCAGACGTTGCCGAAAGAGTCTTCAAGAAATTCGTAGGCGTTGGAGGAAGAGAGTGAACCGCTATTGGCGCCTGGGCTATAGTTGACGAAAGCGCCGTCGGCGGGTGCCGTGCCGGCAGGGAGTATGCTCACGCCGCCCATGTTCGTACAAATCCAAAGGTCGCCGTTGCGGCGCTGGCCGATGTCCATCACCTGGTCGGCGAGGAGCGAACCGGGAAGTGCGGCGCTGTGGCGGAAGGTGCGGAACGTTCTGCTTTTCATGTCCATAAGGGCAAGACCTTGCGAGGTGCCGACCCAGATGCGTCCGCTTTTGTCTTTAAAGAGGGCGTGGACCGTCACGCCGGGAAGGCCGCCGGTGAGGGCTTTCTCGGGACTGTAGACGTAGCGCTGCAGTTTCTTGGTGCGAAGGTCTATCACGCTGAGACCGCCCAGTTCGTGACCGATGAGCAGATGGCCGTTGCCGTCGTCGAGCGAGCACCACGAGTGGAGGTTGGAAAGACCCTTCACGTTGTTGCCGTCGTAGTGGGTGAACTGGCCGTTCTTCGGATTGAAATGTTCCACGCCGACGTGGTAGTGGGTAATCCAAATGCCGCCGTCGGCAGCGGGCGTGATTTTCGTCACGTCGTTGGTCATGAGTCCGTTCTCGGTGGAGTAGTGCTTCACCATGCTCTGGCGGTCTACGTCGTAGACGCTGATGCCGTCACGCTGCGAGGCTATCCACAGCTGATGGTCGGGACGGTAGAAGTAAACGTCGTTGAGCTCGTCGCTGCAAATGTTGGAGTTGGCTTGGCGGAAGGTGGTGAAACTGTTGCCGTCGAAACGGGCGAGTCCGGCCTCCGTAGCCACCCAAATGCAGCCGCGGCTGTCCTCGTCGAGACCTTTTACATAGTTGGAGCAAAGGCCTCGGCTGGAGTTGAGATTGGTGAAGGAAAGGGAAACGGATTGTGCACTCAGCGCTGTGGACAATGCGCCGAGCAATAAGACGAAAGCGAGCAGTCGCTTCTGCAGCTGTTTCATGGTTGCATGGGGTTTTTCCATGGCCTTGTAAGTTAAAAGTTCAGGTAGTAAGAATAGGGTGTTGGTGCAAAGTTAATGTTATTTACGAGAAACGTGGAATTTCCGCTAAAGAACTTTCACGTTTTGGCTTGGTAAAGGGTGCAAGCGCCATTGCCGACCAATAATGAAGCAAATCAAGAATGCAATGGGTTATGCGCGGCGAGCGGCCTGGAAGGCCACCACTCGTAAGCCCAGGTCACGGCACGAAGTGACGCGGCCTGGGTTAAACGCCCCACCTGACTCCGCGGCCTGAAAGGCCACCACATGCGCCAAGACTAATGCTTATGCGGTTGATGTGGTGGGCCTCCAGCCCGCAACATTACCGCTTGCATATACCCAGGCCGCGTCACTTCGTGCCGTGACCTGGGCTTACGAGTGGTGGCCTTTCAGGCCGCTCGTTGCGCATAACGAATTTGTGCATATTATTTGCTTGACATTCTAAGCTTTTACGAACAGAGGTGATTGGTTTTGTCCTCGTTCTTTACATTATATATAACGAACACATTCATTGCATCGGTTATGAATCGTATTTTCAACAAGATATTTTCCGCTTCGCTCCGCACGGTGGCTTTGTTTGTAGTGGCCGTGTTGTCGTTCTCAGCAGCCCGTGCGGCTACGGCTGACGCCAAACCCGAATTCTTCGCGCGCATTGTACCGCAGAGCAACGAGCTCATTGCGGGCGACAGCATGCTCGTCAGTGTGGTGCTCTATGCCGAGTATCCCATTGCCGGGGCCGAGTGTACGAACACGTTTCGCGTGAAGGCCCGCAAGGGCGGAAAGAGCACGGCGCGTCGTCTTTCCATCAACCGCGACGCTACGGCATCGCGCAGCCGTGAGGGGCGCCGAGTCTACTACACGCTTGTGTGGGACCAGTACGTCGTGGCCGCCGAGGGCATTGACGAGTTCACCGTTCAGCCCCTGAAGTTCAAGGCCACGCTGCAGCAGGTCACTTCCATGCCCGACCTTTTCGACCAGATGATGGGTGCGCAGCCTGAGGTGCGCAACATTTCCGTGTCGTGCACTTCCGAAGCGCTCTCCTTTTCCACAAAAGAAAAGCCCCGCCGCAGCACCAGCGATGCGGTGCGCTCGGGCAATGTGGTGTTGTAGCGATAAGTTAATTGGGTGCGCTATAAGACGAAAAATTGCACCGAAGCAAAGGTAAATTGTAAAAGCTTGATTTCTAAACACTTGCAGTTTCAAAACGAGTTCCACGTTTTGAAACAAAAATTCCAAGCCTTGGAATTAAAATTTCAAGGCCTGGAA
>CAVCAV010000142.1:0-2145 GCA_963600165.1 Christensenella sp. UBA1685 | reverse complement strand
CAAGGCGCACGTGCGCCCTCTATGGGGGCGAGCTCTCCCGAGCTCGCACGCGCGGATTTTAGCGCCCCTGCCTTTTCAGTTCCTCAAGGCGTGCCGCCGTCTTTTGTTCTGCTGCATTGTCGGCGGGCTGGTAGAACACAGTGCCGCGCAGTTCGTCGGGCAGATATTGCTGGGGCACGTAGTGGTTGGGGAAGTCGTGGGGATAGAGATAGCCGTCGTGGTAACCCAGTTCGGCCATCAGCTTCGTTGGTGCGTTGCGGATGTGGAGTGGTACGGGTTGGTTGCCCGTGGCGCGCACCGTCTCGAGCGCGGAATTGATGGCATTGTAGGCAGAGTTGCTCTTCGGACTCGTGGCGAGATATACCGTGGCCTGTGCCAACGGGATGCGTCCTTCCGGCCATCCTATCTTTGCCACAGCATCGAAGGCAGCGTTGGCCAGCAAGAGCGCGTTGGGGTTGGCAAGGCCGATGTCCTCTGCGGCAGAGATGACGAGGCGGCGGGCAATGAACTTCGGGTCCTCGCCGCCCTCTATCATGCGTGCCAAATAGTAGACGGCGGCGTCGGGGTCGCTGCCGCGGATGCTTTTGATGAAGGCCGAGATGATGTCGTAGTGCATTTCGCCTTCCTTGTCGTATGCCAAAGGGTTTTGCTGCAGGCGTTCCGTCACGGTGCGGTTGTCAATGACGAGCGGGTCGTCGGCAGAAGCCGTGGTGATGAGATCGAGAATGCCGAGCAGCTTTCGTGCGTCGCCGCCACTGTAGCGCAGCAGCGCTTCGGGTTCGCGCAGTTCGATGTGGCGCTCCTTCAGCACTACGTCCTGCGTGAGTGCGCGGTGGGTGAGTTCGAGCAGGTCGGCCTTTTCCAAACTCTTCAGCACATAAACCTGGCAACGCGAGAGCAGCGGACGTATCACTTCAAAAGAAGGGTTTTCGGTTGTGGCACCGATGAGCGTGATGCGTCCCGTTTCCACGGCGGAGAGCAGCGAGTCTTGCTGCGACTTGGAGAAACGGTGTATTTCGTCGATGAAAAGTATGGGACTTTGCTGCGAGAAGAAGCGTTCCTTTCCGGCACGTTCTATCACCTCGCGCACGTCCTTCACTCCGCTGCTCACAGCTGAGAGGGTGTAGAAAGGCGTGTCGAGTTTGTGCGCAATAATCTTTGCGAGCGTGGTTTTTCCCACTCCCGGCGGGCCCCAGAGAATGAAGGAGGCAATGTGCCCGCTGTCTATCATGCTGCGCAACACGGCACCCGGACCTACCAGGTGTCGCTGGCCTATGTATTCGTCGAGCGTCGTGGGACGCATTCGTTCTGCTAAGGGTTGCATGGTGCTTGTCTTTTAATGTGCAAATGTGCGAATGTGCAAATGTGCAAATGAGGATGCCTATGGAGGCGAGCGATGGAGGCGAGCGATGGGGGCGAAGTCTCCTGACTTCGCAAGGCCGCTCATTCGTTTTCGTGTAGAGCGCGACGTTTCAAACGTCGCCTCCATAGAGGGCCAACATTCTCGCGCAAGCGAGCTCGGGAGAGCTCGCCCCCATCGTTCGCTTCATCGTTCGCTTCATCGTTTGCCATAGAAACTATCCTTCTATCTCGCTCAGTTCCAGCCAGCGCATGCTCTTCTCGTCGAGTTCTTCTTCCAAAAGCGGGAGGCGCTTGCTCTTTTCGGTGAGTTCGTCCACGGAGAGCGTGCCTGAGCAGAGTGCGGCCTCTATCTGCGACTTCTCTTCCTCGAGCTTCGCAATGGCTTCTTCCAGTTGCGCCAGTTCCTGTTTTTCCTTGAAAGACAGGCGGCGCTTCTTCTCTCCGCCCCAGGTGTTGGCCTTGGGCGCTGCGGGGGCGGCGGCCTTGTTCTGCGCTTTCTCTTCCCGTTCTTCGCTTTCCTTCAGACTCAGCCATTCGCGGTACTCGGAGTAGTTGCCGGGGAAGTCGTCTATTTCTCCTTCACCCTTGAACACAAGCAGATGGTCCACAACGCGGTCCATGAAGTAGCGGTCGTGGCTCACCACGATGACGCAGCCGCGGAAGTCTTGCAAGTATTCTTCCAGAATCTGGAGTGTGGCAATGTCGAGGTCGTTGGTAGGTTCGTCGAGCACGAGGAAATTGGGATTCTTCATCAGCACCGTGCAGAGCTGCAGGCGACGGCGC
>CAVCAV010000141.1:0-7813 GCA_963600165.1 Christensenella sp. UBA1685 | reverse complement strand
AAGCCTGAAGACCATCTACCACACCCGCATAGCCTATCCCGAACTCAAGACCGCCGGCCAGGGTGCCGCCATCCAGCCCCGCCGCCCCTATTTCTTCGGCAACGGAAGGAAGAGAAAGTAGCGCTGTGCGGAGCGCAGCGAATGTGCGAATGTGCGAATGTGCGAATGTGCGAATGTGCAAATGTGCGAATGTGCAAATGCACAATTTGTAAAGCGCGGCGAGCGGCCCGAAGGGCCACCACTCGTAAGCCCAGGTCACGGCACGAAGTGACGCGGCCTGGGTTTATGTTAGCGGTAATGTTGCGGGCTGTAAGCCCACCACATCAGCCGCATAAGCATTCGTCTTGGCGCATGTGTTGGCCTTTTAGGCCGCTCGTCGCACAAAGTCCGCTCGCCGCACAATCCGCTCGCCGCGCAAAGTCCGCTACAGAAAACTGTAACACCTGTTTTGAACATTTCTTTTTCAAGAATATTTCCCCACACCCGTTAAATGAACACCAACGAAAGCATACGCGTGAAAGGCGCCAAGGTGAACAACCTGAAGAACGTGAGCCTCGACATTCCGCGCGGAAAATTCATAGTACTCACCGGCCTGAGCGGTTCGGGCAAGTCGTCGCTGGCCTTCGACACGCTCTACGCCGAAGGCCAGCGCCGCTACGTGGAAAGCCTCTCCGCCTACGCGCGCCAGTTTCTCGGACGAATGAACAAGCCCGAGTGCGACTACATAAAAGGGCTGCCGCCCGCCATTGCCATAGAGCAGAAGGTGACGAGCCGCAACCCCCGCTCCACCGTGGGCACAAGCACCGAAATCTACGAATACCTGCGTTTGCTCTTTGCCCGCATAGGCCACACCTTCTCGCCCATAAGCGGACAGGAAGTGAAGCGCCACACCGTGGACGACATCGTTGAAGCCGCCCTCAAGTATTCCGACGGCACGCGCTTCACCGTGCTCGCCCCCTTCCGCCTGCGCGCCGAGCGCACTTGGCGCGAGCAGTTTGAGGTGTACATGCAGCAGGGCCTTTCGCGCATCGACCTCGGAGGCGATGCCGTGCGCATGGAAGACTTCCTTGCAGAGCACCCCTTTGCCGATGCCGCCACGGACGACGCCATTCTCCACAACGAGCTTCGCGACGCCTACCTCCTCATAGACCGCCTGGCCGTGAGCCACGAAAAAGACACCCTCACGCGACTTGCCGACTCTGTGGAGACGGCGCTCTTCGAGGGCAACGGCGAGTGTTCGCTCCGCTTCTATCCCGCCCGCATCATTCACACGTTCAACACGCGCTTCGAGGCCGACGGCATCACCTTCCGCGAGCCCGACGACCAGATGTTTTCGTTCAACTCCCCCCTCGGTGCCTGTGAGCGTTGCGAAGGCTTCGGCCGCGTGATGGGCATTGACGAACACCTCGTCGTGCCCGACACCTCCAAGAGCATCTACGACGGCGCCGTCATGTGCTGGCGCGGAGAGAAGATGGGCATGTGGAAAGACGAGTTCATACGCCGCAACTCCCCCAAAGGTTTCCCCATCTACGAACCCTACTACAAGCTCACCCGCAAGCAGAAGGACAACCTCTGGCACGGCGATGCGCAGGAGCAGGGCCGCACGGAGGAAGACCAGGTGACCGTCGACGCCTTCTTCCGCATGCTCGAGCGCAACCAGTACAAAATACAGTACCGCGTGATGCTCGCCCGCTACCGCGGCAAGACGGAGTGTCCCGTGTGCCACGGCTCGCGCCTCAAGCCCGAAGCCGAATATGTGAAGGTGGGCGGACGGAGCATCACCGAACTCGTGCGCATGCCCATCAAGGAGCTCGTGCCTTTCTTCCGCGACCTCCAGCTCTCGGACCACGACGCCGCTGTGGGCAAACGCCTCCTTACGGAGATACGTTCGCGCCTGCGCTTCCTTTCCGAAGTGGGGCTCGACTACCTCACGCTCGACCGCCTTTCCAACTCCCTTTCGGGCGGCGAGAGCCAGCGCATCAACCTTGCCACGTCGCTTGGCGCTTCGCTCGTGGGTTCGCTCTACATCCTCGACGAACCCAGCATTGGTCTCCACTCGCGCGACACCGACCGCCTCATTCATGTGTTGAAAGAACTGCGCGACCTTGGCAACACCGTCATCGTCGTTGAGCACGACGAGGAAATCATGCGCGCCGCCGACTACCTCATCGACATCGGTCCCGAAGCCGGCCGTCTGGGCGGCGAAGTGGTGTTCCAAGGCACGCTTGCCGACGCCGACGCCGCCGCGCCCGACAATGCCGACGGCACGTTCCGCTCCCACACGCTCAACTATCTGCTCGCAAAGGAGCACATCCCCGTGCCCACCTCGCGCCGCGCCTGGAACCGCAGCATACGCCTCATCGGCGCACGCGCCAACAACCTCAAGGGCGTCGATGCAGAGTTTCCCCTCAACGTGATGACCGTGGTGACCGGCGTGAGCGGCTCCGGAAAGTCCACGCTCGTGCGCGACGTGTTCTTCCGCGCCCTCAAGCGCGCGAAGGACGAAGTGACGGAGCGCCCCGGCGAGTACATCCGTCTCGAAGGCGACCTCGACGCCGTGCAGGCCGTGGAGTTTGTGGACCAGAATCCCATAGGCCGCTCCTCGCGTTCCAATCCCGTGACCTACGTGAAGGCTTACGACGAAATACGCAAGCTCATGGCCGCCCAGCCCCTTGCCCATCAGATGGACTTCACGCCCGCCTTCTTCTCCTTCAATGCCGACGGCGGCCGCTGCGAAGAGTGCAAGGGCGACGGCACGGTAAGGGTGGAAATGCAGTTTATGGCCGACCTCGTGCTGCCCTGCGAAGCCTGTGGCGGCAAACGCTTCAAGCGCGAAATTCTCGACGTGATGTTCCACGGCTGCAACATCTACGACATACTGGAGATGACCGTGAACCAGGCCATAGAGTTCTTCTCCGAACACGGACAGACAAAAATCGTGCAGCGCCTGCGTCCGCTCCAGGAAGTGGGCCTGGGCTACATCAAGCTCGGCCAGAGCAGTTCCACGCTCTCCGGCGGTGAAAACCAGCGCGTGAAGCTCGCCTACTATCTGAGCCAGGAAAAGTCCGTGCCCACGCTCTTCATCTTCGACGAACCCACCACGGGCCTCCACTTCCACGACATCAACCGCCTGCTCCACGCTTTCAACGCCCTCATCGAGCGCGGCCACACGCTCGTCATCATTGAGCACAACATGGATGTGGTGAAATGTGCCGACCACGTCATCGACCTCGGTCCCGAAGGCGGTCGCGAGGGCGGCTACATCGTGGCGGCCGGCACCCCCGAAGCCGTTGTGGCCCAGGCAAAAGGCTACACGGCGAAGTATCTCAAGGAAAAGTTGTGAGAACAGCTCAAACCGCTTGATAGCTACGCGTTTATCTCCCCATGGGCAGACGAACGCGTAGTTTTTTGTGTGCAGACCGTACGCCGTTGCTACGTGGAGCGTACAAAACGGACGTTTATTTTATTAAAAAACTTATAGAATTTATCGTTGTGCAAGGTTGGAACCCAAAATGCCCTAACTTTGCGGCAACAACAAAAACGAAACAGACATGCGCAAACTCACCGTAGAGGACCTCAACCGCATAGACGTCGACACGTTCCGGCGTTCGGAGAAACTCCCCCTCGTCATGGTGCTCGACAACGTGCGCTCGCTCCACAACGTGGGCAGCGTGCTCCGCACGGCCGATGCCTTCCGCATAGAAGCCGTCTACATGTGCGGCATCACCGCCACGCCGCCCTCCGTGGAAATCCACAAAACGGCACTCGGCGCAGAGGACTCCGTAAGCTGGCGCTATTTCGCCGACACCCTCGAGGCCGTGCGCCAGCTACAGGCCGACGGTTACACGGTGCTCGCCGTGGAACAGGTGGAAGGCAGCCTCAAGCTCGGACAGTTTGCCTTCGACCCCGCACGACGCTACGCCCTGGTGATGGGCAACGAGGTGAAAGGCGTGCGCCAGGACGTGGTGGACGCTGCCGACCAGGCGCTCGAA
The DNA here is from genome assembly GCA_963600165.1 of Christensenella sp. UBA1685. GTDB lineage: Bacteria > Bacteroidota > Bacteroidia > Bacteroidales > Bacteroidaceae > Alloprevotella. The sequence continues at coordinate 3,821 of CAVCAV010000141.1, read as the reverse complement.
ATACCCCAGTATGGCACGAAACACTCCATGAACGTCAGCGTAACGGCCGGCATCGTCATGTGGGAAGTGGAGCGCCAGCTCAAGGAATGCCTCAACGGCGTTTCCGCCCAACAATAGCTTTTCGTAGACATTTTTGAAACACTCGCGGCGCCGCACTTCGCCGCCCTCTTTTCCTGCAATGGCGCACACAAACGTCCATTGCTTGCCTCGACACACACAACTAAACTATACACTTTTCTTTCAGCACTTATGAAGTACCGTATGATTGCCCTCGACCTCGACGGCACCCTCACCAACTCCAACAAGGACGTCACTCCCCGCACCCGCGAGGCGCTCATTGCAGCCATGGAGCAGGGCGCCACAGTGGTGCTCGCTTCCGGCCGCCCCACCTACGGCATAGAACCCGTAGCAGACTGCCTGGAGATGAACCACCGCGGCGGTTATGTGCTTTCCTACAACGGCGGCAAGATTGTGGACTGGCGCACCAAGGAAGAACTCTACGCCAAGCACCTTCCCCACGACGTGCTTCCCATTATCCACAACTATGCCCGCACCCACGGCCATGCCCTCATCGGCTACAGCGGTCTCGACCTGCTCACCGAAATGCCCGACGACCCCTACGTGGCTGAAGAAGCGCGCATCAACCGCATGAACATCCGTCGCGTGGACAACCTCCTCGAGGCCCTTCCTTCCGACCCCACCAAACTGCTCATGACGGGCGAACCCACGCTTATGCTCAAGGCTGAAGAAGAACTGCTCGACCTCGTGGGCGACCGCATGGACCTCTTCCGTTCCGCCCCGTTCTTCATCGAGCTGGTGCCGAAGGGCATCGACAAAGCGCTCTCGCTCCAGCGCCTCATGGCGCAGCTGCGCCTCACGCAGAGCGACCTCATAGCCTTCGGCGACGGCTACAACGACCTTTCCATGATCCGCTTTGCCGGCATGGGTGTGGCCATGGGCAATGCCGCTGCCGAAGTGCGCGCCGCCGCCAACCACATCACCGCCTCCAACGACGAAGACGGTGTGGCCCAGGCGCTCGCCGCGCTGCAGTAGGGCGCTTCGCAAGTGTGCAAATGTGCAAATGTGCAGATGTGCAAATGAAGGATGCATGGAGCGCGATATGCACCCCTCTATGGGGGCGACGTTTGAAACGTCGCGTTCTACACGGCTTTCAAGCGATGTCTTGAGAGCGTTAGCGCATGGGGGCGAGGTCTCCATAGTTCGCCCATTAAATGTGCAAATGAGCTGCGCCTTCCACCGCGCATGGGGGCGACGTTTGAAACGTCGCGTTCTACACGGCTTTCAAGCGATGTTTTGAGAGCGTTAGCGCATGGGGCGAAGTCTCCTGACTTCGCTGCGCGAGGAAGCATTTGTTTATAGCGTGCGACGTTTAAAACGTCGCCTCCATAGTGGGCGCAAGCCGTGTAGAGCGCGAAGTCAGGAGACTTCGCCCCCATCGTTTGCCCCCATCGTTCGCCCATTAAAAATCCTTTCATCCGTTAAAATCGGCGGTTCAAAAACGTCTGCTTTTCTCCCTCTTCCAGACGCCGAACCGCCGTTTCCGTATCGCTCCAAGGCATCCCGTAAAAATTCCAAGGCATCCTGTAAATTTGGGGTGCTTTGGAATTTTTCCTGGATGCCTTGCTTTTTTGCCTTTCTGCGCCCCCGTTTTTCCTCCTTGCGGCCCGTTTATGCAACAAAACGTGCGGAATATGCGCATAAAGCGCCATCTTTCCACAAAACCTGCATAATTATGCACGCTGAGAATCGCGTATTTCCGCTCAACCCTACGTCCGCTCGGAAATACGCCATTCTCAGTGTTAAAAAACAGGCGCCCGCCGGCGCTTCCGCCCTTGCCTTTTCCCCGAAAACGTACAAAAAAATCAATGCAGTGCACGCTTTTCCCCGCAATGTGCGGAAAAAAGCCTATATTTGCAAAGCAAGCGTAAAGAAGCGCACGGAAAACTTCCGTCCGCTACGCTCCCGCAGTAAAAAACACCTTATTCACCTCATCCCTAATACCCCCGTAGTACTATGATCGCAGAACCGTTCGTTTTGGCAATCATTGTTTTTGCCGCCATCATTGCGCTCACCGTGTTCTTCCACTTTGTGCCATTCTTCCTTTGGCTCAGTGCAAAAGTTTCAGGCGTGCGCATCTCCCTCATACAGCTCTTCCTCATGCGCATCCGCAACGTGCCGCCCAACGTCATCGTGCCCAGCCTCATCGAAGCCCACAAAGCCGGACTCAAGTCCATCACCCGCGACAACCTCGAGGCACACTACATGACCGGAGGCCATGTGCAGCGCGTGGTGCACGCACTCGTGTCCGCCTCGAAGGCCAACATCGACCTCTCCTTCGAGAAAGCCACCGCCATCGACCTTGCCGGCCGCGACGTGTTCGAAGCCGTGCAGACGAGCGTCAACCCGAAAGTCATCGACACGCCTCCCGTGGCTGCCGTGGCCAAAAACGGCATCCAGCTCATAGCCAAAGCGCGCGTCACGGTGCGTGCCAACATCCACCAGCTTGTGGGCGGTGCCGGCGAGGACACCATTCTGGCCCGCGTGGGCGAAGGCATCGTCTCCAGCATCGGTTCGGCCGAAACCCACGAACAGGTGCTTGAAAACCCCGACTCCATCTCCAAGCTCGTGCTCTCCAAAGGTCTCGACGCCGGCACGGCCTACGAGATTCTCTCCATCGACATTGCCGACATCGACGTGGGCAAGAACATCGGCGCCACGCTCCAGATGGACCAGGCCAACGCCGACAAAAACATTGCCCAGGCAAAGGCCGAAGAGCGCCGCGCCATGGCCGTGGCCACCGAGCAGGAAATGAAGGCCAAGGCCCAGCAGGCCCGCGCCGAAGTCATCCAGGCCGAAGCCGAAGTGCCCAAGGCGCTCGCCACCGCCCTGCGCGAAGGCAAAATGGGCTTCATGGACTACTACCGCCTTGAAAACCTCAAGGGCGACACCGCCATGCGCGACAACATTGCCAAAATCAACCCCTCCGACTTCTTGGGGAAGAAATAAAGCGCCCATGAAGCGAGCGATGGGGGCGAGCGATGGGGGCGAAGTCTCCTGACTTCGCGCTCTACACGGCTTCGCCCTCTATGGAGGCGAACGATGGGGGCGAGTTCTCCCGAGCTCGCTTGCGCGAGGATGCTCGCCCTCTATGGAGGCGACGTTTAAAACGTCGCGCTCTACACGGGCAAAAGAGAATAAAACGTTCAAAACAAATAAAACAAGCTGCGCCATATATAGACGGAAACAACATACAAAACAATCTTCCCTTCATCGGCGATAAAGGCGAAGCCTTTTGTTTTGAAAGTTGTCTACAATTCGCCCTTAAAGGCAAACCCGTTTTATATGTTTTGAAAGTTTTATTCCCCTCTCCCTCAATACGGCTTGAAGCCGTGTAGAACGCGACGTTTTAAACGTCGCGCTCTACACGGGCCAAAGAGAATAAAACGTTCAAAACAAATAAAACAAGCTGCGCCATATATAGACGGAAACAACATACAAAACAATCTTCCCTTCATCGGCGATAAAGGCGAAGCCTTTTGTTTTGAAAGTTGTCTACAATTCGCCCTTAAAGGCAAACCCGTTTTATATGTTTTGAAAGTTTTATTCCCCTCTCCCTCAATACGGCTTGAAGCCGTGTAGAACGCGACGTTTTAAACGTCGCCTCCATAGAGGGCGCAAAGCCGCCCATGCGAAGTCAGGAGACTTCGCCCCCATCGTTCGCCTCCATCGTTCGCCCCCCATGCGCTTCGCCCCCATAGCACATTCCCACAACGAAAACTTAACCCAAATACGCACATGAA
>CAVCAV010000140.1:0-7820 GCA_963600165.1 Christensenella sp. UBA1685 | reverse complement strand
CCATAGAGGGCGCAAGCCGTGTAGAGCGCGAAGTCAGGAGACTTCGCCCCCATCGTTCGCACCATCGTCCGCCCCATCGTTCACGCGCGCGTATACACCGAAGTTTGTGCAACCTGCCGTCAGCTGTCATCAGGCCCGTGACCGATTTTTATAGGTAGTGACGAAAATTTACCCCTCACCTGAAAGTTGCTGTCATCAGATATTCGTTTGAAAGCCAACGTTATAACGCAAATTTCTGTCGCCTCGGCTGACAGCTGACGGCAGGTTGCACAAACTTCGGTGTAATACGTGCTCGCGCGCGTGCGAAAGCCGAAATGTCGTACCGAAATGTCTCTGCCGTCAAACTGCTAACGGATGCAAAAAACTTTCTGCGAGCCCAACGCGTTGGGTGGGGAGAAAATTCCAACGAGATGCCTTGGAATTTTTACGGCGTGCCTTGGAATTTTTACGGCGTGCCTTGCGCCCTCTATGGGGGCGACGATTGAATCGTCGCGCTCTACACGGTGTGAGGGCGTAGCGCATGGGGGGCGAAGTCTCCTGACTTCGCATGAGCGAAGAAACATTCATGAATTTGCTCGTGTAGAGCGCGACGTTTCAAACGTCGCCTCCATGGAGGGCGCAAGCCGTGTAGAGCGCGAAGTCAGGAGACTTCGCCCCCATGCGCTTGCGCCCCCATCGCTCGCTCAAAGCATCCCGCATTTGCACATTTGCACATCTGCACATTTGCACATTCGCGAAGCGCCCCCGCCCCTTTTGCCGATTTTTTCTACCCCCTTGCCCATTTTTCATACACTCCATTGCGCAAAATAGCGTAATTTTGCCACATACAATCTACAATAACCCCGCTACATGAAACACACCACATTCCGCCAAGCCCTTCTGGGAGCCACCGCGGCACTCGCACTCACCGTGCCCGCCGCCCTCAACGCCCAGACCCTCGACCGCTACCTCATCCACTCCTCCAGTCTCGTGCTCGTGCCCGGCGCAGAGGGTGCCAACGCCGTGCTTGCCGAACCCGCAAATGCCAGCGTCATGCACCTCATTCCCGACGGACAGGGATGCTACAGCATAGAAAACGCCGACCACACCGGCTTCCTCGCCCTCAACGGCAAGTGGAACACCACCTTCATCGCCGACTCAAGCAGCGCCACCGCCAAGTTCTACATCGAAAAAGCCTCAGGCTCCTACTCCAAGTTCCGCTGCAAGAGCAACAACAAATACCTCGGCACCGACGCCAACACCGTGGGCGCCTCCGCCTTCTGCGACAAGAGCGGCACCGACATGCGCCACTACTGGCTCCTCGGCGAAACACCCACCGACAAACCCGCCGTCGACACCGTGCGCTTCGTGGTCAACGCAGCCGCCAAGGCTCAGCCCTTCGAAGGCTGGGGCGTTTCGCTCTGCTGGTGGGCCAACGTGGCAGGCCACTGGAGCGAGGACAAAGTGGATGAACTTGTCGACTGGCTTGTGAGTCCCACAGGTCTCAACTACAACATATTCCGCTACAACATCGGCGGCGGCGACGACCCCAACAACACCAACTGCACCGCCCACCACATGGGCAAGGGCAAGGGCCTGCGCGCCGAAATGGAAGGTTTCAAGGACTCCACCAACTGCGACTACATCTGGACGCGCGACGAGGCACAGCGCCGCATCATGCTCAAGATAAAGGAAAAGCGTCCCGATGCCATCTTCGAAGCCTTCAGCAATTCCGCCCCCTACTACATGACCTACAGCGGCTGCTGCTCGGGCAACGCTACCTCCTCCAAGGACAACCTCAAACCCGAGTACTACGAAGAGTTCGCCCACTACCTCGTCGACGTGTGCAAACACTACAAGGACGTCTACGGCATAGAATTCCGCACGCTCGACCCCTTCAACGAACCCATGACGAGCTACTGGGGCGCCAATGGCGGACAGGAAGGCTGCCACTTCGACGTAGCCTCGCAGGTGGCTTTCCTCAAGGTTCTCTCGCCCATACTTAAAGAGTCCGGCCTCTCCACCGTCATCTCCGCCTCCGACGAAACGAGCGTGGCACAGAGCGTCACCGACTTCGCCACCTACACCAGCCAGGGCGTCATCGACCTCGTGGGCCAGTGGAACACCCACACCTACACCGCCGACGTCACCTCGCGCACCAAACTCGGTTCGCTCGCCGCTGCCAAGGGCATGCGCCTTTGGATGAGCGAGACAGGTTCGGGCGGTTCGGGCATTTCGGGCAACCTCAATATGGCACAGAAACTCGTCAACGATGTGCGCTACCTCACCCCCAACGCGTGGGTAGACTGGCAGTACCTAGAAGGCAACGACCAGTGGGGCCTCGTGCGCGGCGACGTGAGCAAGATTACGGGCGGAACGCAGGGTGCCGAACGCACCAAGAACTACTACGTGCGCCAGCACTTCAGCCGTTTCATCAAACCCGGCTACACCATGCTCAACGTGCTCAACGAGCAGACCCTCGCCGCACGCAATGCCGCAGGCGACTCCATCGTGGTGGTCAGCATCAACCCCTCTGCCGCCACCACCGTGATGAACGTAAGCCTCGCCGGCTGCACCGCCAACACCGGCGCCGTAAGCGGTTACGTCACCAACGAAACCACCGACATGGCAGCCCTCTCCGCCTCCGACTTCTCCCTCGCCGACGGTGTGCTCTCCTACACCCTCGCTCCGCTGAGCATCACCACCTTCGTGGTGCCCGTGAGCAACGTGGTGGCCGACGGCACACCCCTCACCGACGGAGCCACCTACCTCATCTCCCCGCGCCGCACCGTCAACATGGCTGCTGCCGCCAGCGGCAACAACCTCGTGCTTGCCGACGTTGACCTCGGCGCCGCCCAGCTCTGGACCGCCAAGGCACAGGCCGACGGACGCTACACCTTCACCGCTCGCACGGGCGAGAGCATGGCCTATGCCTCGGGTTACTACGTGACGCTCACCTCCGACGCCACCTCCGCCACCCCTTTTGAAGTGGCTTCCGTGGGCGCACCTTATTATAAGGTAACGGAAGAAACGTCTTCCAAGTCGTTCGACCTCGAGGGCGAAGGCGTCAAGGCCGGAACAAAAATCGGTCTCTGGACCTACGGCAGCGACCCCAAGGTGACGCACCGCCAGTGGTCGTTCATCGCCGTGCCCGACGACCTCATCCCCACCGCCATTGAGCAGGCCACGGCGCTCGCCTCCCAAAAGCCGTTCCCCTTCAGTGTGGAAACGTCCCACGGCGTGCTCTCCGTGTCGCCCCTCACGGCCGATGCCTCCGCTCCCCTTGCCGTCTACGATGCCTCTGGCCGCTGCATCTACCGCGCCTGTTCGCTCAAGGGCGGCACCGTGCGCGTCCCCGTAGCCGAGGGCGTTTACCTCGTGGCCTCCAAGCGCAGCGTGCGCAAGGTGGTGGTGGAATAACCGCCGCGTTTTTCCCATACATTCTTCAGAAAGTTTCCTTCTGAAAAGGAAAGATTTGCCAAAAGTTTCCTTCTCAGAAGGAAACTTCCGTTACGGACGGTCTTTCGCCCTCTATGGAGGCGACGTTTGAAACGTCGCGCTCTACACGGCGCTTCGCAAATGTGCAAATGAGCTGCGCTTGAATCGAACGATGGGGGCGTAGCGTATGGGGGCGAAGTCTCCCGACTTCGCGCTCTACACGAAACATCACATGCCGTGTAGAGCGCGACGTTTCAAACGTCGCCTCCATAGTGCGTGTAAGGGCCGCCTATGCGAAGTCAGGAGACTTCGCCCCCATGCGCTATGCCCCCAGCGTTCGCTCCAAGCGCAGCATATTTGCACATTCGCACATTTCCACATTTGCACATTCGCGAAGCGCCGTCCCCATGCGCTACGCCCCAAAACGCTAACGAAACCGAATTGTAACAAAAAATTATTCAATCTTCTTTCCCTTATTTCTCGTTTTACCATACCTTTGCACCTGAAAGGGATTGAATGCGAGCACCTTGCTCACCTCAACCATACGCTTACCTACACAGAAACATTAACATTATTCACATAAAACATTTTTGAAGATGAAGACACGTTTCGTATTCCGGACGTTACTCCTCCTTTGCCTGCTCTGCATATGGGGGGGTGCTAATTGTGCCTGGGCGCAAGAGACTGAGAGCACTACTGTTACCGATGTGCTGACTGCGGATAGTTTGAACATAACAAAGTCTAGTTATAATGATTGTACTAGTGCTGTTTTTGATTCAAATGCGCAATATAAGTGTAATGCGTATAAAGAAAATATAGACGCCTTTCGCATCAGATATGAAACGAAAACTCCTTCAGGCATTATTACACTGAAATCTGGCGGAAAAGTAAAGTCCGTAAAGGTTACGTTTGTATCTTCTACCGCTAAGAATAGAGTCTTGAAGATTTATGGGAAAAATGGAGCTTATACTAAAGTTTCAGAGTTATATAGCACAAGTACGGCAGGAGAAGAAATAGGTTCTTTAACAAGAGAACAATCAGAAAGTGCCGAGGAAACAAAAGAACTTACAATAGACGGTGATTATAAATATATAGGAATTCTTTCTGCTAAGGGTGCCATTTACATCTCTTCCATAGAAATCGTTTGGGAGCCTGTAAAGCAAGAAGAGAACAAGCCTGAAGCCCCCACCATCAATCCCGCAACACAACAATTTAGCAAAGCATTCACAGCTACTGTCTCTGCAGAAGAAGGAGCCGCCATCTATTACACAACCGATGGTAACGATCCTACCACGGAGAGCACAAAATACGATAACGGTGTAGAAATTCCCGCTGCCACCACTACGCTCAAGGCCATTGCCGTAAAAGACGGTGTGGCAAGCGATGTTTCAACAGCTGTGTATACCTATGTTGAAGCCGTAGACGAAACATTGGGCACTTTCGATAATCCGTTGACTCCAGCCCAACTTATAAAATATGGACAAAACTTCAATAGTAAGAGTGTTTGGGTAAAAGGTAATCTTTTAGGACAGGCGAACACGTCTTCTGATGGTTATACCAATTCGTACAGTCAAACCAATATTGCAATCGGTGAAAAAGGGAAGAATTTATGTATTGCAGTTGAAATGAAATCAGACTCATACATGAGTAATTCTATGAATTTTACTAAAAATACGGATTTGCTGAATAAGTCTGTTATGGTATATGGTACCGCCCAAGATTATTTTGGACGTAAGGGTATAAAGGCAGTCAAATATTTCGCCTTCCCCGACGAGACCTTCTCCGTCAACACCGAAGAGGGCTACTCCACCTACTACAACGCTTCCCTGCCTATTCTTATGCCTACAGGCGTGAATGCAGGTGCAGTAACCGTCAGCGGCGACGCCATGACCGTCAACTACAAATACAACGGCAACGAAACCCTTGAAAACGGCGACCTCGTTCCCGCAGGAGTCCCCGTGCTCATCAAGGCCGGCAAGAAGGGCGAATATCCTTTGATTTATTCTGCCAAGAACACGGGCGACCAACCCACTAAAAACGACCTCGTCGGCCAGGAAACCACCGGCACCATCGAGGCCGAAGACGGCTATTACTACTACAAGTTGGCATACGACGACTACACGAACAAGACCGACCTCGGTTTCTACTGGGGTGCTGAAGAAGGCGGCGCATTCAGTGTGCCCGCAGGCAAGGCTTACCTCAAGGTGGCACAGACGGCCAACAAGGTGGCAAGCTTCCGCTTCGACGGATCTACGGTTACGGCCATCGGTCAGGTGGAGACGGCTCCCGAAGCCGGCGCCAAGGCAGTTTACAGCCTCGACGGCCGCCGCGTGGACGCACAGCGCCTTGCCAAAGGCATCTACATCGTGAACGGAAAGAAAGTCATCGTAAAGTAACTCCCCAAAAAAGATTCTCACCGAAAATGAAAAAGACATATATCACGCCCGCCCTCCGCACCATGGAACTCGGAGCCGAAAGCCTCATGACCACCATTGCCAGCGGCGGCGTAAACAACAAGAAACCCTCTGTCGACGACAACGACAACCTCTTCTCCGCCGGTTCCGCCTGGGACAGCGAGCAGTGGAGCCAGGCCGACGAAGACTAAAGCTCTAAGCGGCACACGCAAATATTAAAGCGGCACAGATACGCAAGGTATCTGTGCCGCTTTTGCGCTATGGGGGCGAAAGCGTATGGGGGCGAAGTCTCCTGACTTCGCTTGCGCGAAGGAGACATTCATGAATTGTTCGTGTAGAACGCGACGTTTCAAACGTCGCCTCCATAGAGGGCGCAAGCCGTGTAGAGCGCGAAGTCAGGAGACTTCGCCTCCATCGTTCGCTCTGTCGTTCGCTCCATCGTTCACTCCCTCAAGAAACTTTTGGAGATGGCCGGCATAGTAGAGCGGGACGTTGTAAAGCGTGAACGTTTTGCCCGATGGTGTGCCGATGGTGTCGGACGTCAGCGGACCGTTCCACAGGCGCAAGGCCACACGCTCTTCCGATTCGTCCATGTAGAGATGCAGCGAACGGAGTTTGGAGTTGCTGCCCGTTTTTACCTCTATAGGCAAAAGGTGCGAGCGGTAGCGGACGATGAAGTCAACCTCCGCCTGCGAGTTCTTTGCGTCGCGCACCCAAAACATCCGCTTCTCGCCAAACGTTACTGTAGAAGCCAGCAACTCCTGCCCTACGATGTGTTCCGCTATGTCGCCGTTCCAAAGTTCGTCGGTGTCCTGGCTGAAAAGCAGGTTCTCCTGCATTCCCGCCACGTAGTTGACGAGTCCCGTGTCGAGCCAAAGCAGTTTCGGACTCTTCTTCAGGTCGGGAAATACGGGGAACGATGCTGTGGTCTGCGGATAGACCAGTTCGAGCAGCAGCGTCTTCTCCAACGTGCGGAACGCATTGCCCACGTCTGCCGCCTTGAACGACGAACCCGTAAACTTGGCAAACTGAATGCGGTGGCCCGCCGCAGCCCATCCATAGTTCAAGATGTAACGGATGGCGTCTTGGTCCTTCGGACGGTCGGCATATTTCTCCACGTCGTCGCGGTAGCCCGAAAGCAACGCGTTGAACACCCCGTTGAGGCGCACGAAGTCGCGGTGCTTGGCATAGTTCGCCACCGCTTCGGGCAGTCCGCCCACAATCATGTATTTCTTGAACAAGTCCATCGCTTGGCTGTGCAACGGGGCTGGCAATGCCACCCGTTCTATGCTGTCTGCCATCATGTTCTGTCCCAAGGCACGGAGGAATTCCACGAAACTGCAAGGGTGGAGCGCCATATACTCCACTCTTCCCACAGGAAAGGAAATGTGACGCCCCATCAGGCTTTCCAGCAACGAGCCGGCAGCAATGACATGAAGGTCGGGACGTTTCTCGTAGAAGTAGCGGAGTGTTTGTACAGCCCGTGGTTCGTTCTGTATCTCGTCGATAAAAATCAAGGTGCGTTTGCCGGCTTCCTGCGACACGTTGGCTTTGAAGAAAATGCCCGCGAGCAAGTCTTCAAACGTATAGTCCTCCGCAAACAGTGCCGCATTGTCTTTCTCCTCTAAATTGAGGTAGATGTACGAGTCGAAATCCTTGGCAAAAAGCTCTACCAAGGTGGTCTTTCCCACCTGTCGGGCACCGCGCAAAACCAAGGGCTTGCGCTCTTCGCTCTGCGCCCATTGACGAAGATATTTTATGGCTGTGCGTTCAAACATATGTAAGTCGTTAGGAGTCAAGTTGTAAGATGACGCAAAGTTACGGCATGTTTTTCAAAACCAAACCAACTTTAGGGAAATACTTGAGCAAAACCAAACCAACTTTGGTTAAAAATACGAGCAAAACCAAACCAACTGCGCTGCTTATGAGGGCGAAAGCGTATGGGGGCGAAGTCTCCTGACTTCGCTTGCGCGGCTTGCGCCCTCTATG
>CAVCAV010000139.1:0-7837 GCA_963600165.1 Christensenella sp. UBA1685 | reverse complement strand
CGCGCAAGCCGTGTAGAAAGCGAGCTCGGGAGAGCTCGCCCCCATCGTTCGCCCCATGCGCTTGCGCTCCCCTATCGCTCACCGCTGAAGGCTGACAGCAACTTGCACAAACTTCGGTGTACGCGCGCGCGTGCACGAGAAATGCGGCAAAAAGCATGGGAAAAGGTCTTTTTCTCTCTGTGTCAACAGATGCAAAAAACTTTCTGCGGGCCCAACGCGTTGGGTGGGCAGCAAATCTGCACGAACGGCTTTGGGCGGTGCCGCAATGCCGTTATACCAACAGGAAATACATACATGGGGGCGCTAGCGCATGGGGGCGAAGTCTCCCGACTTCGCTTGAGCGAACAGGGGATCTTTGAAAAATCGTGCATATTTCCCGCAAGCGAGCTCGGGAGAGCTCGCCCCCATAGTTCGCACAATCGTTCGCCCCTTTTAGCGGATGATGCGCCACACGTCGTCTTCCGTTTTGGAGAAGGGGCCTGTGGCTTCGAGCTTGAGGGTGGACATGGCGGCGGCAAAGCGTCCGGCTTCTTCGGGGTCGGCTCCGCGGGAACGCATATAAAGGTATCCGGTGGAATAGGTGTCGCCGCAGCCGGTGGCGTCCACTATGGCTTGCGGGGCATAGGCGGGAATGTCGTAGAAATGGTTGTTCTCGAGCACTACGGAGCCGTAGTCGCCGAGCGTGACGCACACTTCCTTCACGCCCCATTCGGCAAGCTGAAGGGCGGCATCGTGGGCTTCGTTGCAACCGGTGAGCACGTCCATCTCGTATTCGTTCACCTTGAGCACGTCGATGCATTTGAGGGCGTCGCGCTTCCAGGGCCAGTCCACGGCAAACACCTGGTCGCCGCGCACTTCGCGCAGGTAGCCTTGTGCGTCTACGCTGACCACGCCGCGTCCCTTGAGCGACTCTATCACTTCGAGCGAGAAGTCGTCGGCAAGGAGCGAGCCGAGGTGGTACACTCCGGCCTTCACTTCGCGCAGCGCCTGTGCGGTAAACGGGTCGGCTTTGGCGAGCACGCGCTGCGTGCGGTTGTTCTGGTTCTCGCCATATTTGTTTTCGAAATATACAGTGTGGCGCGAGGGTATGACGTCAACGCTGATGCCTTTCGCGCGCAGTTCGTCGACGGCATGCATTTCGCTTTGGGCGAGTGAGGTGACGAGTTTGAAGCCTTTGCCGCCGTTGAGGTGGTACATGGCGTGGGCAAAGTAGTAGGACGTTCCGCCGGGCATGTGACATTCGCTCTTTGGCGTGACTATCTTGTCGAGCGTAATGTGCCCTATGCAGCATATTTTGGTTTCCACTTGTTGATTGATGTTTCTTGTTTGGGATTCCTGTTAGCGTGCAAAAGTACAAAAACTTCAACTGTCTGTAAAGTTTTATTCCGTAAACGCATGGTTTCGTGTATGAAGTGCAAACTTTTTGACACAAAAAAGCAGCAGCGGTAAAGAAACCGTTGCTGCTTTACAATTCGTCGGGGTGACTGGATTCGAACCAGCGACCCCACGCCCCCCAGACGCGTACTCTAACCGGGCTGAGCTACACCCCGAATTGCGAGTGCAAAATTACGCATTGTTTTCGGTCCGGCAAATTTTCGGGCGTTTATTTTTCAAATATTTCTTCTTTACGTTGGGGCGTGCAACGTCAGCGCTCAAAAAACGTCGCAAATTTTGCGACGTTTTGCGGGGCTTAATGCCGCACTACGGGTTCTATTTTCCAACTTTCCATGGTTCTTTGGTCTGCAGAAAAGTTGATGGCCACGGCCACCGTTTGTCTGCTGTCGTCGGCAAAGGCTCGGGCGTAGTCCTTTTTCTCTATTTGCGACAGGGCAGTTTGGGCATTTTTGCCGTATTTCAACTCAAAGATGTAGATGCTTCGTTTTGTTTTGAACACGAGGTCTATTCTACCGTTGGAAGTGGCTTGTTCGGCTTGCACGTCGGCACCGAGCATGGTGAGAATGGTGAACATTACGGCTTGGTAATGCCGCTCGTTGTTGTTGACGATGGTGTAAGGGAACTTGTCGTAGAAATTCTTCAGATGGGGCAGAAAAGCTTCCATATTGTCCTCCACCACGATGTGGTTGGCATAGGCCAACACGATGCGGTCGAAATTGCAGAGGTTGTTTCCTTCGTAATATTTCACGAGGCTTTCCGAAAATCCCTGCTTCACTTCGTGGTTGGGCAGTCCGAGCTTGTAAAGCCTTCGCTCTTTGTCGTAGGCCTTGATGGTCAGATAGCCGCTTTGGTAGAGTACGGGAACGGGGTCGGACATTTTCTCGGTGGGCGCATCAAAGCGGTTGTCCTTGACCCAAAGGTTGTCGAGCGCAAGGATGTCCATGTCGCATTGCTGCAGGAGCTTTATCAGGAAGGTCGGCGTTCCCGAGGTGAACCAGTAGCTGTTGAAGTCTTTGTCGTCCAGCGCGTTGATGATGCTATAAGGGTTGAATATGTCGGGGCCGTCGGGACTGAAATGGTAACCGTCGTAGTGTGCCTGAAGTAGTGTCACGGTTTGCTCGAAAGTGAGTCCGTTGTGAGCGGCCATGGCTTCAATGCCTTCCTTGAAGGTGTCGGTGAGTTGCTCCCGGGTGATGCCGCAGATTGCGCCGAACTCGTTTTTCATGCTGATGATCTTCAGGTTGTTCAATTCGCTGAAAATGCTGAGTTGGCTGAACTTCGAAATGCCTGTGATGAGCACGAAGCGGAGGTTGGCTTCCTGATTCTTCAGCGGACTGAAGAAATCGCGCATGACGTTGCGTATTTCCCGTTGGAGCGGTTCGTTCCCTACGGCATCGTGCATGGGAGCGTCGTACTCGTCGATGAGCACAACGGCCTGCCGGCCTGTTTGGCGGGCTGCAGCTTCTATGATGTGGGTCAGACGGGTGCTGTAGGTCTTTGACGTGTCGGCTTCAAGGCCGTACTGCTGCTGCAAGGGGAGCAGAATGTCGTTGAGTATGGTGTGCAGATTCTCGAGCGTGTAATATTTACCGCGGCTGAGGTCGAGATGTATGACGGGGCGGGCGGTCCATTCTTTCTCCATACGTTCAATGGCCAGCCCCTTGAAGAGTTCTTTTCTCCCTTCAAAGTAGGCTTGCAAGGTAGACACCAAGAGCGACTTCCCGAACCGTCGTGGACGGCTCAGGAAGTGGAATTTGGCGTAATGGGCCAACCGGTAAATGTCTTCCGTCTTGTCGGCATAATAATAGTTTCCCGTTACTATTTCGGAAAAAGTCTGTATGCCGAGCGGATATCTTTTTTCAGTTGTCATACTTGGTTTATGCTCTCATTTGCCCTTCATGAATGAAGAGTATTTCTGCACAAAAGCTTCCGACGGGCTTATTTCTCTCCCACGCGTTTGCTGCCGCTGCCTTTTTTGCGTTTGCCTTTGGCGGCGCCGCCTTTCTTGCGGGAGCCTTTGCGGAAGTCCTTGCCGAAACCGTTGTGGGACTGGGGCTTGGCGTTGGCGGACGGTGCGGGCTGCGCGCCGTCGTCGCCGACGAGGGCGAAGTCGAGCTGGCGGCGCTCAAGGTTGGCGCGCTCCACGCGGATGCGCACTTTGTCGCCAAGTCCGTAGCGTTTGTGGAAACGGCGGCCCACGAGGCAGAAGTTGCGTTCGTCAAACTCGTAGTAGTCGTCGAGGAGCATGCGCAGGGGCACCATACCCTCACACTTGTTTTCCGTCACTTCCACGTAGAGTCCGAACTCGGTGACGCCGCTCACGGTGCCGTCGAACTCCTGTCCGAGACGGTCGCCCATGAATTCCACCTGCTTGTACTTGATGCTGGCGCGCTCGGCGGTGGCGGCGAGCTGCTCCATGTTGGAGGCATGTTCGCAGAGGTCTTCGTACTTCTTCTGGCTCACGGAGCGTCCGCCCTCGGCGTAGCGTGTGAGGAGGCGGTGCACCATGGTGTCGGGGTAGCGGCGTATTGGGGAGGTAAAGTGGGTGTAGTAGTCGAACATGAGTCCGTAGTGGCCTATATTGTGGGTGCTGTAGCGTGCTTTCATCATGGCGCGCAGGGCCACGAGTTCCACCACTTCCTCTTCCTTCTGGCCTTTCACGTCGGCGAGCAGGCGGTTGAGGCTTTTGCTCACCTCCGTCTTGGTGCCTTCAGTGCGTATCTTGTAGCCGAAGCGGGCGATGAAGGCGCTGAGTTTCTCCATCTTCTCGGGGTCGGGCACGTCGTGGATACGGTAGACGAAGGTTTTGGGCTTTTTGCCTTTCGGCACAACGGCTATCATCTGTGCCACGCTGCGGTTGGCAAGGAGCATGAACTCTTCCACGAGCTTGTTGGCGTCCTTGGCCACTTTCACGTAGGTGGAAACGGGGTGTCCCTTCTCGTCAATCTCAAAGCGCACTTCGGAGCGGTCGAAACCGATGGCGCCGTTTTTGAAGCGCTTCTCGCGAAGGCGTTTGGCGAGCTTGTTGAGCGTGATGAGTTCTTCGGCATATTCGCCCTCGGGGGCGGCTCCTTCGGGGAGCGGCTCGGGGTGTTCGCCGGGCAGGTTGACGTCGGCTTCGGAGGCCTGGTTGTTTCTCTCGAGAATGGTCTGCACCTCTTCGTAGGTGAAGCGCCGGTCGGAACGGATGACGGTGTGGGCAAGGTGCCACGAGAGCACTTCAGCCTTGGCGTTGAGACGGAAGATGGTGGAATAGGCGAGTTTCTCCTCATTAGGACGGAGGGAACAGATGAAGTTGCAGAGGCGCTCGGGAAGCATGGGTATGGTGCGGTCCACGAGGTAGACGCTTGTGGCGCGCTTCACGGCTTCGCGGTCAATGACGTCGCCCTCCTTCACGTAGTGCGACACGTCGGCGATGTGCACGCCCACTTCCCACTCGCCGTCGTTGATTCGGCGTATGGAGAGCGCGTCGTCGAAGTCCTTGGCGTCGTGGGGGTCGATGGTGAAGGTGGTGACGGAGCGGAAGTCCTCGCGGCGGGCTATTTCGTCGGCGGGAATTTCGGGCGAAAGCTTCTCGGCAGCTTTCTCCACCTTTTCGGGATAGGTGTAGGGAAGGCCGTACTGTGCGAGGATGGCGTGCATTTCGGCGTTGTTCTCGCCCTGCTTGCCGAGGATGTCAATGACGCGCCCTACGGGACTTTTGGAGTTGGAGGGCCAGTCGGTAATCTGCACCACGGCCTTGTCGCCGTTCTGTCCGCCGTTGAGTTTGTCTTTGGGAATGAATATGTCGGTGGCGAGCGAACGGCTTTCGGTGACGAGGAAGCCGTAGCCGCGCTCCACCTCCAGCTGGCCAACGAAGGTGTCGTTGGCGCGTTCGAGAATTTCAGACACTTCGGCTTCGCGGGTGTGGCCGGCACGGCGCGCAAGCATGGTCACCCTCACGCGGTCGCCGTCGAGGGCGTGGAGCGAGTTGCGCTCGCACACGAGGATGCTCTTCCCGCCGTCGTCGGGCACGAAGGAGTTGCGTCCGTTGCGTTTGCGCTGGAAGGTGCCTTCCATCACGTTCGAGCGTACGGCGTTGCGGTAGTTTCCGCAGCCGTCGGTGGATATGTAGTCGTCGAGGACGAGTTCGGAAAGGGCGTCCATCACAATCATCTTGGCAGGATGGTTGGCGGCCTTGAGGAGCGCGAAGAGTTCCTTCACGTTGTATTCGCGTTCGGGTTCTTTCTCGAAAAGGTCTACAAGCATCTGTGCTACGGCCTTTTTCTTGAGACGTCCGTTTCCCTTGTTCTTTTCTTTCTTTGCCATGGGTGTAGTGGGTTTATGGGGCAGCCGCACGGCGACGTCCGTGTCCCGTAGCGGCAGCTGTATGCAGCGCGGCAAATGCCGTGCGCTCTTTGCAAAGTAACGCTTTTTCCGCGAATCTTAAAAGTCAATTAATATATAATAACGCACGTGCAATGCAAATCTTCGTACTTTTGCAACCGCCCAGTGTGGCGATTTAATTTTTGAAGATATGAATATCCGCATATACATTGTCACGTTCGTTTTCTGCCTTCTGCCTTTGGCCTCTTCGGCGCAGCAGCCGGAGAAGGTGCAGAGCGAGGTGGAGGAGGTGGAAGTGCCCATCATCACGCAGGTGGGCACGGCGCAGTATGAGGGAAAGACCATTCCGCACGTCATCTTTCCCACGTTGCCGAAATATGCGCCCATGCAGTTCTCCAGCGAGAAGGAGCGCGAGGAGTACAACCGCCTTGTCTACAACGTGAAGAAGGTGTTGCCGTGGGCCAAACTGGCGAAGCTGACCATCATTGAGACGTACGAATACCTCGAAACGTTGCCCGACAAGCGTTCGCGCGACGAGCACATCAAGTGTGTGGAAGCGGGACTGAAGAAGCAGTATGCGCCGGCGCTCAAGAAGCTCACGCGCTCGCAGGGCAAGCTGCTCATCAAGCTGGTGAACCGCGAGTGCAACATGACGGGCTACAACATTGCGAAGGCTTTCATCGGTTCGTTCAAGGCCAACCTCTACCAAGGCATTGCCGTGCTTTTCGGCAACAGCCTCAACAAGAAGTACGACCCCGAGGGCGACGACCGCTACACGGAGCGCGTGGTGCGCATGGTGGAGGCCGGCGTCATTTGAAAGGCGGAAGGGAAGGCGGCCTTAAGCGGCATATTGTGGCGAACGATGGGGGCGAAGTCTCCTGACTTCGCCCCCATCGTTCGCTCCAATCGCTCGTCCGCAAGGCCTATTCTTCCTTTATTTTCCACTCGCTGATGGTGCGCTTCTGGCTGTCGAAGCTGATGCCCACCTTCACGAGGCGTTTGCCCTCGGCACGGTAGGGCAGCATGTAGCCTTTCTCGTCTATCTGTTTGAGGGCTTCGTCGGCGCTCTTGTCCACCTTGAGTTCCATGACGTAGACGGTGTCGGGCATGTGCATCACGGCATCGGCACGACCTATGGCGCTCTTCACCTCGGTGCGGATGTAGATGTTCAGGAAACTGAACATAAGGTAGAAGATGGTCTGGTAGTGTTTCTCCGTGTGGTTCTCGAGGTCGTAGGGAATGGTGGCAAGGTAGGTGCGCATGTGTTCGAGCGCGGCCTCAATGTCGTTGCGGTAGACGGCCTTGCAGAAACCGAGGAGAAAGGCGTCGTTGTCCGTACGGCGGGGATTCACGTAGTGCGGCATCATGGAGTTGAGCAGTCCGTCGCGCACTTCCTTGTTGGGTATGCCGAGGGTGTATTCCTTGAAGAGGGGCTCGTACTTCTTTATGGTGAGGTAGCCGCTCTGGTAGAGCAGGGGAAGGGCGTCGGTCATCTCTTCGGGCGAAACGTCGAACGAGCTGAGCACCACGTCCTGGCGTTCAAGTGTGGTGAGGTTCACGTTGAACTTGTCGAGCTGCTTGAGAAGAAAGGTGGGTGTGCCCGAACCGAACCAGTAGGAATCTATCTTCTGACCGTTCATGGCCTTGATGAGGCTGAACGGATTGAACACGTCTTCGGAATGCTCGCTGAAATGGTAGCCGTCGTAATAGTTTGTCAGCTCTTCCAGACATTCGTTGTAGGTCATGCCGAGGGCCTTGCCTAGGTTTTCTATGTCGGCGTGCATGGCCGTGGTGAGTTCCGTCTTGCTGATGCCGCAAATGGCGGAGTACTGGTCGAGCATGCTGATGTTCTCGAGGTTGTTGAGCTCACTGAAGATGCTGAGCTGCGAGAACTTGGTGATGCCTGTGAGAAATGTGAACTCGAGATAAGGGTCGAGTTTTTTGAGCGGACTGTAGAAGTTCTGCATGATGCGGCGCAAGGTGCCGAGATTCTCCTTCTCGTGAACCACGTCGAGCAGCGGCGCGTCATATTCGTCAATGATAACCACCACCTTTTGGCCTGTCTGCTCGTAGGCTCGTTTGACGAGACCTTCCAAGCGTTCGTTGTGGTATGCTT
>CAVCAV010000138.1:0-7859 GCA_963600165.1 Christensenella sp. UBA1685 | reverse complement strand
AAGCGAAGTCGGGAGACTTCGCCTCCATGCGCTTGCGCCCTCAACGCTTCACTTAGGTGCCGTGTAGAGCGCGACGTTTCAAACGTCGCCTCCATAGAGGGCGCAAAGCGCGGTGAAGGGTGACTTGCTGCTGTCGGCCATGCGATGGGGCGAACGATGGGGGCGTTAGCGCATGGGGGCGAAGTCTCCCGACTTCGCGTTCTACACGGCGTTTCACCTTCTATGGAGGCGACGTTTGAAACGTCGCGTTCTACACGGACAAAGTTACTCAAGCGGCGAAGCGAAGTCGGGAGACTTCGCCTCCATGCGCTTGCGCCCTCAACGCTTCACTTAGGTGCCGTGTAGAGCGCGACGTTTCAAACGTCGCCTCCATAGAGGGCGCAAAGCGCGGTGAAGGGTGACAGCAGTTTGCACAAACTTCGGTGTATACGCGCGCGTACATGCTCCCTCCTCACCCCACAACCACAGCCCTGCCCTTTGCCCATCCTTTAATTTTTCGTAATTTTGCGCCCGAAAAAACCATACAACACACACATTCAGCTACATGACAGAGATTACGACGACTAACGACTACTCGCGCGAACAACAAATACGCCACAGGCTCAACCTCCTGCTGCGTACCGGCCAGCTGCTCGTGGAAAGCGCCGCCGACACCAACCGCATCGTGCGCAACATGAAGCGCACCGCAGCTTTCCTCGGACTCCCCGAAGAAAATCTCCACATCTTCGTGCAGTACAACATGCTGATGGTCAACCTCAGCGACAACGGACACTCCTTCACCAAGTTCCAGCGCTGCGACAAGCACGGCATCAACATGACCACCATATCGCTCGTCAGCAAACTCTCCTGGAGAGCCATCCGTGAGGACTACTCCATCGACCAGTATGCCGAAGAACTCGAAGCCATTGCCAAGCGCCCGCGCAACTACACCGCCGACCAAGTGGCCGTCGGCACCGGATTCGCCTGCGGCGGATTCTGCATTCAGTTCGGCTGCGACTGGATAGCCTTCCTCTACGCCTCCATCGCCGCCGCCATCGGCATGCGCCTCAAGGGACTCCTCGTGGAAAAAGGCATCAACACCTACATGGCCATCGGCGCCTCGGCGTTCGTCAGCACCGTCCTCGCATGGGCGTCCACCTACCTCCCCGGCGGCTGGACCTCCACGCCGCTCCATCCGCTGCTCGCCTGCGCACTCTTCATCGTGCCCGGCGTGCCCCTCATCAACTTTGTGGACGACATGCTCGACAACTACATACAGGTGGGACTCACGCGAGCCATCAACACCTTCCTCATGGTTGTGGCCATGAGCTTCGGCATTGCCTTCTTCCTGAAGATGGTCAACTTCGACCTCAAGGCGTTCGCCTCCATCCCCATGATTCCCCACAACACCTACTGGAGCTACGCCGCCGCGGCAGCCATCTCCGCCATGGGCTTCTCCATGATTTTCAACATACCGCGCCGCCTGCTCTGGGTTGTGGCCATCGGCGGCATCATAGCCGTCTGCACCCGCAACTTCGTCAACCTCGGCCCCAGCAACAACAACGTGGGTCTCGACATGGGACTCGCCATCGGCTCGCTCGCCGGCAGCGCCCTCGTCAGCGTCATTGCCGTGAAGGCCGTCCACTGGGTGCACGCCCCCAACCACGTGCTCTCCATCCCCAGCGTCATCCCCATGGTGCCCGGTGTGCTCATGTACCGCGCCCTCGTCAGCCTCATCGAAATGAACGGTGTGGTAGGCGAACTCACCGACGCCATGAAGTTCGGCATGGCCTCCGCCATCACCATCATGTGCATCGCCCTCGGTGTGGCCGTCCCCAACGTGTTTGCACGCCGCTGGGTGGCAAAAGACCGCGCCAAAATGCTCGACAGCATGATAAAGGAACGCCGCGCACGCGGCCGCTTCGTCGACCTGAGCGAAATACAGTAAGACATACTTAACCCATGTACCAAGAGGAAACCCATTTCCAGCACGGCCGCATAGAAGTCATCTGCGGTTCCATGTTTTCCGGCAAAACGGAAGAACTCATACGCCGCCTCAAGCGGGCACGCATAGCCCGCCAGCGCGTGGAGATATTCAAACCCAGCATCGACACCCGCTACTCCGACGACGACGTAGTGTCGCACGACAGCAACTCCGTGTCGTCCACCCCCGTCGACTCCGCCCGCAGCATCCTGCTGCTCTCCTCCGAAGCCGAAGTGATAGGCATTGACGAGGCACAGTTTTTCGACGAGTCGCTCGTGGAGGTGTGCACCGAACTTGCCAACAGCGGAAAGCGCGTCATCGTGGCCGGACTCGACATGGACTTCCAGGGCGTGCCCTTCGGACCCATGCCCGCACTCTGCGCCGTGGCCGAAGAGGTGACCAAGGTACATGCCATCTGCGTGCGCTGCGGCAACCTCGCCTACCTCTCCCACCGCATCGTGGCCGACAAGGAACGCGTGCTACTCGGCGAGCAGAACCAGTACGAACCCCTCTGCCGCTGCTGCTACAACAAAGCCGTAAAGGAAGCCGAAGCGGCGGACGGACAATAAGAAAAATAAAGTTTCGGATTTGGCCGAAAACGGGCTGCAAGCCCAGCACAACATAGCCCAGGGCAAGCGAAGCGACACCCTGGGTTAGTGCGTTTTTAATGAAAATGCGCCCTGAAGGGGCAGCATAATATCTGTTTCGGATATTACGCCGTGCTTGTGTAGCCGTTGTGTTGCCCTTTCAGGGCGTGCAATTGTGGGTGGACGCGATTACCCAGGGTGTCGCTCCGCTTGCCCTGGGCTATGTTGTCGTTGGCCTTTCAGGCCGTCATCGCCCAAATCCAATATATTAACCATGTGAATTGGAAAATTCTTTAATTCTCCAATTCTTGACTTGAAACATCCCGGGCATTCTTGCTCAACACGTCCCCCCATGCAATATCTCGAATTCACTTTCACCACCGCGCCCGCCAGCGAAGCCGTGCAGGACGTACTCTCCGCCGTGCTCGCCGAGATAGGTTTCGACAGCTTCGTCCACACCGACGAACTCGACCGCGCGGCAAAGCCCCACTGCGAAAACCCCGAAGCGCCCGCTTTCGAGGACAAGGCCGCCGACGACCATTTCCGCTGCTACATACAGAAAGCCCTCTTCAGCCAGGAGGCCCTCGACGAAGCCCTCCAGTCGTTCCCCATCCCCGGTGTGGACATCTCCTACACCATGGACGAACCCGAGGACAAGGACTGGAACGAGGAGTGGGAGAAAAACTACTTCAAGCCCCTCGTGGTGGACGGACGCTGCGTCATAGCCAGCACCTTCCACAAGGACGTGCCCTATGCCGAATACCAAATCACCATCAATCCGCAGATGTCGTTCGGCACAGGCCACCACGCCACCACCTCGCAGATGATCAGCCGCATTCTGCAGGACAACATGGAAGGCCTCGAAGTACTCGACATGGGTTGCGGCACCAGCATCCTCGCCATTCTTGCCCGTATGCGCGGCGCAGCCCACTGCACCGCCATCGACGTGGACGAATGGTGCGTGAAAAACTCGCGCGAGAACATCGCCCTCAACCATCTCGACGGCATCGACGTGGAGCTCGGAGACGCCTCCTCGCTTGCCGGCAAAGGTCCCTTCGACCTCGTCATTGCCAACATCAACCTCGGCATTCTCCTCAACGACCTCAAGCACTACGTGCCCCGCATGAAACACGGCGGCTGCATCTACATGAGCGGTTTCTACACCACCGACGTGCCCCGCCTGCGCGAAGAAGCCGAGCGTCAGGGCCTCCTCTTCGTCAACGCCCGTGAGCTCGACGGCTGGGCCTGTGTCTGCTTCATGAAGAAATAGCGCGTAGCGCAGCGCGCTGCGAATGTGCAAATGTGCGAATGTGCAAATGTGCAAATGAGCTGCGCCCCGCACCTTCTATGGGGGCGACGTTTAAAACGTCGCGCTCTACACGATAAAACAATGAAAAAACCGCTTATGAATTCATAAGCGGTTTTTTGTATATACATCCTCCGTGTAGAACGCGACGTTTCAAACGTCGCCCCATAGTGCGTGTAAGGGCTGCTAATGCGAAGTCAGGAGACTTCGCCCCCATAGAAGGGGCATCACTCCCCCTCAAACACCCTTTTGGCACATTCGTACCCCTCGTTGTAGAGCGCGGTGAGTTTCTCCACGTTGCTCTCCAGACGTCCCACTTCCATGGGCCGCATGGGGCGCACCACAATGATGCTTCCCTCGTCCTCCATCCGCTCCACCATGTCAAGCTGCTCGTTGTAAATGGCGTGGCGCTTGCTCAGCAACACACGCAGGCGCGGATAGCGGCGGTAGATGTATTTCGGAATCTTTATGTCGCGCCCGTTCTCGCGGTAGCCGCGGTTGCGCGTAAGCACCACCACCGGCCGCTTGTAACCCTTTTCCATGGCGCGGAGCACCGGTATGGAGTCAATAATACCCCCGTCGAGCATCGGCTCGCCGTCGATCCACACAATGGGGCACACATAAGGCAGACTGCTCGAAGCCTTCGCCACGTCGAGCAAACGCTGCGCATCGTGGTTTTCCGTAAGGTAGCAGGCCTTGCCCGTGCGGCAATTGGTCGTGACCATTTCAAACTCCATTGGATTGGCAAAACACGTGTCGTAATCGAACGGCAGCACCTCGTTGGGGATGGTGTCGTAGAGCGTCTTGCGGTCGAGAATGCTGTGTTGCGACCAAAGATATTTCATCCCGATGTAGCGGTAGCGCTCCAGAAGGTCGATGTTCGTCACCTTCGCACGGCCCCGCTGGCGGCTCTTGAACGACAGGCCGTTGCACGCGCCCGCCGACACCGCCACGGCGTAGCTGAAGTCTATATGGGCATCAAGGAAATAGTCGAGTACGCCGTCGGTAAACACACCGCGCATACCGCCGCCTTCAAGTACAAGTCCAGTGTTTTTGTCAAGAGTCATTGTCCGATAAAATGGAAAAAAGGGTTCAACGGGAGTTGCTTGCTACATCCTAAAAAAGCAAAATGTAAGCACAAAGGTAACCATTTCCCAAGGAAAATGCGTACTTTTGCCCTAAAAGATGGCAAAGAGCGAACAAGCGAGGCGTTTTTCGTTCTGTTGCGACAAAAATCACACGCTATGCTATTCAGTAAAGACACTTATGTGGCTCGCCGACAAAAACTGCGCGAGCTGGTAGGAAACGGACTCATCCTCATCTTCGGAAACAACGACAGTCCCGTCAACTACCCGGCAAATGCTTACAAATTCCGTCAGGACAGTTCGTTCCTCTATTTCTTCGGGCAGAAGCGCGACGGCCTTGTGGGCGTGCTCGACGCCGACTCCGGACGCGACACGCTCGTTGGCGACGAGATAGACATCGACGACATCGTTTGGTACGGTTCGGTCCACTCCGTGTCAGCCATGGCCGAAGAGTGCGGCGCCGCTGCTTCCGCTCCCATGGCACAGCTTGCACAGCTCGTGGGCGAGGCCGTGAAGGCAGGCCGCAAAGTGCATTTCCTGCCCCCTTACCGCCACGACACGAAAATCCAGATAATGGACCTGCTCGGCATCCATCCCTCCCAGCAGCGCGACGCCGCTTCGCTCCCCCTCATCCAGGCCGTGGTGAAGCTCCGCAGCATCAAGAGCGAAGAGGAAATTGAAGAGCTCGAGCGCGCCGCCGTCATCGGCCACCGCATGCACACCACCGCCATGCGCCTTTGCCGCCCCGGCGTCACCGAACAGTACATCGGAGGCGTGCTTGACGGCATCGCCGCCAGCTACGGCTGCCTCGTTTCCTTCCAGAGCATCGTCAGCATGCACGGCGAAATACTCCACGGATATCCCTCGCCCCGCAAACTCGAGGCCGGACGTCTGCTCCTCGTCGATGCCGGCGCCGAGACCAACGACAACTACTGCTCCGACAACACCCGCACCACGCCTATCAGCGGCAAGTTTACCGAAAGGCAGAAAAACATCTACAACATCGTGGCCGAATGTCACGACCTCGCCCTCAAGCACGCCCGTCCCGGAGTGCGCTGGTGGGACGTTCACATGGCAGTCTGCGCCCTTATGACCGACCGCCTCAAGGAACTCGGCCTCATGAAGGGCGACACCGAAGAAGCCGTTCGCGCAGGCGCACACGCCCTCTTCCTACCCCACGGACTCGGCCACATGATGGGCATGGACGTGCACGACATGGAAGGCCTCGGACAGACCTACGTAGGCTTCGACGAAGAAACGCGTCCCTCCACACAGTTCGGCACCAACGCCCTCCGTTTCGGCCGCCGCCTCGAAGCCGGCCACGTGGTTACCGACGAACCCGGCATCTATTTCATCCCCGACCTCATTGACCTTTGGAAGAAGGAAGGAACCAACACTGAGTTCCTCAACTTCGACGAAATAGAGAAATACAAGGACTTCGGCGGTGTGCGCATCGAAGACGACGTGCTCATCACCCCCGACGGATGCCGCTTCCTCGGAAAGGAACTCATCCCCTATCACGTCGACGACGTGGAGCGCTTCCTCGAAGAGCACAAGGACGAAAGCCCCGTTATCTATTAAGTAAACAAACAACACTCAACAAAACATACAACCAAAAACACATGATGAAGTCACTCCTCATCGCAGCAACCATGGTGCTGCTGCCGGGAAGCGTAGCCGCACAGAAGGCTCAGGACGCTGCCAAGGACACCGTAAAGTTTACCGTTGTCAAAGAAAACCCCATCACCTCCATCAAGGACCAGAACCAGAGCGGTACTTGCTGGGCTTACTCTTCGCTCGGATTCTTCGAAGCTGAACTGCTCCGCATGGGCAAGGGCACACACGACCTTTGCGAGTCGTTCCTCGTTTACAATACCTACATGGACCGTGCCGACAAGGCCGTACGCACCCACGGTGACGTTAGCTTCTCACAGGGCGGCTCCTTCTACGACGCCGTTTACTGCCTGAAGAACTACGGTATGGTGCCCCAGGATGCCATGCCCGCTCCCGGTGCCCTCTACGGCGACTCACTCTTCAACTTCAACCAGCTCGACGCCGTGGCTTCAGCCTACGTAGGTGCCATTGCCAAGGGCAAGCTCAACAAAATTTCCCTCACCTGGAAGAACGACCTGAGCAACATCTACAAAAACTACTTCGGCGAACTTCCCAAGGAAGTGAAGGTGGGCAAGAAGACCTACACTCCGCAGACCTACGTGAGCGACTATCTCGGTCTCAACATGGACGACTACGTGTCCCTCACTTCCTACACGCACCATCCCTTCTACTCCAAGTTCATCCTCGAAATCCAGGACAACTGGCGCTGGGCTGAGAGCTACAACCTCCCCCTCGACGAGTTCATGGAAGTGATGGAAAGCGCCGTGAAGAACGGCTACACCTTCGCTTGGGGTGCCGACGTGTCGGAAACCTACTTCGGTCGCCGCAACGGCAAGGGCTACGCCTATGTGCCCAAAGACCTCAAGGTAACTGACCTCACCGGTTCCGATGCCGCACGCTGGAGCGGTACGACCGAAACGAAGGGCAGCCAGGTAACGAGCGACGACGAACTCACCATCACGCAGGAACTCCGCCAGATCGGTTACGACAACTGGGAAACCACCGACGACCACGGCATGGTTATCTACGGTCTTGCCAAAGATCCCCAAGGCCACGACTACTTCATGGTGAAGAACTCATGGGGCGACTACGGCAAATACCACGGCATGTTCTACGCCTCCAAGGCTTATGTGGCTTACAAGACCATGAACATCCTCATCAACAAGCACGCCATCCCCGCTGCCATCGCCAAGAAGCTCGGCATCAAGTAATGCCCGCAGGCAATGCCATCCTATAAAGGAGCCTGCAAGCCCGTAAAAGCCCCAAAGGCTTGAAGGCTTGCAGGCTCCTTCTTTCGTTCGCTG
>CAVCAV010000137.1:0-7864 GCA_963600165.1 Christensenella sp. UBA1685 | reverse complement strand
GGCCACCACTCGTAAGCCCAGGTCACGGCACGAAGTGACGCGGCCTGGGTATATGCCATCAGCGACGTCGCGGGCTGTAAGCCCACCACAACAACTGCAAACGCATTCTTTTTCATGTATGTGGTGGCCTTTCAGCCCGCCGTCGCCTAAACAAGCAACCCCCTCTCTCATCCCAACAAACATTACTATGATGAAGAAATTTTACTCCATACTCTCCCTCGCACTCTTTACGGCCCTGACCGCCACCGCACAGGACGTGATGACCATCCATTTCAAGGACGGAACCACGCGCCAATATCCCGTTGACGACGTGACGGAAATGAACTTCAGCCAGGCTGCACTCAGCAAGCAGGTGCTCGTCAACCACGTGCTCAAGGACATTACCAAAGTGGAAGAAGTAAGCAGTCCGTTCGACGGCACCCAGCTTACCTATAAAATCTATGCCGAAACCGTTTCGGCCGTCACTCCCGTGACCCTCACACTCAGCATCCCCTCTTCACAACTCAACAAAAGCGTGACGCTCGACGACAATGCCGACGTGACCCTCACCTCTGCCGACGTGGCTGACCTCGAAGGCCTCAAGGGCACGCTCAAGGTGTCGAAAGACAAACTCGGTACCACCCTCAGCATTGCCCTCCAGGCAGAAGCCGGTACCAACAGCATTGAGGCCGCTTACCAAGGAACCTACACCAAGGTTTACGACACCGAAAATGCCTATTCCTTCACTCCCTACCACAAAGATGTGGAGAACGGCACCATCAGCAACCTCTTCCGCTTCGACGCCGCCGAAGGAACCTATTCGCAGTTCGCCTTCGGTTCGCTCGAGACCTCCACGTCCGACGGACTCCTCAGCGGCAACTATGCCGTCATTCTCCAGCTCAGCTCTTCCATGACCCAAAGCGGCGGCACCCTCAACCTCAAGACCGATGCCGACCAGTACAAACTCCGTTTCATCGACTTCACCGACAAAGTGTCCTACGAAGCCGACGACTTCACCGAAGGCACACTCACCTTCGTACCCCTTGCCAACGGAAAGGTCGCCCTCAAGATAGACGCCACCTTCGCCAATGGTGTGGCAGTGAAGGCCGAGTACTGCGGCGAGACCAAAGAGAGCGAGACGTTTGAAACCCTCATCCCCAAGGCACAGGCCGAGAACGGTGTGCGCATCTACGAGTCAGACGGAACGACCGTCAACCTCGACCAGAAGATTGCTTCGCTCCAAGTGCGCGAAAAGACTTCCAAGGGCGAGCAGTGGCTCTGGTTCTACTTCCTCCCCGAAGGCACCACTTCTCCCAACGACCAACAGCTCGTGCCCCTTGTGAAGGTAAACAAGAAGCTCATCGGCCAAGGCGAGATAGACCTTACGAAAGCTGACGCCTACACTTGGTACGTATCTTACAAAGACATCCAGATGCAGAGCAAGGACAACGACTACGTACAGTCCCCCGTCACTTCCGGTACGCTCACCGTGGACCAGGACGGCGACGACTACGTAATTTCCCTCAAGCTCAGCAACTATTACGACAATCCCTGGAACCACGGCGAAACCAAAGGCGACGGCCGTGTATTGATTATCCAGTACTCCGGTGCCGGTTCCGCTTACTCAGGCTATTGATCCGACAGGAAACGTTTAAAGGGTGGTATTGCTTTATGCCACCCTTTCTGCGTTTTATATCCATGCGCCCTCTATGGGGGCGAAGTCTCCTGACTTCGCGCTCTACACGGCCCTCCATCCTCCATGGAAGCGACGTTTAAAACGTCGCGCTCTACACGGCGCTTCGCAAATATGCAAATGTGCAAATGAGCTGCGCGGCAAACACGCCCTCTACACGTCCCTTATTCAACCTCCCATTTAATATATTCCCCCAATCCCCTTCATGAAACATCTCCTTTTCACCGCCCTGCTTCTTGCCGCCTCTTCCGCTTCGGCACAGAAACTCGCCCCCTCGCTTCAGACCTACATGGCCGACAACACCGTGCGGGGAACTCGTGCGGCGGTCTCCGATACCCTCAACGCCTATCTCACCGTAACGTCCGCCTCTGAAGCAATTGCCGACTTGGAACAGATAGGCATCAAGGCCAAACCCCATACCGACAAACTCCTTACCGCACAACTCACCGCTGCCGACGTGGCAGCCGTAAGCCAAGTGCCCTCCGTACGTTACGTCCAACTCGCCAGCGAAGTGCATGAGGTGATGGACAAGGCACGTGCTGCCAGCAATGCCGACATGGCCCATCACGAAGACAATCCTCTCGCACAAGCCTACAAGGGCAAAGGCGTGATAGTAGGCGTGGTGGACGGCGGATTCGAGTACGGCCACGTAGACTACCTCGCTCCCGACGGACGTTTCCGCATACTCCGTGTGTGGGACCAGAATTCCACTTCCATGTTCGGCGAAACGCCGGAAGGATACAACTACGGAAAAGAATTTACCACCGAAAGCGAAATACGCCAGGCACGTTACGACCGTACCGAAACCTTCCACGGCGGTCACGTTGCCGGCATAGCTGCCGGCGGCGACATGTCAACACCTTATTACGGCGTAGCTCCCGAAGCCGACCTCGTGTTGGTAGCCTATAAATCCAACACCGCACAAATCATCGACGGCGTGCGCTACATCTCCGACTATGCCAAGAGCCTTGGCCGTCCATGCGTAATCAACGTGAGCCTCGGCAGTCATCTCGGACCTCACGACGGTACGTCGGCCAACGACCAGGCACTCAGTGCCGCCGCCAAAAACGGCAGCATCATCGTAGGCGCTTGCGGAAACGAAGGCGACATTGCCCTCCATGCCCGCAAGGTGCTCGAGAGCGAAACCGACCAGCTCAAGACCTCCGTACAGTTCTCTTCTTCCTCCACCAAACGCGCCAACGTAGACATTTGGGGAACGAAAGGAAAGACCATGCGTGTGCGCGGCGTGGTGTTCGATGCCCGTAAGGGTTCCGTCATAGCCTCCACCGACGAGGTTTCCACCGACAATCCTACCGAAACAGCCCAGCAGACACAGTTCCAAACCTCAGCCTGCGGTATGGAAGGATACATACAGCTCTCCTCCGCAGTGGATCCCAACAACGGACGTCCCAACGTTGTGATGCGCGCTTCCGTCACCAACCTTTCCGCCAACCGCATCGTCGGACTCATCGTTACGGGCGATGCCGGAACGGAAGTAAACATGTGGAACACGCAGTATCAGGCTTTCAAGGGCACTCTGCCCGGATGGACCAACGGCGACACCGACTACACCGTGGGCGAGATAGGCGGAACGTCCGACGACGTCATCTCCGTAGGCTGTTACCAAACCCGTGACACCTACTCCGACGTGTCCGGCAACGTGTATCCCGACGCTTCCCAGCGCTTCGACATATCCATGGGCGACATCACACCCTTCTCCAGCAAAGGTCCGACGCTCGACGGACGAATGAAGCCCGATGTGGTCGCCCCCGGATGGATTGTCATCTCCGCACAAAGCAAGTATTACTCCAGCTTTGCCTCTGCCTATGCCGTGGCAAGTACCACCAAGGACGGAGAAACTTATTACTACGACGGCAACGGCGGAACATCCATGGCTTCGCCCTATGTGGCCGGAACTGTCGCCCTGTGGCTCGAAGCATGTCCCACGCTCACTACCGCCGATGTGCGCGACATCATCAAGCAGACTTCCGTGGCTTATCCCGAAAGCTCCAGCTACGACAAGAATACCCAAGGCTACGGCAAGATAGACACCTACGCCGGACTCGCTGCCGCCCATCAGAAAGTTTCGGGCATTGCCCGCATTCCCGGCAGCGACCTCGAAGCCCGCGTACAGGCCGATGCCCTGTCCGGAAAGGTTCGCCTCACATTCCGTCAGGACCAAGGTGCGGCAAACGTACAACTCCTCAACGCTAACGGCATGTGCGTGGCTACGGCAAAAACGGCAACTACCGCTCCCGGCGAGACGCTCGACCTTCAAACCGTCGGCCTCACCCCCGGCGTGTACATGGTTCGCGTGAACAGCACCGCCTCCGCTCCCCAAACGCTTAAGGTGTTGGTGAAATAAAAGAGCACAAAGATACACGAACGTCAGTTCTGAGAATAAAACGTCCAAAACAAACAAAACGAGTTGCGCCTACATGTTTCGCTTCCGAAATGTGCTTTTCTGCGTTGAACCCCCGTTTTGTTTGTCTTGAACGTTTTATTTTGTCCCTACCTTTGTGCAAATTGCCGCAAAATGCTACATTTGTACGAAAATGAAATAATCCGAACTCATGCAACATACCGATTTGGAAAATCAGCACGCTGCCGGACTTCCTCAAACCGATTCGCCCGAGGCGAGCGCCGGAAACGTTTCTTCCATTACTCCCTCCGGATTTCCCGAACTTGACCGTTGGACACAGGACTGCCTTGACAAGCGCCGCGTTTCGCTGGGTTACCCCGGCAACAACGACGTGAAACTCCAAGGCTTCTACAAATGGTACGTGGCCAACAATCTCGGCTCCATGATTCTCAACAATGCCGGCGACCCTTACGCCGACGGCGACCATACACTTTCCTCTCTCGACTTTGAAAGGGAAGTGATAGACTATTTTGCACCCAAATACGGTTTCGACCTCGACGACCATTGGGGTATCGTCACCATGAGCGGTACGGACGGCAACAACCACGGCATCTACTTCGGTGTGAACTATCTGAAGCGCCTGACGGGGAAAATGCCCGTCGTGTACGTTTCCGATGAAGCCCACTACAGCAATTTCCGCCTTTGCAATCTCCAGCATCTCGACATCCGTCTGGTAGAAACTGACGCAATGGGACGCATGATTCCCGATGCGTTCGAGAAGGCCCTCGACACGTCGCGCCCCTGCCTTGTCATATTTGCCATGGGCTCTACGCTGAAAGGCGCCATCGACGACCAAAGAGCTTTGAACGCCGTGTTGGCCAAACACAAAGAGGTGGCCGTTTACCGCCATGTCGATGCCGCCCTCTTCGGTGGCTATCTGCCTTTCACGCCGTTTAAATATATGGTGAACCGAAAGGAGATGGACTTCGAGTCCATTTGCATCAGCGGACACAAGTTCTTCGGAATGGACAGTCCATGCGGTCTGTTCATCACCACCCGTCACGTCTACGACCTTCAGGACACCTACGACGTGCCTTACCTCCATGCCGACATGCGCATGGTCAACTGTTCGCGTTCCGGCATCGAACCGCTTAAGTTCTGGTGGCTCATCAAGACCGTCGGCGACAAGGGCTGGACAGAACAGGCGCTGAAAATCCGGGTAAACACCGAATACCTCAAGTCCAAACTCAACAGCATCGACGTGCCGAACTGGAACAATGTGTTCAGCAACACCGTGCTCTTCCGTCGTCCGTCCGACGCTGTGGTGAGAAAATACAATCTGGCCTGCGGCAACGTGCCCGCTTTCGGCGGTCCCGTTTCCCACGTCGTCGTCATGCAGCACGTCACCAAAGCCGCCATTGACGAACTCGTGGCAGACTTGAAGAAGGAAAATATTTGACAAAAGCAAAACTTCGCCCCTAAGCGATGGTGCAGACGATGGGCGCGAACGATGGGGGCGAAGTCTCCTGACTTCGCATGCGCGGTTTCTCACCTTCTATGGGGGCGACGATTAAATCGTCGCGCTCTACACGTCACCTTTGCCCCTATACCTAAAAAACAATCCACAAACAACATCTTCTCTTTCCTCCACCCTCCCTTCCCGTCTTTTCCGAAAACACCATTTTACACCCAATATATAAAACTGCGAAAAGCTTCATTCCCTAATTTTGCGCTATCTAAGGTAGAGATGACCCTAAAGCGTTTTTGTATTTTATGTCTCAATCATCAGACAACAAGCGGATAGCCAAAAATACCCTGCTCCTTTATTTGCGCATGCTCTTCATGATGGGCATTTCGCTCTTCACGAGCCGCGTGGTGCTCAATGCGTTGGGAGTGGAGGACTATGGTATATATAATGTGGTGGGCGGCATCGTCACGATGTTCGGCTTCATCAACTCTTCCATGGCCTCCGCTACGCAGCGCTACATCACCTTTGCCCTTGCCAAAGGCGACAAGCAGCGGCTTTCCACCGTGTTTAGCGTCACCTTGCAGACCCACGCACTTATTGCCGCCATCATCGTGCTGCTTAGCGAAACCGTCGGCGTATGGTTCCTTTACCACAAAATGCAGATACCGCCCGAGCGAATGGATGCTGCCTTTTGGGTGCTCCAATGTTCCATTGTCAACATGGTGGTGGCCATCTTGAGCGTACCCTACAACGCCTGCATCATTGCCCACGAGCGCATGTCGGCTTTTGCCTACATCTCCATTGTTGAAGCCGTGTTGAAGTTGGCGATTGTTTATTTGCTTTTGATATCGCCTTTCGACAAACTCGTGGTCTACGCCGTGCTGCTCCTTCTGGTGCAGGTGATGATACGCTTCTGCTACAGCATATATTGCAACCGCCACTTTGCGGAAACCAAGTACCGCCGCGTATGGGACGTGGCATTGCTCAAGGAGATGACAGGCTTCGCCGGATGGAACGTGTTCGGAAGCCTTTCGGCTCTCTTCTGCGGAGAAGGTCTGAACATGTTGCTCAATGTGTTCTTCGGTCCCGTAGTGAATGCCGCGCGCGGTGTGGCCATGCAGGTGCAGAGTGCCATCCAGCAGTTTGTGGGCAACTTTCAGACCGCCCTCAATCCGCAAATCACAAAGAAATACGCCATTGGCGATTTCCACGAGATGCACCAACTGATGTTCCGCAGTGCCCGCTTCTCCTTCTTCCTCCTCTTCCTTTTGTCCCTCCCCGTACTCTTCGAAACGGAGTTTATACTGAGAGTATGGTTGAAGACCGTTCCCGAAAATACCGTCATCTTCCTTCGCCTCATCATCTGCACGTCCCTCATATACACCCTTGCCAATCCGATACTCGTGGGCAACTCCGCCACAGGTAAGGTGCGTACCTATTATCTCGTATGCGGCACGCTGATGATGTCCATTCTGCCTGTGTCGTATATAGCACTCCGCATGGGCTGTCCGGCTTATAGCGTCTTCGTGGTGCATTTCAGCATTGAAGCCATCACGCAGTGCTTCCGCATGGTGATGGTGAGAAAAAGACTGCAACTCTCCGTCAGGAAGTATATACGGCAAGTCTATGTCCCCATCGCTGCAGTAGTCTGCGTGTCGGTTATTCCGCCGTTCTTGGTTTATCATTGCGTGGAGGGCACAATCCTGCAGTTTTTCCTCGTCTCTTTCGTCTGCGTAGCATCGGTAGGCATTGTGTCATTGTATGTGGGACTAACGAAGAGCGAACGTACGTTTGTGCTCGGCTATATCATGACGAAATTGAAAATCCGCAAATCGTAGAATGCCCATACCTCTATCTTTTCTTACGGGAGCCAAGACGAAAAAATCTTGGCTCCCGTAAGCGTTCGAAGCCTCAAATGCGGGCTTTTGCAACGATTTTTCGCAATGCAAAATTTTGTGTTTCCCTAACACCTTTGTAACTTTGCCCACCTAAAGACGAACAACGTGAAAAAGGGCTTCAGTTTAAGCATGCACGAAGTGTGTGCTGCTGGTAAAAATCAATGCAAAGCGTCGGACAAGCGTGTCCGGTCGCTGATTTTTTGTACCCGCACGTCAAGGTTGCCCTATACCCTTCGACGCGCGGTTTTTTCGTCTTATATCCGTCCTCTACACGTTGTGAGTCAAGTGTCTGCACAAATCCGTTTCCTTACAGCCTGCTTGTTTCTTCCCCTCTCTTCGAGTCGGGAACGACGGGTCGTGTCCGTAGGGTAGGGTGCGTGTGTCACATTAGCGAATACATATTATTAACATAACATTTAAAGAGCTATGAACTTTACCTTATTTGTCACTGCATTGCTGACAGG
>CAVCAV010000136.1:0-7869 GCA_963600165.1 Christensenella sp. UBA1685 | reverse complement strand
TTTATCAGCTGTGCCATCTGTATCACCACTTCTTTGATGAGGGAATCGGGCTGCGGCAAATCATAGACTACTACTTTAATATTGAAAGATTGAACGATGGAAATATTGAAGTATTGCAGCGTGAACTGAAACATTTGGGTCTGTGGAAGTTTGCGGGGGCGGTGATGTGGGTGCTGCATGAGGTGCTGGGATTGGCTGAGGAGCAAATGATTGCGCCGATGGACGAGAAGCGAGGAATGTTGCTGTTGGAGGAAATATTGGACGGCGGCAACTTCGGGAAGCACTTTTCGAAGTATGGACACTTTACGCAGCAAAGTACTACGAAGAAGTATTTCCTGAAGATATGGAGAAACATGCACTTCGTGAGGTACTATCCTGCCGAGGCTCTGAGCGAGCCTTTGTTCAGAACATGGCATTTCTTCTGGAGATTCTCACATAGATAGTGGGCGATTGCTCGAGCAAAAAAAGGTGCTTATATCCGCGCAAAAGCAGAAAACGGCTTTTGGGCGGATATAAGCACCTTTTTTGTTGTGCGGGGAATGAGGGCGCAAGCGCATGGGGGCGAAGTCTCCTGACTTCGCAGGGGCGCATGAGGAGACTTTTTGCCGTGTAGAACGCGACGTTCCAAACGTCGCCTCCATAGAAGGCGCATGTGCAGCGCAACTAATTTACACATTTGCATATTTGCACATTTGCACATTTGCGAAGCGCCGTGTAGAACGCGACGTTCCAAACGTCGCCTCCATAGAAGGCGCATGTGCAGCGCAACTAATTTACACATTTGCATATTTGCACATTTGCACATTTGCGAAGCGCCGTGTAGAACGCGACGTTCCAAACGTCGCCTCCATAGAAGGCGCATGTGCAGCGCAACTAATTTACACATTTGCATATTTGCACATTTGCACATTTGCGAAGCGCCGTGTAGAACGCGACGTTCCAAACGTCGCCTCCATAGAAGGCGCATGTGCAGCGCAACTAATTTACACATTTGCATATTTGCACATTTGCACATTTGCGAAGCGCCGTGTAGAACGCGACGTTTTAAACGTCGCCCCCATGGAGGGCGCAAACCTCGCGCAAGCGAGCTCGGGAGAGCTCGCCCCCATCGTTCGCTCATTGCTTGCGCAGGCGGCGCACCATCTCTTCGGCGGCACGGTCGGGGGCGCCGGGTTCGCCGAGGCGGGCGGCCATGGCGGCGTAGCCCTCGAGCATGGCGGCGCGGCAGGTGCCGCCGGGGAGGACGGACTGCAGGTGGGTGCGCACGGAAGCGACGGTCATGCCGTCGGCCACGAGTTCGGGCACCACCTCGCGGCCGCACACGAGGTTGACGAGGGAGATGTAGGGCACCTTGAGGAAACGGCGGCGGAGAAACGACATGAGGCGGCCCGCCCGCATGTAGTAACACACCACCTGGGGCACACGGAAGAGCGCCGTTTCGAGTGTGGCGGTGCCGCTCGTCACGAGGGCTGCCACGCTGTGGGAGAGCACTTCGTAGGTGCGGCCTTCCACGAGGGCTATGCGCTGGCGGTCTATGCCGGTGCGGGCTATGATGCGCTCGTACACCTGGTGGGGCATGGAGGGCGCCACGGCCACCACGAGGCGGTAGCCTCCGCTCTGCATGAGGGGCTGGGCGGCGAGGAGCATGCGGCTGAGGTTGTCGCGTATCTCCTGGCGGCGCGAACCGGGGAGGAGGGCTATGGTGGTGCCGTCGGGGTGGGGTGCACCGTGCTGCGAGAGGTAGGCCGCCACTTCGTCGACCGTAGGGTTGCCCACGTAGGAGATGGGGTAGCCGTGTTTCTTCTCGAAGAAGTCCACCTCGAAGGGGAGGATGGAGAAGAGGCGGTCCACGTCGCGGCGGATGGCGTGGATGCGGTGTTCCTTCCACGCCCATATCTTGGGTGAGATGTAGTAGAAGACGGGGCAGACGGCGTGGCGCTTTACGAAGCGTGCCATCTTGAGGTTGAAGCCGGGGTAGTCCACGAGAATCACGGCATCGGGGCGCCACTCGGCAATGTGGCGCTTGCAGCGGCTCATGCCGCGCAGGATGGCGGGCAGGTGGAGCAGCACGGGGATGAGGCCCATGTAGGCCAGGTGGCGGTAGTGGCAGAGGAGCTGGCCACCGGCAGCGCGCATCTTGTCGCCGCCGTAGAAGCGGAACCGGGCTTCGGGGTCGTGGCGGCGGAGGGCTTTCATGAGGTGGGCGGCATGGAGGTCGCCGCTCGCCTCGCCGGCTATGAGGAAGTACTTCATAAGGGGTATTAATACGCTCTACATTATGATTTGAACGGTGGCGGGCTGAAGGCCCAGCAAGCACATAGCCCAGGGCAAGCGAAGCGGCACCCTGGGTTAAACGTTCAGTTACGGAATGCGCCCTGAAGGGGCAAAAGAATATCTATTATCAGATAATTTTTCGCGCACGTGTAGACATTCTGTTGCCCTTTCAGGGCGCATGGGTGGGGGGATACCACAACCCAGGGTGTCGCTTCGCTTGCCCTGGGCTATGTGGTCATTGGGCTTTCAGCCCGCCATCGCTGCAAATTTAGCCCGCCATCGTTCCAATCACCGCAGGGCGATAAACCACGTCTTTGTCAAAAACACCAAAGTAAAGAACAAATTGGGAATTCAAAGAATGTTCTTCAGCGCGTCCACGAGGGCGTAGGCGGTGACGTCGAGCTGGGTGGGGGTGATGGCCACGTAGCCGTTGGCAAGGGCCCAGCGGTCGGTGTCGGTGGCTTCGGGCTCGAGTTCGCGACATTCGCCCACGAGCCAGTAGTAGTCGCTGCCGTAGGGGTGGCGGCGGTGTTCCACCTCGTTTTGCCAACGGCTTTTGGCCATGCGGCACACCTTGAGGCCCTTGAACTTGGGGGCGAGGGGGAAGTTGACGTTGAGGCAGGTGAACGGCGGGAGGCCCACGGCGATGGCCTTGAACATGAGGTCCACGAGGTAGGGGCGGAGAGGGGTGAAGTCGGCGTCCATGCGGTGGTCGCAGAGCGAGAAGGCTATGGAGGGGTAGCCCTGGAGGGCCCCTTCTATGGCCACGCCCATCGTGCCGGAGTAGTGGGCATTGACGGAGGAGTTGTCGCCGTGGTTGATGCCTCCGATGACGAGGTCGAACTCGCGGTCGTTGTAGAGGTTTATGGCCATCTTCACGCAGTCTGTGGGTGTGCCCGAGCACGAGCACACGGTGAGGCCTTCTTCCTCGCGCAGCACCTTGTAGGTGAGCGGACGGGAGGAGGTGATGGAGCAGCTGAAACCTGAGCGTGCGGAGTCGGGGGCCATGACGAGAATGTCGGCCACGGGGCGGAGGGTTTCTATGAGAAAGTTGATGCCTGGGGCGTCAACGCCGTCGTCGTTGGAGATGAGTACGTAGGGGCGCATGGAATGGGTGATGGATTGGTGTGTGTAGTTTCGCAAAAGTAATAAAAAATCGGGGAAGGAATGGCTTCGCGAATGTGCAAAATGTGCTCCGCTCCGCTTCGCAATGTGCAAATATGCAAATGTGCAAATGTGCAAATGAAGAGTGCCTTGAGCGAACGATGAGGCGAACGATGGGGGCGAGGTGTCGCTTCGCGAATGTGCAAATGTGCAAATATGCGAATGTGCAAATGAGCTGCGCTTTGCACCGCGTATGGAGGCGACGTTTGGAACGTCGCGTTCTACACGTATTTTTCAAGTCGAATTGAGGGAATAAGGGAATAAAACTTTCAAAACATGTAAGGGTGGTTCTATAAATTACCACCGAATTATGGGCAAGTTCGCTCAAGTGGCGTTTTGTCATCTTTCGTGCTCTTTTTCGCTCAAATATCGTGCAAGCGAGAGCAAACAAAACTTGTTTTGGTTTGCCGAGTGCAGCCGATATTGAAGTCCTTCAAATTGCTTGTTCGCTCAGTCGCATAGCCCGCTATGCTCCTTCGTTCACAAACAATTTGAACGAAAAAAAGCACCGAAATCTGACAAAGCTAATTTATAGAACCACCCTTAAAACGTGCTTCGCCTTAGGGTGAACTGTAAGCAACTCCCAAAACAAAAGGCTTTGCTTTTATTGCCGATGGAGAACGGGTGTTTTGCATGTTGTTTCTTTCCCTTTTATATGGCGCAGCTTGTTTTGTTTGTTTTGAACGTTTTATTCTCATTGAGCGCCGTATAGAACGCGACGTTCCAAACGTCGCCTCCATAAGCGATGGGGTTTGCGCTATGGCACTTTGGCGAAAATGCAAGGCACGGAGTTGAAATTCCCCGCTTCCCCAAAACGTTGGGCTGGGAGCAAGTTGTTTGCATCTCTTAGCATTTCTAAGAGGACTGCTATTTGGGGAAAAGTCACGCTCTCGCGCGCACGCTCACGCGCGCGTTACACCGAAGTTTGTGCAAGTTGCCTTCATCTGTCAGCCGAGGGGTGGAAATTTCTTGCAACATGTTGATTGACAGAAGGTCAGCTAAAGTACTCGCGGTGACAGTAGATTTCCAGAGAGGGGTAATTTTTCGTCACAGGCTATAAAAATCGGTCAGCGGCGCGGTTGACAGTAAAAGTTTAATAAAGCAAAACATTTGTGTTGAAATATTTAAGACGTGGCGAGTTCCGCCCTCTATGGAGGCGACGTTCCAAACGTCGCCCCCATGGTTCGCCCCCATGCGCTTGCGTCATGGAAAGCGCCGTGTAGAACGCGACGTTCCAAACGTCGCCCCCATGGTTCGCCCCCATGCGCTTGCGTCATGGAAAGCGCCGTGTAGAACGCGACGTTCCAAACGTCGCCCCCATGGTTCGCCCCCATGCGCTTGCGTCATGGAAAGCGCCGTGTAGAACGCGACGTTCCAAACGTCGCCCCCATGGTTCGCCCCCATGCGCTTGCGTCATGGAAAGCGCCGTGTAGAACGCGACGTTCCAAACGTCGCCCCCATGGTTCGCCCCCATGCGCTTGCGTCATGGAAAGCGCCGTGTAGAACGCGACGTTCCAAACGTCGCCCCCATGGTTCGCCCCCCATGCGCTTGCGTCATGGAAAGCGCCGTGTAGAACGCGACGTTCCAAACGTTGCCCTCATGGTTCGCTCAAAGCTCGCCTCCATGCGGCTGAAGGATGACAGCAGTTTGCACAAACTTCGGTGTATGCGCGCGCGTGCGTGTTACCTTTTCATATCCCCTAAATATCCCCATCCATTTTTCCTTTCGAAGCCCCTCAAATCTACTCCTTGCCACCTTTCAGTCGCGAAAAACGGATGGTTTGTCTACACAAACGACAAAAAAACGGCATTTTGTTACGCAACCAACGGAAATGTTGCTAACTTTGCCGCCGTTGATACATGCAAAAAGGGGATGACACACAGCACGATGCGTACGTTTTGTACACATTCTGCACAAAACAGAAGACGCAAGGAATGCGTGTGCCCCACATTACCGCCTAATTTTCTCAACATAAAACTGAACAAATAATTTATCACTTAATACAGTTTGCAAATGAATAAACTTCTACTTGCACTTGCATCTGCCGCTTTCGTGGCAGGTACGGCCAACGCGCAGTTTGCAGCTCCCAAGCTCACCGGCGCCAAGAGCCTCAAGACCGAGAAGCTCCCGGTAGCTCCCAACGCTCCCCTGCAGCTCACGAAGTCGTTCAACACCGACCTTAAGGTTGCCGGCGTAAAGGGCCTCAACCGCAACGCCCGCGTTGTGGCCAACCCCACGCACGATGCCAAGAGCCTCGGCTACCTCTACGACATTGACAGCTACGAATTTAACAATAAAGACCTTCAAATCGGACGCCTTGGAATCAGCTACAGCAGTGTCAGCAGCATGATGTTCGGATACGCATGCTACATTCCCTCCGATATGGCTTCGCAGCTTGCAGGAAACAAAATCTCAAAAGTTGACTTCATTCCCTATCTTGGCGAATACTCCAACGCCAAAATTATCATCTTCGATACCTCGCTCAACGTACTCAAATCCGTTGATATTGAAAATGTAGCGGGAATGCAGGAAAACATCGTAGACGTAGACTACACCATCCCCCAAAGTGGTTTCGTGGTAGCCTTCGTGGCCAACATCGCTGCCTCTGCCAACGACCAGTATTCTTCGTACGGTCTTATGATGCCTCTCGTTCCGGACCCCTCCGCACAGGGCCTGGCATCGTATGTCATCTATCAGTCCAACGGTTCCTATGATATCTTGGGCCAGATGAGCAGCACCTACGCCTTCCCTATGTGGATTTCTACTGAAGGTGACGCCAGCCTTCCTACAAACGACATCGAACTCGGTTCTGTCACCACCTACCGCAGCAACACCGTAGGCGGCAAGTTCGGCACTTCCGTGCAGTTCATGAACAACGGTTGCGAACCTGTCAGCAAGGTGAACTACACCGTTTCGCTCCGCAACCAGAGCGGCAATGTGGTGAAGTCTGAAGAAGGTGTTTACAATCTTCCCAGCTCCGTTGCCTACTACGGCATTGGTTCCATCGACTTCGACGCCTTCCTTCCCGACGAGAAGGGATGGGGTGTTGACTCCATCAACGTGAGCGCCGTCAACGGCAACGCCGATGCCACTCCCGACAACAACTACGCGCAGTTCTACGCCTACTCCGTCGGCGAAAACGGCTACCAGCGCCGTCCCCTCGTGGAAGAGTGGACCAACACGACTTGCGGATGGTGCCCCCGCGGCATTGTCGGCATGGACGCCCTCGGCGACAAGTACGACAAAAACTCTGCGGAGGAAATCAACGACGTTAGCATCGTCACCGTTCACGCACAGCCCTACAGCAAGAGCGACCCCCTCGCAGACGCTACGTACAACAACGAGTACTACGAAATCTACCTCGCCGGCTACGGACTTCCCTCTGCCTTGATCAACCGCACAGAAGAAGTTGACCCCTACTACGGCAACAACAGCTCCGCCACTTCTGCCAGCGAAGGCATCGTACAGACCGTGGAAGACTACATCAAGGCCAACCCCGTATCGGAAATCAACATCGGTGTAACGTCCACCTACGACGCCGACACGAAGACCGTCACCGTAAGCTCCGGCATCCACAGCCAGATGCCCACCTTCGACGGCGAATACAGCGTGGCCTACATCCTCACGGAGAACGGCCTTTCTGGTACGCAGACCAGCTACTACTACCAGCAGTACAGCGGCTACGAGAGCGAACTTCCCACCGACCTCCAGTCCCTCGTGAAGAAAGGCAGCAGCTACAATGCTGAGTACAACTACGTTTCACGCTACAACACCAACTGCCAGGGCTACACCGTCAACAGCCAGGGCTACGTAACGGGCTACTACGACGCTCCCGATGCCGCTCTTCCCGCAATGAACCCCGGCCCCGGCACAACCCACACTGCCGAGTTTACCCTCTCTGACGACGTGAACGTAGACAACTGCAACATCATCGGCGTGGTTTACGACAACAAGACGGGCGAAGTGGTCAACACCGTAACCACCTGGCTCGGTGCAACCACCACCGGCATCGACAAGGCTGAGATCAGCAAGGCCGACGCCGACGTGACGGTAGCCGACGGCGCCTTCAACGTAACGGCCGACAACGCCACCGCACAGGTGTTCTCTGTAGACGGCAAGCTCATGAGCAGCTGCACCGTAAACGGCACCGCCTCCCTCCCCACCTTCGGCAAGGGCGTGTACGTGCTCCGCGTAGTGCAGAACGGCAAGGTACTCACCAAGACCGCCGTATTCTAATGACCGTCTGACGCATTAAACGTCACACACATACACATCTTTTCTCCGCCCGACCGGTACATGCTCCGGCCGGGCGGAGATTGTTTTTGCTGTCGCTTTGCGATGTGTACCGCATATGGGGGCGACGTTTGGAACGTCGCGTTCTATACGGCTTTCAAGCGATGGCTTGCGGGCGCAAGCGTATGGGGGCGAAG
>CAVCAV010000135.1:0-7906 GCA_963600165.1 Christensenella sp. UBA1685 | reverse complement strand
CTTTCGGTGCTATTTTTCGTCCAAATTGTTTGTGAACGAAGGAGCATAGCGGGCGCGACTGAGCGAACAGACAAATTGGGCGGAAAAGAGCCCGAAAGATGGCAAAACGCCACCCAAGCGAATTTGTATATCAATCGGTGGTAATTTATAGAACCACCCAAATACCATATATATAATGGCAACAGTAGACGACAAGAAAATCATTTTCTCGATGGTCGGCCTTTCGAAGACCATCCGACAAAACAACAAACAAGTTCTCAAAAACATTTACCTCAGCTTCTTCTACGGAGCAAAGATCGGCATCATCGGTCTCAACGGTGCCGGTAAGTCCACGTTGATGAAAATCATTGCCGGACTCGACAACGACTATCAGGGCGAGGTGGTGTTCTCCCCGGGATACACCGTGGGCTATCTGCCACAGGACCCCCATCTCGACAACGACAAGACCGTGAAGGAGATTGTGCAGGAAGGTGTGCAGAACGTGGTAGACGCACTTGCCGAGTACGAGGAAATCAACCAGAAGTTCGGTCTTCCCGAATATTACGAGAACGAGGACAAAATGAACGAGCTTTTTGCCCGTCAGGGCGAGCTTCAGGATGTGCTCGACGCCACCGATGCTTGGAATCTCGACTCGCGCCTCGACCGTGCCATGGCTGCTCTCCGTCTCCCGCCCGCAGACCAAAAGGCAGAATTCCTTTCCGGTGGTGAACGCCGTCGTGTGGCTCTGTGTCGCCTGCTCTTGCAGAAACCCGATGTGCTTTTGCTCGACGAACCTACCAACCACCTCGATGCCGAGAGCATCGACTGGCTCGAGCAGCACCTCAACCAGTACGAAGGCACCGTGATTGCCGTTACGCACGACCGTTACTTCCTCGACGACGTGGCAGGATGGATTCTTGAGCTCGACCGTGGCGAGGGCATTCCCTGGAAAGGCAACTATTCCTCTTGGCTCGACCAGAAAAGCAAACGAATGGCTCAGGAAGAGAAGGTGGCCAGCAAGCGCCGTAAGACGCTTGAACGCGAGTTGGAATGGGTGCGCATGGCTCCCAAAGCACGCCAGGCCAAGGGTAAGGCACGTCTTAACTCTTACGACAAACTTCTCAACGAGGACCAGAAGGAGCGTGAGCAGAACCTTGAAATATTTATCCCCAACGGACCGCGTTTGGGCAACAAGGTGATAGAAGCACACCATGTGGCAAAGGCCTTTGGCGACAAGGTCCTTTACTCTGACCTCGACTTCACTCTTCCTCCCGCCGGCATCATTGGCGTGATTGGTCCCAACGGTGTGGGCAAGACCACGCTCTTCCGCTTGATCATGGGACTCGACACTCCTGACAGCGGAACGTTTGAGTGTGGCGAGACGGTGAAACTCTCGTACGTCGACCAGCAACATACCGACATTGATCCCGAAAAGAGCGTTTATGAAGTCATTTCCGGTGGCAACGAACTCATGCGTATGGGCGGCCGCGACGTAAATGCGCGCGCTTATCTCAGCCGCTTCAACTTTGCCGGTGCCGACCAGGAGAAAAAGTGCGGTGTGCTTTCCGGCGGTGAAAGAAACCGCTTGCAGCTTGCCCTGGCACTCAAGCAGGAAGGCAACGTGCTTTTGCTCGATGAGCCTACCAACGACATCGACGTAAACACGCTGCGCGCACTGGAAGAAGGTTTGGAACAATTTGCCGGTTGCGCCGTCGTAATCAGTCACGACCGTTGGTTCCTCGACCGTATCTGCACCCACATCCTTGCTTTTGAGGGTGACGGTCAGGTGTTCTTTTTTGAAGGCTCGTATTCAGACTACGAGGTGAACAAGGCCAAGCGTCTGGGTATTGAC
This sequence comes from Christensenella sp. UBA1685, assembly GCA_963600165.1. Classification (GTDB taxonomy): domain Bacteria; phylum Bacteroidota; class Bacteroidia; order Bacteroidales; family Bacteroidaceae; genus Alloprevotella. Next base: position 6,075 of record CAVCAV010000135.1, on the reverse strand, counting down.
GAACCCAAGCGCATCCGCTACCGCAAACTGGAGGCTTAGTGCACTCCCGATTATAACATATCATTCATCACAGCCATAAAGTCCGGTTTGGAACTTCACGCTATGCAAGAGCTTGACATTTTGCATAGTGGACGTTCCAAACCGGACTTTTTGCGCTTGATTTTCTTCTTATACTTACAAAATGATGGGAAGGAGTGTTTCTGAATTCTCGTAATGTTATATATTTGCAAAATATCCTATCAAAAACTTACGACTATGACAGCCGCACTAAACGACTTCCTTACGTCATGCAATGCCGTCCTTTGGGGCGTGCCTATGATTGTGGTGCTGATTGGTACCCACATTTATCTCACCATCCGTTTGCGTTTCCCGCAACGTCACATCTTCAAGGCCATTCGTCTAAGTGTCTCACGTGACAAAGGTTCCACGGGCGACGTAAGCCAGTTCTCCGCTTTGGCCACCAGCTTGGCGGGCACGATAGGTACGGGCAACATCATAGGAGTGGCCACGGCCGTCACAATGGGAGGACCGGGCGCTGTCTTTTGGTGCTGGATGACCGGATTCTTGGGTATCTCCACAAAATATGCCGAAGGTTTGTTGGCCATCAAATACCGCACCACTACAAAGGACGGCAAGATGCTTGGCGGCCCTATGTATGCTTTGGAACGCGGACTGAACTGCAAATGGCTGGGCGTGGTGTTTGCTCTTTGCACGGTGATGGCCTCGTTCTTTATCGGCAACATGATTCAGTGCAACTCCATTTCCATGGTGCTTTCTGAGGGATACGGAATCTCCTCATACGCCACGGGCATCACTATAGCCTTGCTCACTTGTGCTGTCATCATCTTCGGCGTGAAGGGAATAGCCCGCGTGTGCGAAGGTTTGGTGCCCTTCATGGCCGTCTTCTATGTGGGCGGATGCATTTGGCTGTTGGTACACAACGGCGCCTTTGTATGGCCCGCCATCAAGTTGATACTTCACGATGCTTTTACCGCACGTGCCGCAGGCGGCGGCTTTGTGGGAGCTTCCGTGATGCTTGCAGCCCGTTATGGCATTGCCCGTGGACTTTTCTCCAACGAATCGGGACTGGGTTCTGCCCCAATCGTGGCAGCAGCCGCGCAAACCCGCAATCCTGTGCGTCAGGCGCTCGTGTCTTCCACCTCTCCGTTTTGGGATACTGTGGTAATTTGTGCCATAACGGGTATCGTGCTCGTAAGTTCTGTGATGGCCGATCCAAACATCGATTCCACTGCCGGAGCTACCCTTACGAAAGTGGCTTTTGCGCAGATTCCCACCATTGGTCCCGCTTTGCTTACTTTTGGCATCGTCACGTTCGCTTTCAGCACCATCCTCGGCTGGAGCTATTTGGGAGAGAAGGCCCTTGAATACCTTTTCGGCAAAAATGCGCGCTATGTGTACCGCGTCATGTGGATTACAGCCACGTTCGTCGGTTCGGTTACCGCCATTGACCTGGTTTGGAATTTGGGAGACTTCTTCAATGCTTTGATGGCTATACCCAATATCATTTCCTTGTTGCTGCTCTCTGGCGTTGTGGTAAAGGAAACGCGCCATTATCTATGGGAAAATCGTTTGGACGAGGAATAGTTGCGCTCTTATGTTGCTTCAAATGGCCTTGAGCCATTCATTTCCTATGGCAAGCTTTGGCCGTTTCTGCTGAAAGTGCCAATTTAGCATCAGATTAGTGCCTTCAAATCTTTCAGTCAGGCATATTTCTCTTACCCATTAGCCTTAATAGCGGTATACCATGGCGGCATATTACCATAAGAACCTGTTTGCACAAGCTCCATCGCTGATTGTCATCATCAGCATGGGGCTGGGCATCGTGTTGTCGCGCTATTGTCTGGGCACGATAAATCCGTGGTGGCTGTTTTTGGTCGCTTTTGTCTTTTCTGCAGCGTCGCTTGCGTTTGACTTTCCCTACCTTGATTCAAGGAAGTGTTTTCTTTCGGACGAATTATTGAAAAAGAGAGAAGCCTCACGTAAAGTTCGCTTATGGTTCATAGCGTTTGTTCCATTCTTTGTAGGTATCGCTGTTACACAGGCCGAAATGCAACGTATCGTTGTGGATTGGTCTCCGCAGCCGGCAACTTTTGTTGTGGAGGTGGACAACGTGAACAAGACTTACGACGATGCCGTGCAGTTGGACGCAACGGTGCAGAAAGGGGAAAATGCGGGGAAGCGCGTGCGGCTTTATTTGCAAGGATTGAACGGAAGAAAGGTGTATCCTGGCAATTGCCTTGTGGCATGGACTCAAATGTCGAAACCGCACAATGCGGGAAATCCTTATGAATTTGACTATGTCTCCTACCTGACAAACCATGGAATAAGCGGTACGGCTTATTGCCGGAAGGGTTCATGGAAATGTTTGGACAATAAAAACGGGGGTACGCTGAAAGCACGGCTTCTGACCTTTAGGGACAAGCTCGTGGAAAAGTTCTCGCTCCATTTTGACGGGGAAAGCTTGGCGGTGTTGGCGGCGATGACTTTGGGCAACAAAACCTATCTTGACAAACCGACACGGCAGCTCTTTGCCGAAACGGGAAGCAGCCATATTCTTGCGCTTTCCGGCTTGCATGTCGGCATTTTGTTTTCTCTTTTCAATATGACGGTCATCCGTTCGTGCCGACGGAGGAAGACTATGGTGGCGGCGTCACTGCTGTTTGTAGCTTCTTTGTGGGTGTTTACCATGATGTGCGGCATGTCGCCGTCTTTGGTGCGTGCATCGTTTATGATGACTGTGATGCAGTTGAATTCGTGCCTGCACCGTGAGACCCACTGCTTGGGCAATTTGATTTTTACGGCCCTCTTGATGCTTTCCTATTCTCCCCTGATGCTTTTTGACGTGAGCTTTCAGTTGTCCTTCGGAGCGGTGTTGTGCATAGCCCTTTATATAGAGTATATCCAGATGGTTTGGCTGCCCGTTCCGACAAGAAGCCAAAAGCGGTCGCCTTATTTCGACTATCGTATCAAGAATCCTTATTACAGAATACGCACTTGGTTGGGCAAACATTTCTACAAAACTTATGTGCTAAAGCGCCGTGCGTTTCTCAATTTTCTTTGCATTTCTTTGGCGGCGCAGCTCGGCACAATGCCTTTGGTGGTCTATTATTTCCATCTGATTTCGCCTTATGCCATTTTGGCCAATTTTGTGGTCATTCCATTGTCCTATTTTATATTGGGATTTACTTTCCTGTTCTTCGTCGTTCCGTTTGCACAACCTGTCATTGCCGTGTGCCTTCAGTTCTTCCTTGACGTACTCTTCAAGTGCTTGAGTGCACTGTCAGCATTGCCGGGGGCTTCCATAGAATGGCATGCCAATGAATTTACGCTGTTTTGTGTGGTGGTGATTGTCGTCTGTTATATGAGGCACAAATGGTTCCCTTATCGAAGACTGGCGGTGCGCTGTATGAAGATTGCCGTGTTTCTTGGGTGTGCTTGCGAGGCTTTTGACTGGCGCCCAATGCGTGCAACGCCTGAGGTTTGGGTGTACAACGAACCGCGCACGGCAGCCGTTCATTTCGTTTCTTCTGCCCGCTCGTCTTATCTGGTGAGTTCGTTGCCGGCCGATTCTGCGTTGGACCGCCTTACCTACGTCTCGGACAATTTTTGGAAACGCACCCATATGCAAGCTCCGCACGTGATAGGCGAACGTTTTGCCAATAAGGAGATTATGCGCCTTGGAGGACTTGTGCAATTTGGCGGGAACCGCTTTTTGTGGCTCAACACAAACAAGGTAAGCCGGCGAACGGACAAGAAAGTGCCGCTCGACGTGTTGGTGGTAAGCAGAGGCTGTTCTTTGAGTGCAGACCAACTTCTTAAGGCTTTGGCGCCCCGCCGCGTGGTGCTTGACTCAAGTTTGTCAGAGTATCGGCGTACGCTGCTGAAGAATGAATTTGCCGCATTGCATTTCCGCGTACACGACGTAGCCGAACAGGGCGCTTTTTGCTTTACTTTAGACCGAACATAGACATGAAAAACAACCGTCATTTCTACAAATATCTTTTGTTGCTCTTGGCCGTGGGGCTTCCCTCCGTCCTGCGGGCGCAAATGCCTCAGCGGCCTTTTCTTACTTGGGACGAGTTCTTGGCAGAATATGCCGACTATTATGTGGCCGACGAGACTGCCGACAATGCCGACGCTGAAGTGGCGTGGGAAGAAGAAACCGACCGCCTGGAGCAACTGGCTTCGCATCCTATGCAGCTCAACCGTGCTTCGCGCGAAGAACTGCTTGCTTTGCCCTTCCTTTCCGAAGCACAGGTGGACTCGCTGCTGGCTTACCGAACGGCGAAACACGGATTCTTGGCATTGGGCGAATTGCAATTGGTGCGCGGCATGGACTATTTCTCGCGGCGTTGGACTACGCTTTTCGTGCGATGCGACTCGGCGCTGGTGGAAGAACGTACATGGCGGCGCCCTCGCACTTTGGCAGAACGGCTGAAGGCGGGAAAGCACGAGGTGGCCACGTTGGTGGAAGTGCCTTTCTATAAAAGGGAGGGATACAAAACACCGGAAAGTCCTACGGCCAACAACTATTTTACGGGCAACTCTTTGCGCCATTTGTTGCGTTACCGCTTTTCGCAAAAGAAAGAATTGATGTGGGGCCTTACTTTTGAAAAGGACGCGGGCGAACCTGTAGGAAAGCGGGGCTTCTATCCTTACGACTATATTTCGGGCTATGTCTATGCCAAGCCCAGGGACCGCAAATGGAGTTTCGTCTTGGGCGACTATGAGGTGCGGAAGGGTAGGGGACTGCTCTTCGGACGCACCGTGTTTGGCGGTGCGCAACAGTTTTATATGGCGCAACGCTATGCTGGCTTGACCTTTCGTCCCCATACGTCTGCGGCAGAAACTGGATTCTTTCGCGGCGCAGCCACACAGTGGACGTTACACGACTTTACGCTGTCGGCTTTTGCCTCGGTACGTAAATTGGACGGACGAATGGAGAACGATACGGTGCGCTCCATTCTTTCTACCGGACTACACCGCACGGTCAACGAAGTGCTGCGCCGCCGCAATGTGCTGTGCCTCAGTGGCGGTATGGGCGTGGATTGGCAACGAAAGTGGTTTGCCTGCGGACTTTCAGCCTATGCATCGCGTTACGACCATACGGTTTGGCCGGAAGAACGCTTTTACAACAAATATTACTTCCGTGGACAGTTTGCCGCCGGTCTTTCGGGCACCTATTCTTATAAGCGCAAACTGTTCAGCGTGCAGGGAGAGGTGGCTGTAGACAAGGCGGGCCATATAGCCACGGAACACGTGTTGGGTTTGTCGCGTTACGGTAAATGGACGGCTAATCTTCAGGTGCGCCATTACGATGCCCGCTATGTGAGTCTCTACGGGCGTGCGTTGCAGCAGGCTTCGCGTGTGGCGAACGAAGAGGGCATGTTGCTCGGCGGTTCGTATCGCTTTTCCCGACGGACGGAATTGGCAGCAAGTGTAGACGCTTTTCAGTTTATGAAACCGACCTATACCACCGTCTTGCCCCATGCCAAGGGATTTGAACTGAACTTGCGCGGCAGTCACGCACTCAAGTCGGGAACGCTCTTGCAGTTGCGCTATAAGCTGAAGGTTAAGCAACGTACGGTGACGGGCTACGAGCTGCTTGAGTACAGAACCGTGCATCGCCTCGTGGCACTGGCTAGTTTTTCAAAAGGAAACGTGGACTACAACGTTACGTTGGCGGGAACATCGGCCTCGCGCCAGACCGGCCGTCAGGACTGGGGCGGTTTGGGCTCCACGCGAGTGACATGGAATTGTTCCAAGGCGATACGGCTCCGTGCTTTGGCGGCTCTGTTCTTTACATCGGACTATGCCAGTGCTGTCTATTTGCAAGAACCTCAGCTCTTGCAGAGCGTGCGTGCCCAGGCCTTTGCCGACCATGGTGCACACGCGGCCGTGGTGATGGACTTCAAATTGTGGAAATGGTTGGATGCAGGATTCCGCTTGTCGTCGACGCGTTATTTCAATGTGGACAAGCAGTCTACGGGTGTAATGGAAATATCTTCCCCCTGGAAAAACGATGCAAGCGTATTGCTGCGAATGCGCATTTAG
>CAVCAV010000134.1:0-7923 GCA_963600165.1 Christensenella sp. UBA1685 | reverse complement strand
AGGCATATTCCTGCTCGTCGGTATACACACGGACGCTTACGCGGGAGGGTACGGCATAGCGTACGTCTTCCACTTCCTTCTTTGCCTTTGCTTTGGGATCTACTGCAACCTCGGGAACGGTCTTCAAATCCTTTACGTCAAGATATACGGGAACGCCAGCAGGGTCATCGGCATCAACAACGCCCAAATATTTGGAGAAGCGGAAGAGCTGCGACTTCGTTACGTCGGCCGTGGGCAACACGTCGAAGACCAACGTGTGCGTTTCGCTTGTTTGTGTACCCGTGAAGAGTTGCAACAGTCCGTCTTCCTGCGTGTCGAGGTTGGCAAGCATCAGGCGAAGTTGTTCGCCGTCCTTAGGCATAAAGTCGGCTTGTCCTTTGGAAAGGAGGCCACGATTCTCGCGGATGTCGTAGATTTCGTTGGCCGTGAGTTCTGCCATTTTGGCCGTACTGCCGGCAGAAAGTATTTCCTGTGTCTTGAAATTACCCGTTTGCGTTTGCTTCACCTCGTCCTTTACCACTGAGGGTTGAACGAGTTCGTTCTCGTTCATGGCAGAAGTGTTGATAGCCAAAAGACGTCCGTCCTGCGAAAGGGCCACAAGCGGAGCAGATGTCTTGCTCTTGAGCTTCACGCTGTAAGCGCGCGACTTGTCGGCTTTGCCGAACGAAGCAAGTTCTACACCTTGAATAGTCCACTCGTCATAAGCCGTCTGCGGCACGTCGTTGAGCCGAAGATAGCGTTGGGCGTATTCGCAGAATTCTCCGGGAACATGGTGAACCTTCTTAGCCGTTACGACCACGCGCACGTAGGTCTGCGGAAGGAAATAGGTGATACCTTCTTCTGTGATGCCGGGCTGATAGTCGGACACCTGCGTTTGGGCGAAGGAAGCTACGGAGAAGAAGAGCGCCGAAGCGATAAGTATGAGTCGTTTCATGGAGTTTTGTTTTTGAAATGTAGAAATTAGGCTTCGCGCAGTTTGCGGAATGCGTGGGGAATGTGGGCTATGATGTCGGAAGCCGTAACGCTCTCTTCGCACAATTCGTCGGCAGCGATGTCGCCGGCAAGACCGTGAAGATATACACCAAGGCGGCAAGCCGTTTCGGGAGCATAACCCTGTGCAAGAAGGGATGTGATGATACCCGTTAGCACATCGCCGCTTCCTGCCGTGGCCATTCCTGAGTTTCCGGTGGGATTGAAATAAACGTGACCGGAAGGTGTACATACTGCAGTATAATGTCCTTTGAGTACGAGGAACAGGTTGTGATGCTTCGCCATGTTCATGGCTTCCATCAACACGCTGTAGGAGTCGTGGTTGCAGATTCCCAAACGTATCATTTCGCCAGGGTGGGGGGTAAGGATGGCGTTGGCGGGAACCTGTGGAATCCACCCTTTGTGACCGCCCAAGATGTTGAGTGCATCTGCATCAAGCAGAAGCGGCGACGAGGAATGGCTGATTTGTTCTATAAGAGCGAGTGCCGTACGCTTGTTCGTGCCTATGCCAGGACCAATTGCCACTGCGTTGTAGGAGTCTACGGGTTGCGGCGTGGTAAAGATGTTTTCGTCGGCGTCGTGACTGATAATGGCTTCGGGCACGGCCGTCTGCAATATGGCATTGTTGGCGGTAGGGGTGTGGAGCGTCACTTTCCCCGCTCCGCTGCGCAAGCAGGCTTTTGCGGCAAGAATGGCGGCACCGGCCATACCGTATTGTCCGGCTATGAGCAAGGCGTGGCCGAAGGTGCCTTTGTGGCCGAACGCAGGACGTTGCTTCAACATCCGTTTCACTTCGCTCGCTTCGGTAATGCTGTACTGTACAGGCATTTCGTCCATTTTTTCGGACGAGAGGCCGATGTCCACCAAATGAAGTTCGCCCACATAATTTTGGTTGTCGGGGAGCAACTGGGCAAGTTTGGGAAGCTGGAACGTAAGTGTGTGCGTAGCGCAGACAATGGAGGAATAGGAGTTGAACGAATTGTCTTCGCACATCAGTCCCGAAGGCATGTCGATGGAGATGATTTCCGCGCCGAGTGCGTTGATGAACTGCACAAGTGCGGCATATCCTCCGCTGAGGGGCTTGTTGAGGCCCGTACCGAAGAGGGCGTCGACAATGAGGGTTTGAGCGGTGAGTTGGGGAGCTTCGAACTGTTGGGTCACTTCGGTGAATGCCACATTTCCGCATTCGTTCTGCAGGCGTTCCGCATTGGTCTTGCAGTCGGCACTGAGCGAGTTGCTGGTGTTGAAGAGGAACACTTCCACGCGTTCATATCCCACAGCGGAGAGCTGGCGCGCTACGGCGAGTCCGTCTCCTCCGTTGTTGCCCGGACCGGAGAACACGGCAATGTGGCGCTGGCGGTCGGGATAGTTGGCTTTGATAAATTCGGTGACCTTTGCGGAAGCGCGTTCCATGAGGTCTATCGATGAGATGTCTTCGGACTGGATGGTGTATTCATCCAGTTCTTTCATTTGGTGTGCGCTGGGTATTTTCATAGGGGTAAGGCTCTTCTTGTATCGGTTAGAATTTCCACCAGGGCTTTTTCTTGGGTTCGCTCTCCGATTCCGTACTTTGCAGATACTGCATCATGCTTTGCTTGCGGGTGATGAGCTGATAGATAATGCCCCAATCGGGGAGACCACCCACGTTGCGGTCGTCGATGAACACGTGTGCCTTTATTTTCCGGCTGAAATGTTTGCTGCCGGACTGGTCCTTGGCGTCTTCGTCGAGGTCTGCATTGACAGCATAGAACCTTACGCCTCTTTGTTCACACCAGTCTACAGCCTGCTGAAGGAGGTCGCCTTCGCGAACGCTCCACAAGATGAGTTTGTGTCCGTCGTTGATGAGTTGGCGCAATGTGGCTGTGGCGAATGGAATTTCCTTGCCTATTTCGGGATAACGGTGTTCGACGATGGTGCCGTCGAAGTCTACTGCTATAATCATTGTATGGTTGCGATTCTTATTTATATGTGAGTCTGAACTTCACTGAATTGTTTGCTGAACGTAGGTATGCGCGGAAGGGCTTCAGGCGGCTACCGCTTGCGGCCTTTTGGAAGGCCGATGTGGCTGGATTGAGCATGAATATGCCCGTATCGTCTGCGCTCACCGCAAAGTGAGAGAATGTACCTTGAAGGGCGTTGCTGGCGGAAGGAACTCCGAGGAGCGCACCTTTGCTGCATTTGAATTCAAGCGTTTCTCCGGCGGCAAATCCGCTCTCTTCATTGGTGCTACGGAACAAATAAGGCACACCGGCTTTCAAGGTTGAAGCTGACTGAAGCGACAATGCGTCGTCGCCGAGTTCTGCAGCACTATAGAATGCGGCATTGTCGGGCAGATTATCTACCGCAAAAGGCAGACAAAGTGTTTGCCAAGCGGTGCCTTGCAACGGTGTTCGGGAATAAGTCAATTGTGCTGCACTGAGCGTAATGTCGTAAGGGGAATAGAGGGGTTCACCGTCTACCAACGCGGTTACGTTACCCAATCGATATTCGTTTCCGTCTTCGTTTACCACGAAGTTCCAATCGCTTGAAACTGCTGACGCGGATTCTTGCGAGACGAAGATGGGGAAGTTCTTGGTTTGCGGTGAATTTTTGAAAGGGAGTGCCTTTAATGGGAGGGAAATGCCTGTCATGTCCAGGCACGTGGCGTTGGCGAAATTGACTTGTGAAAGTTCGTCCGCACTCCATCCGCCCGCCAATGAAAGCACACCGTCTGCTGCGAGTTCAGATGTGGGCGAGTCGGCAACAAATCCTATTGAGGCGGGAACTGCACCCTGTTGTTTTTGCTCGTCTTGTGTAAGCAACGACCATTGACGGGCCGCCGTGTTGTAACAAACATAGTGGGTCTCGTCTACGGATGAATAGTCGGCAAGTTTTCCATCGCGCAACTGCCAAAGGAAAGGTTCGGAAGTGAGAGAAACATCTGCTCCCAAATAGGTTCCGTCGGTGGTATTCTTCAGTGCAAAAGCCTTTGCGTCTTCGCTACTCGTTTGGCAAACGAAAGAGGTATATGCTGCACTGGGCGCGTAACTACCGTTGAGCAAGAGCAAGCCGTCGGTAGATACGGCAGCAGTAGCATCAGCGCAAAATGCCACGCCCTCTGCCGACAACACTACACGACTCCCGTCTTTGGGTACATCTATAGTCTGCTGGTCAGGGACACTGCTGGAAATCCGTTTGTAGATGTACAGCGGCCCTCCATCAACGTAGAAATCATAGCAGACGGTTGTGTCGTTGGAATAATCGCAAGCGAACTTACGCTTTCCACCTTCTGCAGAACCAATGGCGAACGTACCCGATGCATCCGCTGTTATTGTCCACTCCGACAACGACTTGCTTTTATAATTGTCAAGCAAAAGTCCAAGTTTGTCGTTGCCATAACGCGAAAGCACTCTTCCGTCTTCGGCAGCCTTCAGCAGATAGTTCTCTGACTGCTTTTCAATATGCCATACGGCAGAAGCGTCTTGGCAGACTATGCGTTTTTCAGCTCCGTCGGAGAGGGGTAGGGCCTTGAGTTTCTTTTTATTGGAACTTAGAAAATTTGTTGTCGCCAGATTGAATGTGCGGATGTCACTGCCAAACTCTGCCCATGCGCCTATCAGACAACAGTCCGTTGAGGCTATCGTACTGATGTCCGTCACGCGTTCATATACTCCCGCCAAAGACGTGGCCGTTTCCTGTGCGGTTGCCGCACGGGGAATAAGGGCCAGCATCAGCAAGAGAAATATAGTGACGGATTTCTTAACGAAGCACATTAGCGTTGGGATTTTGCAGAGAATTTACAGTACGTACTCCATTGAGTACCAATTAGGGAACTGCTGTTGTTCAAGCTTTGCTTTCAACCTCGTCGGCCAACTTGAGCAGGTACTGTCCGTACTGGTTCTTGCTCATGGGTCTCGCAATCTCGCGGATATGCTGCGGAGTGACCCATCCCTGCTTCAAGCCAATGCCTTCAAGACAGGCTATCTTCAAGCCGGTTCGTTTTTCTATCACTTCAATGAAGGTGGATGCTTCGCTAAGACTGTCGTGCGTACCGGTGTCGAGCCATGCGAAACCAATGCCAAGAGTCTGCACCATCAGTTCGCCGTCGTCGAGGAACTGCTGGTTGACGGTGGTGATTTCGAGTTCGCCGCGGGCAGAAGGCTTGATGTGCTTGGCCACGTCTACCACCTTGTTAGGATAGAAATAGAGGCCCACAACGGCATAGTTCGACTTGGGCTTTTCGGGCTTTTCTTCAATGCTTACACACTGGCCGCTTTCGTCGAATTCCACCACGCCGTAGCGCTCGGGATCGTTCACGCGATAGCCAAATACGGTGGCGCGCCCGTCTTCTTCGGCCGTTTTCACGGCATTGCGGAGCATGCGTCCGAAGTTGCTGCCGTGGAAGATGTTGTCGCCGAGCACGAGGCACACGGAGTCGTTGCCGATGAATTTCTCACCGATAATGAACGCCTGTGCCAATCCGTCGGGAGAAGGCTGTTCGGCATATTCGAAATGTACGCCGAAGTCGGAGCCGTCGCCCAGCAGGCGCTTGAAGCCGGGGAGGTCGTGAGGGGTGGATATGATGAGTATGTCCCGAATTCCCGCGAGCATAAGCACGGAGATGGGATAATATACCATGGGTTTGTCGAAGATGGGAATGAGCTGTTTGCTGATGCCTTTCGTAATGGGGTAGAGACGTGTGCCGCTACCGCCAGCCAATACTATTCCTTTCATATTTACAGATAGAGAGAGTTTTGATTTTCGGATATTGAAGCCACTCCTTATATATATGGAGTCCTTACAGAATATTGCACAGCCGCAATTATGGCAGTGCGAACAGGGCAAAAATAGCATTAAAATCCCTTATTGGTGCGCATCTGCTGCGTTTTTTTGCTTGTTCGGTACGGAAGTTACCGCTTAGGCTGAATCACGCGGTCGCCGAGGACACGCGCAAACTGGCGTTCCACGGCACTGGCCTGCATGTATTGCTGCATCACCTGGCGGGCCTGTTCGGGATTGTTCATCACTTCGGGATTGCGCATCTGCTGCAGGAGCGAATTGACGTGGGCTTTGATGATGGAGTGCTTGTAGTCGTTGAGCATTCGCGGAATGAGTTCTTCAAGGCGGTACTGGTCGGAAGTGTATTGCTTGCGCTGCTCCGTACTCAGTTCAAATTGGTCTTCAGCCAATTCTGAAGCAAGGGCACACACTTCGGCATCGGTATGGCGGATGAAGAAGGGGAGCGACTGCCAGTCGGCTTCCGCTTCGGCCTTGCTGCTGGCTTCGTCGAGAATGCGCTTATAAAGAGGTGTGGCAAACGTTATTTCATCGGCTTCCAGACATTGCTTGATATATACGGCCAACGGGAGCGTGTCGTTTCCCTCGTCCGCACTGCAACGCACAGGGCATCCGCCGTAACGTATCACCATGGCCGTCAACCTGCGTTCTTCTGCCGAACCCGCATCAAGCGGAAGCGGAGTAGGGGAGGGTTTTTCTTCTTCATGAGCGGCCTCCTCGCCTTCTTTACGCTCCTCTTTGCGCTCTTCATTGCGGGCTGCTTCCGTATGAAGTTTGTTTATCTCGTTTACAATGAGCTCTTCACTCACGTTGAGCATGGTGGCGCACTCCCTGATGTACATCTGACGCACGATGTTGTCGGGAATGACGGAGACGCTCTTCACCACATTGCCGATGAGTTCGGCACGTTTGAGAGGGTCGCCATCGGCTTCCTTTTGCAGAAGGTCGACCTTGAATTTGATAAAGTCCACCTGATGTGCGTCGATGTAGTCCTTGAAAGCCTGTGCGTTGTGCGAACGTGCAAAACTGTCGGGGTCGTGTCCGTCGGGCAGGAGCAGCACCTTAATATGGAGTCCTTCCGAAAGAAGCATGTCGATGCCTCGCAAACTGGCCTTGATGCCGGCAGCATCGCCGTCGTAGAGCACCGTAATGTTTTCCGTAAAACGGTGGACCAACCGGATTTGGCCTTCCGTAAGAGACGTTCCCGACGAGGCCACCACGTTTTCCACACCGCTTTGGTGCATGGAGATGACGTCGGTGTAACCTTCCACGAGGAAGCAACGGCCTTCGCGGGCAATGGCCTGTTTGGCTTGGTAAAGTCCGTAGAGCTCATGGCTCTTGCTGTAAATGAGGCTTTCAGGAGAATTGACGTATTTGGCCACGCTTTTCTCCGACGAAAGAATGCGGCCGCCGAAAGCCACCGTTTTGCCCGACACGGAACTGACGGGAAAAATAACGCGGCCGTGGTAGCGGTCGAGCACATGGCCGTCGTCCGTGCGGTAGGAGAGTCCTGTTTTTAGCAGAAATTCTTCTTTATATCCGGCTGCCAAAGCCGCTTGCGTCATGGCATCGCGCTTTTCCAGACTGTAACCGAGATGGAATTTGCGGATGATGTCGTCGCGGAAACCACGCGAGCGGAAATAGGCCATGCCTTTTGCCACACCGTCCACATTGTCGTGGAGCATGGACTGAAAGTAATTGTTTGCCCATTCGTTCACCACAAACATGCTTTCGCGCTCGCTTTGCTGTTCGCGTTCTTCGTCGGTAAGTTCCTTTTCCTTTACCTCAATGCCGTATTTCCGCCCGAGCCATTTGATGGCTTCGGGATAGGTCATCTGTTCGAGTTCCATAAGGAAATGAACGGCATTGCCGCCCTTGCCGCACGAGAAGCATTTGCAGTACTGCTTGGCGGGCGAGACATTGAAACTCGGAGTCTTCTCGTTATGGAACGGGCACAGTCCCTTGTAGCCGGTTCCTGCCTTGCGCAGGTCTACAAATTCGCGCACGACTTCCACAATGTCAGCCGCGTCCATTATGCGTTGAATGGTACCTTTGTCTATCATAACACGACAAAGGTACACAAATCCATAAAGCCTGCAGCGTTGCCGGGCGAGATTTGTGTCCAAAAGAACGAACGATGCGGGCGGTGCTTCGCGA